>QHUJ01000115.1 GCA_003221895.1 Gemmatimonadota bacterium | reverse complement strand
GCGAGGTCGCTGACGCATTCGCGCAGCCGCTCGAGGGCGAGATCGAGATCGGCCGCCGGCACGGCGAACGACAGGCGCAGGTGTCCTGCCCCGCCCGGCCCGAAGCCGGTACCCGGCAGGACGGCCACACCGTGCGCGTCGAGCAGGAGCGCGGCTAGCTGCTCCGTCGATAGTCCCGCCCGCTCCTCGACTTGCCGCACATCGGGGAACGCGTAGAACGCCCCGGCGGGCCGCCCACAGCGGATACCCGCCAAGCTATTCAGCCCATCAACCAGCCAGTCCCTCCGACGCTCGAGGCGTTCCACCGTCGCCGTCACAGCGTCCTGTGGCCCGGTGAGCGCCGCGAGCCCAGCCAGCTGCACAAACGGCGGCGTACAGGACGTGCCGTTGACCACGAGAGTCGTCACCCGCTCGACCAGCGCTGCCGGCAGCACGCCGAAGCCGAGCCGCCAGCCCGTCATCGCGTAGGACTTCGAGAAGCTGTCCACGACGACGGTGCGTTCGAGCATGCCCGGCAGCGCCGCGATGCTGTCCGCGCTCCGGTCGTACCGGATCCGGCCGTACACCTCGTCGGAGATCACAACGAGGTCGTGACGCAGTGCGAGCTCGGCAATTGCGTGCAGAGCATCGGTCGTGGCGATACCGCCGGTGGGATTCCCGGGGAGATTCAGGACCAACGCGCGAGTGCGCGGCCCGATGAGAGGTGCGA
This sequence comes from Gemmatimonadota bacterium, assembly GCA_003221895.1. Lineage (GTDB taxonomy): Bacteria > Gemmatimonadota > Gemmatimonadetes > Gemmatimonadales > GWC2-71-9 > 20CM-2-65-7. Next base: position 110,546 of record QHUJ01000115.1, on the reverse strand, counting down.
GGCGCTCAGCGTCCAGTCCGCCCAATGCATCGAGCGGGTAGCGGACGGGAACTGCCCCCGCGAACCGCGCGACCGACGGGTAGATCGGGAAGCCGGGATCCGGGACGAGCACTTCGTCGCCCGGTTCGAGGACGGCGAGGAGGGCGTAGAAGACCATCGGCTTGGCCCCGGGAACGACGACGATGTTCTCTGCCCCAGGCCCGCGTACCCCGCGCCAAGCGAGCGACGCGGCAATCGCATCACGCAGCGCGGGCAGCCCGGCCGGGTTCACATAACGGGTGTGGCCGTCGTGCAGGGCGCGGACGGCTGCCTCGACCACGTGGGGAGGAGTCGTCCCATCGGGCTCGCCGATCTCGAGGTGGACCACGTGGCGGCCGGCGTCTTCGAGGCGGCACGCCGCCACCAACACTTCGAACGCGCCTTCGCCCGAGAGGGCGTTGACTCGACTGGCAGGGACGACGGGCATGGTCCACCCCCGAAACGAAAACGACCGCTCAAGTGAGCGGCCGCGGGAAAGCGATTCCCTCTGAAATGCCATCGCCCGGACAAATAATGCCGCGGGCGAATCGCTTTTTAGCACATTGTTTAACGTGGCGGCAATACGCGGCAAATCACCACGAGTCTTCAGTTGTGGCGGTAGTCTAGCCCCGCTACTCCGGCGCCGTCAAGGGCTGAATTCCGTATCGATCTGCGCTCGCTGCAGGTGCCCGGAGAAATCGACGTATATGGTCTTGGTCTCCGAGTAGAAGTCGTACACTTCCCACCCACCCTCGCGATGTCCGTTGCCGGTCTGCTTCACCCCGCCGAAGGGGAGATGGGCCTCCGCGCCGATCGTCGGCGCGTTCACGTAGGTGATCCCGGTGTCGAGATCGGTCATCGCCTGGAACGCGCCGTTGACGTCGCGCGTGTAGAGCGAGCTCGAGAGTCCGTACTTCACGCCGTTATTGATCCGAATCGCCTCCGGTAAGTCCTTCGTCTTCAAAACCGCGAGCACGGGACCGAAAATCTCCTCCTGCTCGACCCGCATCCCCGGCTTCACGCCGGCGATGACGGTCGGCTCGTAGAACCAGCCGCACTCGAGCCGCTTGTCTCCCTGCGGGATCTTGCCGCCCAGCGCAACGCTCGCCCCTTCCTTCTTTGCAATATCGACGTACTCGGCGACCTTTTGGCGCGCCTCTTCGTGGATCAGGGGGCCGACTTCGGTCTTGTCGTCGAGCCCGGGGCCGAGTCGCAGCTTCGCTGCGCGATCGGTCAGCATCTTCACGAACTTGTCGTGAACCTTCTCATGCAGGATGAGCCGGCTCGTGGCGGTACACCGCTGCCCCGTTGTGCCGAACGCGCCCCACAGTACCCCGTCGAGCGCGAGATCGAGATCGGCGTCCTCCATCACGATCATTGCGTTCTTGCCGCCCATTTCGAGTGACAGTCGCTTGTGCATCTTGCCGCAAGTGGCGCCGATGACCGACCCCGTCTCGGTGGAGCCCGTGAAGGAGATCACTGGAATCTCGGGATGCTCGACGAGCGCCCGGCCGACGACGGAGCCCTGACCGTGCACGAGCTGGATCACTTCAGGCGGAAGCCCGGCTTCCAGCAGGACCTCGACCAGCAAATGCGCCGTGTGCGGAACGTCCTCCGCGGGCTTGAAGATCACCGCGTTCCCGCACAGCAGCGCCGGGAACATTTTCCACGTAGGGATCGCCAGCGGAAAGTTGAACGGCGTGATCAACCCGGCGATACCGATCGGGCGGCGATAACTCATCGCCCATTTGTTGCGCAGCTCTGACGGCACGACGCGACCGAACAGGCGCCGCCCCTCGGTCGCGGCGTAAAAGGCCGTGTCGATTCCCTCCTGCACATCGCCGCGCGTCTCCGCCACCACTTTGCCCATCTCCCGCGTCATCGCCCGCGCAATGGCGTCCTTGCGCTCGACCATCAGCTGGCCGACGTGCTGCAGCACCTGGCCGCGGACCGGCGCCGGCGTCTTGGACCACTTCGCGAAGCCGTTCTTCGCCGCCGCAACGGCGCGCTTGAGATCCTCCGGACCGGACCGCGGGAACAGACCGATCACATCGTTCCAGTCCGCGGGATTGCGGTTTTCGAAGTATTCGCCGGTCGATGGCGCCACCCACTCGCCGGCGATGAAGTTCTTGAACGTTTCAGTCATGGTTTACTTGTGCGGTTCGGGACAAAACCAGACGGCCTGTTGGCCGGCATAGCCGATGCGGGGGAGGACAATACCCATAACAAGTACCAGCCCCAAGATGATAACTAAGATAGAAAGAAGGTGCGCGAAGCCCTGGCGATGCCTCCAGGAGGTGAACGCGCTCCACACCCCAGCGACGACGAGCGTGCCCGCGCCAATGCCGTAGAACAGCAGTCGCGCACCGCACACGTGCGAATACGGCCACATCAACATCCCCACGCCGAGCAAGAGAGTCAGCCCGAGACGCACCCAGGTCGAGGCGACGCTGCGCGTCCCGCCGGAGACGGCGGGTGTGGTGCGCGCCGTGGGCATACCGCCCTGCGACGGTCGTCCGGTGGGGTACCCGCGGCCGAGAGTGGGGTCCGCCTCGGGAAGCTTCGCGAGCAGCTTGTCCACCTCGCGCATCTCGCGATCCCAGTCCCGTTCCTTCTCTTTGTCGACCACTACCCCCCCCCTTCCCTCCGAGCGAGACCGTACCGCTCGATCTTCTTGTACAAATTGCTCCGCGGCATTTGCAATGTGCGCGCGGTCTCCGACACGTTCCAGTCGTGCTCCTGCAACTTGCGGAGGAGAAAAGCGCGCTCGGCGGCCTGCTTGAACTCTTCAAACGTGGCGGCGCGGAGCCAAGTTGCATCTCCGTCCAGGCTACCCCCCCCACTGCCGCCACCCATGCCCTTCCCTGTTCCCGCTTCACCCCTTCCCACGAGCTTCTCCACATCGCTCGGCGTCACCGTAGGTCCTGCGGCCAGAATGAGCAGCCGCTCTACCGCGTTCTTGAGCTCGCGGATGTTGCCCGGCCAGTCATGCGCCGTGAGCCGCTCGACTGCAGCCGTTTCGAATTCCTTCGCCGGCAACCCCACGTGCGTCAACTCGGCGGTGAAATAGGCGACCAGCTGCGGAATGTCGCTGCGCCGGTCGCGCAGCGAGGGCACGTGAAGGGGCACGACGTTGAGACGATAGAGCAGATCCTCGCGGAACCGGCCCAGCTCGATTTCGTGACCCAGGTTCTTGTTCGTCGCGGCGATCACGCGCACGTCCACCGGGAGCGTCTTGCCCGATCCCACGCGGGAAATCACGCCTTCCTGTAACGCCCGCAGCACCTTGGCCTGGGCCGACTGGCTCATATCGCCGATTTCATCGAGGAACAGCGTGCCGCCGTCCGCCAGCTCGAACTTCCCGGCGCGGTCGGCGAACGCGCCGGTGAAGCTCCCCTTCATGTGGCCGAACAGCTCGCTTTCGATGAGCTCGCTCGGGATGGCGGCGCAGTTCACCTCGACGAACGGCCCGGACGCACGCGGGCTGAGCGCGTGAATCGCCCGAGCGACAAGCTCCTTTCCCGTGCCGTTGTCGCCAGTAATCAGCACGCGGGCAGGTGTGGGCGCGACTTTCTCCAGCAGGCCGATCACCTGACGAATCGCTTTGCTCGAACCGACGATCTCGTACTGCGCCCGCACTTCCTGCCTGAGTCGCACGTTCTCGTTGACCAGTACGACATGCTGCAGCGCATTCCGCAGCGTCAGCAGGATGCGATCGGTGTCGAGCGGCTTTTCCAGGAAATCGTAGGCACCGAGCTGCGTGGCCTCGACGGCAGTCTGGATCGTGCCGTGCCCGGAGATCATCACGACCTGCGCCTGCGCATCGAGCTGGCGCAGCCGCTTCAACGTCTCGAGCCCGTCCATCCCCTCCATCTTCACGTCGAGAAACACGAGGTGCGGTTTGAAGTCGGGATAGACGCGGGTCGCTTCATGACCCGAGGCGCACACCTGGACTTCGATTTCCTCATACTCGAGCACCTGCTTCAACGCCTCACGGATGCCCTTTTCATCGTCCACGATCATCACGCGGCGGGGGCTCACCGCGCCACCCCTCCTCTCCGATTCCGGTACAGCACCACACCGGTCGGATGGACCGCCACGTCGGACACGGCAGGATCCACCTTTATGGGAATCGCTCCATTCGACGATGCCCCCGCCATCTGCTTCGCGATCGAGTTCACCAGGGGACCGGGGAAGTCGATGCCGCGCAGGCTGATATCCTGGATCTTGAAGCGCGCGGTGCCGGGGCGTTCGATCGAGACGGTGCCCCCCATCCGCAACGGCTCGCGCGGCCCGACCATCCCCGAGAACGGGCCCAGCGTCCCGGGCGGGAGGGACCGCGTGTCCAGGCGCGCATGCACCACGAGCTTCCCTTCCTGCAGCTCGACGCGCATCGAGTCGTACATCTTGCGCACGTTCCAATCGATTCCCGCCCCGATGAGCGAAGCCATCTCATTGGGTGTGAGAATCACGGAGTCGGGGCCACCCGCAGCGCCGAGGCTGCGCAACTTGCCTTGCCCGGTGGCCGTCGCGGAGGGCGTGGGCGCGCCGACCGCCGTATCGGCCACGGGCGGCAGCGCTTTGGACCCCCCAAACCAGCGGGCACCGGTCTGCATGATCGGCTCACGAAACCAATAGATCAGGGCGATCACAGCCAGGATGGCGACCGCGCAGCCGAGACGAAAGAGGCCCTTAAGACAACCGTTCATGGCATTTCACCTGATACACCGGTCCGTCCGGTCGCAAAGTGCTCTGCACAAGGTCCAACTCGCCGACGGTCACAGTGCGATCGAACGGGATCTGCTCGAGCGTGGCCTCGAGGCCGGCGAAGTCGCGCGGGCGCGCGTCCCGACTCGAGCGGCCCAGCGTCACGTGGGGACGAAACGCGCGTGCTTCCGCCGGAAAGCCGAGGGGCTCGAACGCCTGCTCCACGCCGTGCTGCAACAACTCGAGCGCAGGATCGGGGGCGACGCCGGCCCACAGGACCTGCGGGCGACGGTAATCGGGAAACACTCCGAATCCGGTGACCTGCAAACTCAGCGGTCGTGGCTCGGAGCGGTGGCCGGCGGCGCGCTGCAGGGCCGACCGCAGCTCGGCCTCGCGTGAGTCGTCGACGTCGCCCAGGAATTTGAGGCTCAAATGAATGTTCTCGGGTCTTACCCACTTCACGGGGAGTGTATCGCGACCCTGCCGCAGCGGCACAAGCGCGTCCCACAACTCCTGCCTGAGTCGCTCGGGAAAATTCAGCGCGATGAAGGCTCTAACAGGCTCCCCCGGCGGTAGCCGCGCGGGTCGATCTCAACTCGCGCGAAACCAAGTGCCACGAGACGCGATGCGATCGTCGCATGCCGCTCCTCGAGCCAGGGGATCCAGCGCGTCTCGACCTCGATCCGCGCCGCGTCACCCAGATGGCGCACCCGCAGATCGCCGACAACGCCCAACTCACGCAGATACGTTTCACCCGCTTCGACCTGTTTCAAGCGCGTGGGTGTGATCGAGAGACCGTACTGCACGCGACTCGACAAGCACGGCGCCGCAGGCGCGTCCCATGTCGGCAAACCCAGCTCCTGGGACGCCGAGCGAATCTCCGTCTTGGTGAATCCGACATCGGCCAGTGGGGAGCGAATCCCCGCGGCGACGCCTGCGGCCCGTCCCGGCCGATGCTCCCCCAGATCGTCCGCATTGGTGCCGTCGCATACGACCGCCAGACCACGCTCGCGAGCCAGGGGCACCAGCCGCGTCCAGAGCTCCGTCTTACAGTAGAAGCAGCGATTGGTGGGATTGGCGAGGTAATTCGCGTCCTCGAGCTCGTACGTGTCGATCTCGAGGAGCGGGACATCGAACTGCTCGGCCACGTCACGGGCCGTGCGCCACTGTGCGTCGGGATACGACGGGCTGCGACCGATGGCGGCCAGCATGCGGCCGCGCCCCAATTCCTGCCGCAGAACCACGGCCAAAAACGCCGAGTCCACGCCGCCTGAATACCCAAGCAGAACTGAGGGATAACTGCGAACCAGCGTGCGAAGGGACTCGAGGCGCGCGGGGGCGGGTCGCATGCGGAATACTACCCGTGTCCTATTGAAAGGACAATTTGGGAGGCAAAACCGGATATTCCGTAAGGAGGAAACTGGGTAAGCTTACGAAGCGTTCAGAGAACATCTCAGGAGCTTCCTAAATGCCCGCCAAGACCGAGCTCGACGCGACTGACCGACGGATCCTTCGTATTCTCGCGCAAGACGGACGCGCGAGCTATCAGGCGGTCGCGGACGAAGTCGGTCTCTCCCGCCCGGCGATCATGGAGCGAGTCAAGCGACTCGAAGAGTCCGGGTACATCCGCGGCTATCGCGTCCAGCTCGATCGCGCCAAGGTCGGGCTTCCGGTGACGGCCTTCGTCGCGGTGCGCTACGGATCGAGCGACTACGTCGGCGACGAGCCGCGGATGCGGGAAATGGAAAAGCATCCCGGCGTCCTCGAGTGTCATCATGTTGCGGGCGACGACTGCTATATCCTGAAAGTCGTCGCGCCCGACCTCGAAGGCGTACAGGAAATCCTCCGCGACCTGCGCGGCCCGAATTCGCAGATGAACACACGCACGACCATCGTCCTCTCAACCGTTTTCGAAAAGTCGGGCTTCATTCCCACGGAGCCCGACTAATGGGGGGGGCACTCAAGGGCAAAGCGCTCATCGCGTATCTCGTCGTCTGCGTCTTCTGGGGCTCCACGTATCTCGCGATCAAGATCGGAGTCACGGAGCTCCCGCCGTTCCTGTTCGCCGGCCTTCGCTTCTTCGCCGCCGGGCTCATCCTGCTGGCGCTCGCTCGCGCCCTCGGCGATCCGCTGCCCCGTCGCAGCGACTGGCGTACGCTCACGATCGTCGGCGTGCTGTTGCTCGCCGGCGGGAACGCGTTCGTGGTGTGGTCGGAGCAATACGTCGCCTCGGGAATCGCCAGCATCTTCGTTGTGACGGTGGCGATGTGGACCGCACTCTTCGATGCCCTCATCCCGGGCGGCTCCGGGGACCTGAACTGGCGGGTCATCGCCGGACTGGTGCTGGGTTTCCTGGGAACTCTGCTGCTCGTGGGCGCCACACCGGCCGAGATTCTCGCGGCGGACAAGCGCGGCCCGATTGCCCTGACCTTCGCGAGCGCGTCGTGGGCGCTGGGCTCTGTTTACGCCAAGCGCCATCCCACTCTGGCGAGTCCGTACATGGGCGCCGCATTTCAGATGATCGTCGGAGGCGGAGCCGTCGCGATCGTGGGAACGCTGCTCGGTGAATGGCAATCGTGGCATCTCACCGGACGCGCGATCGGGGCGATCGCGTATCTCGTGGTGTTCGGCTCGATCCTTGGCTACAGCGCCTACTCGTACGCGCTGCGGCATGCCTCGGCGACTATCGTCGGGACGTATGCCTACGTGAACCCGGTGATCGCCGTGTTGCTCGGATGGTTGCTGTTGCAAGAGCCCATCCAGGCGCGCACGTTCGTCGCTATGGGCATGATCCTGGTAGCGGTCGTGTGGATTCAGCTTTCCCACAGGCTGCGGCGGGCTGACGGGCTGGCGGGCGGCCGGGCGGAAACAGCGCAGCCCGCCGGCTCGCCTGCCGGCGCGCCCGTCAATCCCGAGCCCGAGGCCAGCACATGACGTCGCTCCCCAATGACGCCGTCCTCCTGATCATCGACGTCCAGAAAGGAATGGACGTCTACGCGGAGCGGTATAACCGGAACAATCCGGACCTCGAGCGCAATATCGCCCGGCTGCAAGACGCGTGGCGCCACAGCGGACGCCCGATCGTGCACGTGCAGCACCTGTCGCGTGAGCCCCAGTCGCCGCTCAGGCCGGGGCAGCCCGGCGTCGAGATAAAGGAAGAGGTGAAGCCGCTTCCCGGGGAATTGGTGGTGCAGAAGTCAGTCAGCAGCGCATTTATCGGCACAACGCTCGAAGAGAATTTGCGCCATCGCGGCGTCACGACTCTGGTGCTGGTTGGCATGCAAACGAACATGTGCGTATCGACCACGGCGCGGATGGCGGGCAACCTGGGCTTCACGACCTACGTCGTGTCCGATGCCACGGCGACATTCGACAACACGGGACCGGACGGAAAGCGCTACGGATCCGAGCTGCTGCACAATGTCGCCCTCGCCGACCTTCATGGCGAGTTCTCCACTGTCGTCGACACAAGAACCGTCTTGGAGCGCGCATCATGAAACCCCGCACGGTCAACCTGGCCGAGATGTTCGGTCAGTTTCAGGACCACTGGAGTCCCAAGATCGTAGGTGAAGTGAATGACAGCCTCGTCAAGCTGGTGAAGCTCAAGGGCGAATTCGTATGGCATCATCACGAGAAGGAAGATGAGCTGTTCTTCGTCGTTCAAGGCAAGCTGCGCCTCAAATTGCGGGACAGAGATCTCGTGCTTGGGCCGGGAGAGTTCGCGATCATTCCACGCGGCGTGGAGCACCTGCCGGTGGCCGATGAGGAGACGCACGTGCTGTTATTCGAGCCCAAATCGACGTTGAACACGGGCAACGTCCGCAATGAGCGCACGGTCCCCACACTCGACCGGCTCTAAGCCGGGGACGTTGATCGCGCGGGTCTGGCACGGCGTCACACCCGCAGCGCGCGCCGACGAGTACGCTGCCTATCTCGACCAGACTGGCGTGCGCGAGTGCCACGCCACCCCCGGCAATCGTGGCGTCTATGTGCTGAGACGCATCCAGAACGATCGCGCCGAGTTCACCTTCGTGTCGTTGTGGGAATCACTCGATGCAATCCGGCGGTTTGCCGGAGAGGACTATGAGAAAGCCCGCTACTTCCCGCAAGACCGCGACTTCCTCCTCGAGCTCGAGCCCTTCGTCGAGCACTACGACCTCATCGCCGGAGATCAGCCTCGACCCCGCCGATGAGCGCGGGTGGGAAGAGCTGCGACTCCTGGGTCACAAGATGGTCGATGAGATGCTCGAGTTCCTGCGCACGGCACGCGAGCGTCCGGTGTGGCGTCCCGTGCCTGCCGACGTGCGCAGGCGGCTCGCGGGCCCCGTGCCGCGCGAGCCGACTTCCGCGAGCGCGGTTTACGAAGAGTTCAAGCGCGACGTGCTTCCCTATCCCACGGGCAATATCCATCCGCGCTTTTGGGGCTGGGTGATCGGCACCGGCACACCGCTCGCCATGCTCGCCGATATGCTCGCCTCGGGGATGAATCCGCAGGTCGCCGAGTTCGACGATTCGTCGGCCGTGGTCGAGAATCAGGTGATCGGCTGGCTCGTCGAGCTCCTCGGCATGCCGGCGGGCACCCACGGGCTGCTCGTCTCCGGCGGTTCGATGGCGAACCTCGTGGGGCTCGCGGTCGCGCGGAACGCGCGCTCGGGATTCGACGTCCGCGAACGTGGCCTGCAGAACGGCGCAGCACCACAACTCACGGTCTACGCCTCCACGGAAACCCATTCGTCCGTACGAAAAGCCGTCGAGCTGCTCGGCCTCGGCCATGAGGCGCTGCGCAGCATACCCGTCACTGCCGAATTCACGATCGACCTGGGTGCGCTACGCCAAACACTCGCCGCGGACAAGGCCCAGGGTCGCCGGCCGATCTGCATCGTCGGGAACGCGGGCACCGTCAACACCGGCGCTACCGACGACCTGCGCGCCCTCGCACAGATCTCGCGCGATGAGGGACTGTGGCTTCACGTGGACGGCGCCTTCGGCGCGCTCGCGGCACTGGTGCCCGATCTGCGCCCGCTGGTCGCCGGTCTCGAGCAAGCCGACTCCGTCGCATTCGATCTGCACAAATGGCTGTACATGCCGTACGAGGCGGGGTGCACGCTGGTGCGCGATCAGCAGGCGCATCGCGCCACGTTCAATGTGACGCCCGCGTACCTCGCGTCGTTCGATCGCGGCATCGCCGCGGGCGGGTTTCCCTTCGCCGAGCGCGGCGTCCAACTGTCACGAGGATTTCGCGCGTTGAAGGTGTGGATGTCGTTCAAGACCCACGGACTGAACGCCTTCGCGCAGCTGATCCATCAGAACGTCCGCCAGGCACACTATCTCGCCGGGCTGGTCACGAAGCATCCCCGCCTGGAGCTGCTCGCGCCGGCGCCGCTCAACGTCGTGTGCTTCCGGTTCACAGTACCGGGGGTGTCCGAGGATCGGCTGAACGAGATCAATAAGGAAATCCTCCTGCGCATCCAGGAGAGCGGGCTGGCGATTCCGTCGCAGACGATGTTGCATGGCAAGTTCGCGATTCGCGTCGCCATCACGAATCACCGCAGCCGGCGCGAAGACTTCGATCTCCTCGTGAAGGCCGTGGTCGAGCACGGCACCGCGGTGCGTTAGGCGGGCTGCTCCGGCGTACCGACGATCTTCCCCTCGATCGGATTGCTGTACGATCGAACGGTGTGGTAGGCGAGCTCGATGTCCTTCGAGTTGCCGAATTCAGTGAGGATGTCGTCCCAGATGGCCGAGACGGTACCCCGGCGACGGCGCGGCTCGATCAGATAGCGAATCGTGAGGAGAATGCCGTACGACGTCGTGTTGGTGTACACGATCGGCGTGAGTTTCTTGTAGTTGATGAGGTATTGCTGTGAGGCGGCGAGCAGATCGCGCTCCGCCTCGGCGGTGAGATGTTCGGCGTGCTTGAACGCGATCCCCGTGAGAATCTCCTTCGCTTTCTTCCAGTTGCTCTCGTAGGTCACGACCACCGGCACTTCATTCCAGATGTACTTGAAGCCCTTGTCGTAATTCGCGAGGGCCTCGGTGAAGACCTGCTGATTCGGGACGTGCACGATGCGTCCCGTGCTCTGCTCCGCGTCTACCCACCCGCCGATCTCGTTCAGCGTGAACTTGAACAGGTGGACGTCGATGACGTCCCCCTTGTGCTTGGCGATCTCGATGCGATCGCCGACCTCGAACGGCCGGCTCCAGACGATGAACGCCCACCCGGCGAGGTTCGCGAGGGGGTCTTTGAGCGCGATCGCAATGCCTGCCGAGACGAGTCCGAGGAACGTGGCAAGCGACTTGAATCCCTCGAGCCATTCGCGACCAATGACCAGCACGCCGATCGCGAGGAAGAGATAGGTGACGCTCTTGCGCCAGTGGTAGCGCGTCCAGGGGTCCGTCACCCGCCGGTACACGACCGCGAGCACCAGCCGCTCGAGAACCCAGAGCCCCGCGAGGACGATGATCGTGACCAGCAGGTGCGTCTGCACCGCGGGACTCAGGCCGATACGATCGGTTAGCCACTCGCGCACGGTGGCCAAAGCTACGAGGCCTTCTAGCTTTAGGCCACCATGGAACAGCTGCACATCCTGCGTGACCTCGCCGTCATCTTCGCCGGTTCGCTGCTGGTGGTCCTGGTTTTCTACCGCTTCAAGCTTCCTGCGTTGCCCGGCTTCATCGTCGCCGGTATCCTGCTCGGACCCAACGCGCTCGGCCTCGTCTCCGACCCGCACGACGTCGAAGGTCTCGCCGAAGTCGGCGTGATCCTGCTGCTGTTCACGATCGGCATCGAGTTCTCGCTCAGCCGCCTCAAGGAAATGGGCGGGCAGATTCTCGCGAGCGGGGTGTCGCAGATGGGCTTCACCGTGCTCGCGACGCTGGGCGCCGGGCTCGCCTTTTTGGGCAACTGGCGCATCGCCCTCTTTCTCGGCTTCCTCATTGCCCTCTCGAGCACCGCGATCGTGTTGAAGGTGCTGACGGACTCGGGCGAGATCGACGCGCCGCACGGCCGGTTGGCCACGGCGGTGCTCATCTTCCAGGACCTCTGTGTCGTGCCGATCATGCTGGTGCTGCCGTTTCTCGCCGGGAAGGCGGAAGGCGGCATCGTCGGGCTGCTCGTCGCCCTCGGGAAGGCCGCGCTCGTCGTGGCCGGCGTGGTGCTCGCCGCCCGAACCATCGTGCCGCGGGCCCTCAAGGAGATCCTCAAGACACGCAGCCGCGAGCTGTTTCTGATCGCGGTCATCCTCATCGGGACGCTGACGGCGCTGGGCACCGCGGCGGCCGGAGCGTCCCTCGCACTCGGCGCCTTCCTCGCCGGCTTGATCATCTCCGAATCCGATTACGGCCAGCAAGCGCTCGCCGAACTCATGCCGTTCCGCGACGTCTTCATTTCGCTGTTTTTTGTCGCCGTCGGGATGCTGGTGCAGCTCGAAACGATCCGGTCATACATCGGCGTTACGCTGATCGCCGTCCTCGTGATCATGGCGGGCAAGACGCTGTCGGCGGCGGTCGGCCCGGCCTTGATGGGGTATTCCGGTCGCGTCGCTCTGCTCGCCGGCGTCGCGGTCTCACAGATTGGCGAATTCTCGTTCGTATTGGCGAAGGAGGGCCGAAACGTCGGCCTGCTCCCAGACCTGCTGTATCAGCAGTTCCTGGGCGTTGCCGTGATCACGATGCTCGTGACCCCGTTTCTGCTGCACGGCGGTCCGGCAATACTCGATGCGCTCGAGAAAGTGGTGCCGCTCGATCGTCTGTTGCCAGGATTCCGGCCGCGCGGTTTCGCGCCGGTGGAGCATCCGGTGACTGATCACGTCGTGATCGCCGGCTATGGCCTCAACGGCCGCAACCTGGCCGCCGCGCTCCACTCCATCAAGGCACCCTACTTGATCGTCGAGTTGAACGCGCAAACTGTTCGCAGGGCACGGGCCGCGGGAGAACCGGCATTTTACGGAGATGCCACGAGGGAGGAGATTCTGCGGGCGCTCGGGATCGAGCGGGCGCGCATGCTGGTGATCGCGATCTCCGATCCCGCGGCGACCCGCCGCATGGTGCGCGTGGCGCGCGACGTGAATCCCAAGCTCTACATCATCGCGCGTACCCGCTACGTGGTCGAGATCCCCGAGCTCACTCGACTCGGCGCCGACGTCGTCATCCCCGAGGAATTCGAGACGTCGATCGAGATCTTCGCGCGCGTGCTGGCCCAGTACAACGTGGCGCGCGACGAAATCAGCCGGCTGGTGAACGCAATCCGGGCGTCGCACTACCAAGCCTTGCGTCCGCCGCCTGGCGAGCAGCCGCGGTTCACGCTGACCGGAACCTTCGGCGCGATCCCGCAGATGCAGGTCGAGCGCATTATGCTCGACGCCAATTCACCTGCCGTGGGTCAAACCATCGCCGAAACGCAGCTGCGGTCCAAGACGGGCGCGCTGATTCTCGCGGTGCGGCGCGGCGACAGCGACTTGGCCACCCCGGACGCCGATTTCAACCTGGAGGCGGGCGATGTGCTCGTAGTGGTGGGACAGCCGCAGCAGATTGCAAAGGCGGTTCAGGAGCTGACGGGCGAGCCCAGCGCCGTCTAAGCGACTCCACGTCGGTCCAAACTGCGATACTGAATGGCTTCGCTCACGTGCTTCGGCTCGAGCGCGGGGGCTTCGTCGAGATCGGCGATGGTTCGTGCGATCTTGAGAATCCGATGGTACGCCCGCGCCGATAGCCCCAGCCGCGTAATCGCCGTCTTGAGCAGCGCATCCGCGCCATCGGAGACCTGGCAATGCGCGCGGATGTCGCGCGGCGCCATGTGCGCGTTGGCATAGATCCCCGGACGGCCCGCGAAGCGCTCGCGTTGCACCGTGCGTGCGCGATCGACGCGCTCCCGCATCGCCTCACTCGGCTCGCTGCCGCTCTCCCCTGTCAGCGCTTTGTACTTCACCGCCGGCACATCCAGATGAATGTCGATGCGATCGAGCAGCGGACCGGAGACGCGCGCGAGATAGCGCTGCACCACGAGTAGTCCGCACGCGCAGGTGTGGTGCGGATCGCCGAACCAGCCGCAGGGACACGGATTCATCGCCGCGGCCAGCATGAACCGCGCCGGATACGAGAGGCTCATCGCCGCCCGCGCGATCGTCACGACACCATCCTCCATCGGCTGGCGCAGCACCTCGAGCACGTTCTTGCGGAATTCGGGCAGCTCGTCCAGAAACAGCACGCCGCCATGCGCCAGGCTGACCTCGCCAGGGCGCGGATACGACCCACCGCCGATCAGCCCGGCATCCGAAATGGTGTGATGGGGCGCGCGAAACGGCCGTCGCGCCACCAGCGACTCGCCCAGCGGCAGCGTGCCGGCAACGGAATGAATCTTCGTCGTGTCGAGCGCCTCATCGAGGCTCATCTTCGGCAGGATCGTCGGCAGCCGGCGGGCGAGCATCGTCTTACCCGATCCCGGCGGTCCGACCATCAGTATGTTATGCCCGCCGGCTGCCGCGACTTCGAGGGCACGCTTGGCATGCGGCTGGCCCTTCACCTCGCCGAAATCCACATCGTCCTTGGCGCGCTCGGCGAAGAGCTGCGCGACATCTATCGCGGCCGCGGCGAGCTCGCCTTTGCCGTCCAGAAAGTCCGCGATCTCGGCCAGACAACCGGCACCAAGCACCCGCAAACCCTCGACCACACCGGCTTCCCCAAGGTTTTCTCGCGGCAGGATCAAAGCTTCGATGCCGGCGGCGCGGGCGGCGAGGGCCACCGGCAGGGCTCCACGCACCGGCCGGACGGCGCCTTCGAGCCCCAGCTCACCGAGGACCGCGATCCGTTCCAGGCGCTCTGCCGCCACCTGCTCAGTCGCCGCCAGGATCCCCAGCGCGATGGGCAAGTCGAAGGCTGAACCTTCCTTTCTGACATCAGCTGGCGCGAGATTGACCGTGATTCGCCTGAGCGGGAACGTGTAGCCCGTGTTGGCCAGGGCAGCGGAGACGCGGTCCCGCCCTTCCTTGACCGCACCCTGCGGCAGACCGACGGTCACGAACGTAGGAAGTCCGTTCGCGATGTCCGTTTCGACTTCGACCAGATACGCATCGATTCCGAGGACGGCGGCAGATCGGACGCGGGCAAGCATGCCACAGGCTACGTTTAGCGGGGCCCGGGGGGTACCCAAAAAGCCGCCCTGCGGGTCTAAATGACGCCATGGGTAGGGTATGCGTATAGAAGTCGTGCCATTCCGAACCACGCTTGTCGCAACCGCCGTTCTCGCGGCGTTGACCGGGTGCGGCCAACGCCAGGGAGCGGCGGTGCCCAAAGTCCCCGTCAGTGTCGCCCGCGTCGAGCAGCGTTCCCTTCCTTATGAGCTCGAGTCGAACGGAACGGTCGAACCGATCCGGTCCGTCATTGTGCTCCCGCAGGTAAACGGCACGATCCTCCGAGTTCATTTCGCCGAAGGTGATGAAGTCTCGGCGGGTCAAATCCTGTTTGAGATCGACCCGCGCCCCTATCAGGCGGCGTTGCTGCAAGCGGAAGGCGCGCTGGGTCGCGACATGGCGCAAGCCGCGAGCGCGGCGAGGGAGGCCGCGCGCTACAAGCTTCTGGCGTCAACCAATACGGTGACGCAGGAGGACTACGAAGCGAAGCAGTCCGCAGCCGACGCGGCGGCCGCAGCGGTTCGCTCCGACTCCGCGTCCGCGGCGCTGGCTCGGCTCAATCTCGAGTACGCAACCGTGCGCGCACCCATCCCCGGCCGCACCGGGCGACTCCTGCTGCATGAAGGCAACGTGGTGCGCGCGGGCAACGATCCGCTGGTCTCGATCGTCCAGATGCGTCCGATCCTGGTGCGTTTCTCTGTGCCCGCGATAAACCTCCCGGCAGTGCGCCAGCGTCCCGATCAACAGTTCACCGCCATCGCGATCCCAGCACGCGACTCAGCGTCGTCGGTCGAAGGTGTGCTCTCGTTCGTCGACAATCAGGTAGACAGCGCCACCGGCACGGTATTGCTCAAGGCTCGCTTCCCGAATCGCGACGGGTCGCTCTGGCCCGGCGAGTTCGTGAGAATTACGCTCGTGCTCGGCATGCAGCACGACGCGGTCGTGGTGCCGAGTCAGGCGGTGATGCAGGGACAGCAGGGTACCTATGTGTTCGTGGTGAACAGTGATGGGACCGCCACCACCCAGCCGGTAACCGTGGAGCGCACGCTCGATAGCCTGACCGTACTCGCCGGCGTCCCGGCCGGCGCCCTCGTCGTCACCGACGGCCAGCTGCGGCTGACCCCGAATGCCAAGGTGGACATTCGCGGCGGACCGACAACCGAGAGCGCCGGTGGCGGCGGCGCTGATGGAGTACGGTGAACATCTCGGGGCTCTTCATCCGCCGTCCAGTCGCGACGACGCTCGTGATGCTGGGGATTCTGATGTTCGGGTTGATGGCCTACCGGCTGCTGCCGGTCAGCGACCTCCCGAACGTCGATTTCCCGACGATCACGGTGTCCGCCGGACTCCCCGGCGCGAGCCCACAAACCATGGCCGCCGCCGTCGCGACCCCACTCGAGAAACAGTTCTCGACGATCGCCGGCATCGACGCGATGACCTCGTCGAGCACACTGGGCGGCACCAACATCACGCTGCAGTTCACGCTCTCGCGCGACATTGACGGTGCCGCCCAGGACGTCCAGGCGGCGATTTCGAAGACGTTGCGGCAGCTGCCGCCGGGGATTCAGCCGCCGTCGTACAACAAGTCGAACCCGGCCGATTCTCCCATTCTCTATCTCACTCTCACATCGGCCACCATGCCGCTGCAGGCGCTCGATGAATACGCCGAGACATTCCTCGCGCAGCGGCTGTCGACGGTGAGCGGCGTGGCGCAGGTGCAGGTCTTTGGGTCGGCCAAGTACGCGGTACGCATCCAGGTCGATCCCAAGGCACTCGCCTCGCGCGGCATCGGGCTCGATGAGGTGACGGCAGCCGTCTCTGCGGGCAATCCCAATCTTCCCACCGGGACGCTCTGGGGGCCGCAACGAGCCTACACAGTGCTCGCCGATGGCTCGATCTCTAGCGCGCCCGAGTTCCGGCAATTGGCGGTGACGTATGAAAACGGCGCGCCGGTCCGGCTCGGCGATGTGGCCCGCGTGCTGGATGACGTTCAGGACTCACGCAACGCGAGCTGGTACGACGGCAAGCGCGCCATCGTGCTCGCGATTCAGCGCCAACCCGGCACCAACACCGTGGAGGTCGCGGACGCGGTCAAGGCAACCGTCGCGACCCTCTCCAGTCAACTCCCGGCGTCGGTCGAAGTGAACACCCTGTACGACCGCTCAGTCTCGATTCGCCAGTCGGTCAACGACGTGCAGGTCACGCTGTTCATCACGCTCTGCCTCGTCGTGCTCGTGATTTTCCTGTTCCTCAAGAATCTATCCGCCACGATCATTCCGAGCCTCGCCCTGCCCTTCTCGATCATCGGCACGTTCTCCGTCATGTACTTGATGGGATACAGTCTCGACAATCTCTCCCTGATGGCGCTCACGCTGTCGGTGGGATTTGTGGTAGACGACGCCATCGTGATGCTCGAGAACATCGTCCGCCACCTCGAGATGGGAAAGCGGCCCATGGAGGCGGCGCTCGACGGAGCACGCGAAATCGGCTTCACGATTCTCTCCATGACCTTGTCGCTGACGGCCGTGTTCATTCCGGTGCTGCTGATGGGCGGGATCATCGGCCGGCTGTTCCACGAGTTTGCGGTGACGATCGGCGTCGCGATTCTCGTGTCAGGATTCGTTTCCCTCACCCTCACGCCGATGCTGTGCAGCCGGTTCCTGCGTCCCCCAAAGGAGGAGCGGCACGGTCGCTGGTACGAAGCGACCGAGCGTGTATATCAGCGCGGCCTCGCGTGGTACGAACGTTCGCTGCGTTGGGTGATGGACCGCCGTGGGCCGGCGATGCTGGTGTCGCTCGGAATCCTCGCGGGCACCGTCGTCCTCTACAAGCTGGTCCCGAAGGGCTTCATCCCCACCGAAGACACAGGGCAGATCCAGGGCACCACCGAAACCCTGGAGGGCAGCTCCTTCGACGCGATGCGGGACCATCAGCTCGCCGTCGCCGACATCCTGGGCCGCGACCCCAACGTGGCGCACTTCATGTCCTCGGTCGGCGGCGGCACGATGAATCAGGGCCGGCTCAGCATCCGCTTGAAGCCGGTCGGCGATCGCCTGCCGGCGGCCGAGATCGCGCGGGAGCTCGCGCCGAAACTCAACAGCGTGCCGGGGATTCGGACCTATCTCTCGCTGCCGCCGTCGATCCGCATCGGCGGCCGGCCGACCAAGACCCTCTACCAGTTCACGTTGCAGAGCGCCGACATCGACGCGCTGTACGATAACGCGGCCAAACTGGAGCGCGTGCTGCGCGGAATACCTACGCTGCAGGACGTGACGACCGACCTGCAGATCAAGAATCCCCAGGTGAGCGTGCGAATCGATCGCGACCGGGCCACGAGTCTCGGGATCACCGTGCAGCAAATCGAGCAGGCCCTGTACGACGCCTACGGCTCGCGCCAGGTCTCGACCATCTACACGCCCAACAATCAGTACTGGGTGATTCTCGAGCTGCTTCCCGAATACCAGCGCGACCCTTCGGCGCTGCAGCTGCTGTACCTCCGTTCGCAGAAGGGGAACCTCGTGCCGCTCACGTCAGTCGCGTCGGCCTCCAATGACGTCGGCCCCTTGAGCGTGAACCACAGCGGGCAGCTCCCGTCCGTGACCTTGTCGTTCAACCTGCCGCCGGGCGTGTCGCTCGGCGCGGCGGTGAGTGACGTCCAGAAGGCGGCGCGGCAAACGCTGCCCTCGACCATCAGCACCGGATTCTCGGGCACGGCGCAGGCGTTCCAGTCGAGCCAGCAGGGGCTGATCTTCCTGCTGCTGCTCGCGATTGTCGTGATCTACATCGTGCTGGGCATTCTCTACGAAAGCTTCATTCACCCGCTCACGATTTTGTCGGGCCTGCCGTTCGCGGGATTCGGCGCGCTGCTCACGCTGCTCATCTTTCGTACCGAGCTGAGCATCTACGCGTTCGTGGGAATCATCATGCTGGTGGGCCTCGTGAAGAAAAACGCGATCATGATGATCGACTTCGCGCTCGATGCCGAACGGCGCGACGGCAAGTCCCCGCGCGACGCGATTCTCGAGGCGTGCAGCGTGCGGTTCCGGCCCATCATGATGACGACGATGGCGGCCCTGACGGGAACGCTGCCGATCGCGATCGGCTGGGGCGCGGGTGGCGAGTCCCGGCGACCGCTGGGTCTCGCGGTCGTGGGAGGCCTGGCGTTTTCTCAGCTGATCACACTTTACATCACGCCGGTCGTCTACACCTACCTCGACGCACTCCAATACCGGCTGGGCCGGCGTGCGCGGCGCCAGGTGGAGGAACCTGCGGCAGCCGATTAGTCGGTTGTTGTCAGGGAGCCGGGACGGCGTCGATGCGGACGATCGCCTTGATGCCGCTGCCGATGGCGAAGTTGTAGGTGCCTACCCGCTGGGCCTTCAGCGTGAAGACGACCCCCGAATCGACTGCGTCGAGATTCATGAGCTGAAGATCCTGCTGCTTGCCGCTGAGCCGCTGCTGGCTCGCGCGCAGCGCCGGCCCGAGCGGGTCCATGGACGTTTCGTTGCCGTACAGGTCGTGTGCCCGCAGGCGGAGGGCGAACGGCTTGGCGACCGGCACGACAATCGCCCGGCCGTTCACGGACTCGCCATTGTGCTCGAGGATCAGCGTGTCGATCGGTCCGGGATCGGCGCGCAACGTCATGATCCGCTCGACCGAGTCGATCGTCGCAAAGACCGCTGCTTCACCCGCGCGAACCCCGAGTACCACGTCGACTGCTACCCGTCCGGTGGAGTCGAGCACGGCGGATTCGGGATTCACGCGGGCGTTTAACGCACGGAAGCGCACGGTGCGACCCGTCGGAGCAGTCCCCTGCACCGTGCGTGCTTTGAAGATCAACGGTTCGGCGAGCGCGCTGCCGACGGCAGCGCGGTTCGATGTAATTGCCAGGAAACCCGTGTTGACGCCGGACAGCCCGGCCGCTGCGGCAATCTCCAGCTCCACGGCCGCCAGGCCACGCACGCGGACCTGCGCGACACTGCCGCGCGTCACCGCATTGGGCCCGAGCACAAATGTGGCGCGCCCGTCGGAGTCGGTCACCACCGATACCGGGGCACCGCTCCCAGTGCTCAACTCCACGGGCTCACCAGTGACCGCATTGCCGAGCGAATCGGTGACCATCGCGACGACGGTAGCCACCGAGTCGCCGGTCCGGCCGAAGTCGACGATATCGGGTGTCAGCCGCAAACGACCCGGTCGAGCGGATTTGACGGAGTACAGCACCGCCGGCTGGCCCGGTAACGAGCCGCCGGACCCCGTGCGAATCTCGAACTGATGCGTCCCCGCCCTCCCAACCGGCGGCAGCCGGAACACCGCGACGCCGCTGTCATCCGTGACGGCGGAAGCGTCGCGCGAAAGACCCAGTGACGTCGTTCCACTCAGCGCCAGGGTGGTGCGCTTCAGGGGCGTGCGCCCGCGACTCAAACGAACGCGGACCGTGGCCGCATTCCCTGCGGTCGTGACGACCTCGGCCGGCTGCGCGACAGCCGTGATCGGTTGTGGCGGTTCCTCGCGCGAGGCGGCAACCTGCGGCGGTGCGGCGCGGCGATTCTCACAAGCCGCCGCAGTGGCGATCACTTCGCCGCCAGCGCCGGCGCTGCGGAGATCCGCCCAATCGCGCTCCGTGGGCCGGAACGTCAAGCAGCTGCGCCGCACCACGTCGGCGACCTCGTCCGGCGCGAACAATGGATTGGTGAGGAGGCGAATCAGCTCGGCCTTATCGAGCGGCGGCGGCGCTTGCGCGACCAACCTTCCCGCCGTCATCGGGACGGCGAGCACCGCAAGCGCGAAAACCGCCAGGCGAGAGCGCACGCTACGGTCGCGGACAGGATGAGCGTTCGAAGCGCAGCTCTACCGCGCGCACGTCGGCGTAGAGCGATCGATCACGGTTGTCGCGCACCGAATCAGACGCGGCCAGCGACTCCTTGCGCGCGATGTTGTACGCCAACCAGCTGTCCTCCACCTGTTGCAGCCCGCGGGACAACCCCGCGCAGCCCATGCGACGCGTATCGTACAAGCGCGCGCGCATCGTAAACGCCGCAATGGCGAGTGAGAGCGTATCCGTGCGGCGATCGAAGGCCGCGGCCTCGCTCGGAGACACCACGCCCGGCGAGGAGTCCGAGGCTCTGCCGCCGGACGAATCGCCGCGCGATCCGAACCCGCCGTATAGGACCGTCACGAGCACCGCGCCGATGACGCCTGATGCGATGTAGGCCGCTGGCCGGCCGAACGAGGCGTGCCAAGCCAATTTGGGGATTGGACGCGGTCTGATGCGAGGGTGGGCTGGTGCCGCCACGGGGAGATCGTGCAGCTCATCTTCAGTATCGTTCTCGGGCAAGAGGATGGCATGAGTCGGCCTCGGCGCCGGTCCGGCTGCCTGCAGCGGCGGATTCAACCTGACGACGGGTGTACCTGTCACTGGACTGGGCTCGGACACGAACGACGATCCCTCCTTCCGAGCCGACGCCGGGGGCAAATTCCATACCCGGTATGAACAGTTCTAACTGTTGCCATCGCACCAGATTCGACATCCGGAAATCACACCTTGTAAGCGACCTGATACACTTCCCTCAGCAGGTATGTTGGAGCCCGTGAGCTCGGTGCACCTCAAGTCGATCAGTCGTAGAGGTGCGGAGGAGGGGTCATTTCCCTTCACCGTTCCGGCAATTCGCACCCTGGACCAGCTCTCGCTCGAGACGCCCGTCACGTTTTTCGTCGGAGAAAACGGCTCGGGAAAGTCCACGCTGCTCGAGGGGATCGCCGCGGCAGCCCGCCTTCCCACCATCGGAAGCGCCGACTTGCAACGCGACGAGACGCTCGCCGCTCAGCGCCGGCTCGGTAAGGCGCTGCGACTCGCCTGGGCCAAGCGCGCGACCCGCGGATTCTTCTTGCGCGCCGAGGACTTCTTCGGTTTCACCAAGCGCGTCGCGCAGCAGCGCGTCGAGCTGCAACAGCAAGCCGCGGAGATCGAGAAGCAGTACACGGCGGAAGGACGATCACCCTACGCGATGGGACTCGCGCAGGGTCCGATGCGGGCGTCGCTGGCGGACATGGAGCGCCGCTACGGCATCGATCTCGACGCCAACTCGCACGGGCAGAGCTTTCTCAAGTTGTTTCAGTCGCGCTTCGTTCCGGGAGGACTGTATCTGCTGGACGAGCCGGAGGCGCCGCTGTCGCCTCAGAGTCAGCTCGCGTTACTCGGCATGATCGCGGAGATGGTGGCGCAAGACGCGCAGTTCGTGATCGCGACCCATTCTCCCATGCTGCTCGCATTCCCGAACGCGACGATCTATAACTTCGACGCCACCCCAATTCAGCCGGTGGCGTACGAGAATCTCGATCATGTGCGGATCACACGGGATTTTTTGACCGCCCCGGAGCGGTACTTGAATCGAATTCTCGGTACGGGCTCCCCCTAAACCCTCAGCGGATTCCGACCGAAACGCCAATCTGCAGCACCCGCATGATCACGGGGGTGCTCACGTACTTGGCCGTGACCGTCCCATCAGGATTCTTGGTGAAACCGTCCACCGGTATGTACCTGACATTGTCATGACGCGCGCCCCGCGCACCGATATCGATGGCGATGGGCGTGTGTCCGGTCGACAAGAAGAGAAGAGCGCCACCACCGGCCGATGTGCTGGTGGTCAGGTCGCCGGTGATGTGAAAGTCGGAAGTGCTGCAGCCGCAATCGCCGGAGCTGATGTCGCTGAAGAACCACGCGCCGCCTACTGTCGCGAATCCATAGATCCGTAGCGCCCCCGAGCCCAGCGTGAGTTGCGGGCCGGCACCCAATGTTGCGATTTGCGATGTGGTCGAGATACCAGCCCCTTGATAGCGGTTCTCGTAGACCATCCACCCACCATCGATCCGCAGCCCCAGGGTCGTACCCAACACGCCAAAGCCGGAGAAGCCCGGGGCGATGTTACCGGTGCGGCGGAACTCACCCTGCGGTTGTGCCATGGTGAAATCGAAGCCGAAGCTGGCCCGCTCGCGTTCGCTCACCTCGCGAAGTGCTGAACGTTGGCCAATGAGGGGAGCCGTTGTGATGACCGTCAGGCCCAGCACCGCCATGCCGATCCGCCGCATATATCCGTCCTGTGAATGTGGAAGTGGCCCGCGCGGTGGCGGAAGGGCAATGCACGTGCCAACCTTCTCACGCACGTGCGCGCCGTCGGCTTGACCTCAAAAGGAGACATCCCGGGCGGGTTATGGACCAGATCAGCTACAACGATTTTGCAAGGATTGATATCCGGGTGGGCCGGGTGGTGTCAGCCGACGAGTTCCCCCAGGCGAGAAAGCCCGCCTACAGGCTGAAGATCGACTTCGGTCCTGAGCTCGGCCTGAAACACTCGAGCGCGCAGATCACCAAGTACTACGATCCGAAGGATCTCGTCGGCAGGCTGGTCCTCGCGGTGGTCAACTTTCCGCCACGTCAGATCGCCAATTTTTTCTCGGAAGTGCTCACGCTAGGCGTGATTCTTGGGGACGGGGACATCTGCCTCGTGCATCCCGACCGCGACGTGCCGCTCGGTAGTCCGATTCGCTGATCCAAACCGCGTCTCGACGTAATCTTCGAGAATACGCAGGAAGTCGGCGACGATGCTGTCCCCTTTGAGGGTGGTTTTGAGCGCGCCGTCGACATAGACCGGCGCCTTCGGTTCTTCCGCCGTCCCCGGCAACGAGATCCCGATGTCGGCGTGCTTCGATTCACCGGGCCCATTCACGACACAGCCCATGACGGCGACGCGCAGCTCTTCTGATCCGGGAAAACGCGCCTGCCAACCGGCGCGCCGCTCGCGCAGGTAGCTCTGAATCTCCTCCGCCATTTGTTGGAAGAACGTCGACGTGGTGCGGCCACAGCCGGGGCACGCGGTCACCTGCGGCGTGAAGCTCCGCAGCCCGAGCGACTGCAACACTTGCTGCGCGACCTCAACCTCCTCGGTCCGATCGCCGCCGGGCCGGGGCGTGAGCGACACGCGAATCGTATCGCCGATCCCCTCCTGCAGCAGAATCGACAGTCCCGCGGTGCTCGCGATGACGCCCTTCGTCCCCATCCCGGCCTCGGTGAGCCCGAGGTGCAGAGGATAATCGGCGCGCTCGGCGAGCATGCGGTACACCGCGACGAGATCCTGCACGCCGGAAACCTTGGCGGACAGGATGATGCGATCGTGTGGCAATCCCGCCTGCTCCGCCAGCTCGGCCGATCGCGTGGCGCTCTCGACCATGGCGTCCATCGTGACGTCGCGCGCATCACGCGGCTCAGCGAGCGCAGCGTTCGCGTCCATCATCCCGGTAAGCAGCTGCTGATCGAGGCTGCCCCAGTTCACGCCGATGCGAACCGGCTTCCCCTCGTCGATCGCCACCTGGATGATGGTGCGGAAGTTGTCGTCGCGGCGCTTGGTGCCGACGTTGCCGGGGTTGATGCGATACTTCGAGAGGGCGCGGGCACACGCGGGATGCTTCGTCAACAGCAGATGGCCGTTATAGTGGAAGTCGCCAATGATCGGAACGTCGACCTCGGCCACGATGGCCGGGACAGCGCGCGCTGCGTCATCGGTATTGACCGTCACCCGGACCAGCTCGCTGCCGGCCGCGTGCAGCGCGCGCACCTGCGCCGCCGTCGCCGCGGTGTCCGCGGTATCGGTGTTGGTCATCGATTGCACGACGATCGGGTGGGTGCCGCCCACCATCACGCCGCCGACGTCGACTACGACTGTTTGTCTACGAGTACGGTTGGTCACCCGACCAATATAGCGGTGACCCGGCAGGCGGACCGAGACGCCGTGGTCTCCGATTTCGATGTGCGCGAGACAGAAGGTGCGCGCATAGGCCCGCTCGGCTCACCAGAACACGCGACGACGGGGAGGAGCAAGAGCGGGCGGTACCGCACGGCCGAACCTCAGAAACGAAAGCCGAGTCCCGCCGTTACCTCACCGCTCGAGTACACCATCGAGGCGTAGCCGTAGCAGTTGCCGAACGCATCGCAGTACGAGCTGGACCCGGTCTGGCGATTCGTCGTGGTCCCGCGGTAGCGACCGTCGACTCGCGCGATCATTGACTTTCCCACATCGGCCATGAAACCGACGCCGACATTCCACGCAAAACGCCACTGCGATGATCCGTTCACACCCTGGATGTGAGGTGTGAAGGCCGTGGTGCCCAGGCCGAGGCTCAGGTAGCCGCGGCCAGTGCCGTTGTACCCCGCGTAGAGACCGCTGATGTCGATCTGGTCAAGACTGACATTCCCCTCCAGGGGCTTCGCCGGGTTTGTGGTATGGAGATTGGAAACGGCGCGCATGTAATTGAGCTCGACGCCAAACCGCGGTTGCGACATGAATACCAGGCGCCCGCCAAACGTCGGGGAGTCGTCCAGTACCACCTTATTGTTGGTGTTAGCTCCCACCCCCGCCCACAAGTCGCTCGCGATGTAGTAGCCGCCGATGGCGAAGAGCGAGACTTTTTTCTGCGCGGGTAGGGTACCCGCAGCGCCCGCGGCCAGCATGACCACCACGGCGAATGCGGCTGCAATGCGTGAGATACGGAGCACGGAGGCCGTCCTTGGTAAAGGAGTATGCGTCACCTTGCGGACAATCGGACGGCCCGGAGGACCCAGCAAGTTGCCCCTTCGTTCCATCGCCGGCGGCGAGTCATTGTCCTAAAGGTCAATGCGTACTACTGGCCAAATCGAGGCCCGCCAGCCATCCTACCGCCTGATGTTGTCCGTCTTCGCCGTGCCCGGATGGTCACGTGGGCGCACGCTGCGGGCGATGGCCATCGTCGCCGTCGCCTACTATATCGGCGTCCGCATCGGTCTTGCCCTCACGATGACGACCCAACCGGTTTCGACGCTGTGGCCTCCCAACGCAATCCTGCTCGCTGCCCTCCTGCTCACGCCGACGCGCGCTTGGTGGATCATGCTGCTCGCCGCGTTGCCGGCGCACCTGGCCGGCGAGCTGTCGCACGGCATTCCGGTCACGATGGTCCTGTCCTGGTACATCAGCAACAGCACCGAGGCGTTGATCGCCGCGGGCGCGATCCGTCTGTTCGACCGGCAAGCGCGGCTGGACACATTCCGGCGGGTGGTTCTGTTCGTCCTGGGCGGCGTCTTGCTCGGTCCGTTCCTGTCGTCGTTTCTCGACGCGGCCTTCGTCATGTGGAACCACTTCGGCTCTGCGGGCTACTGGGAGGTCTGGCGTACCCGGTTCCTGTCGAATGCCTTGGCAACCATCGCGCTCGTGCCGGTCATCGTGCATACCGCGACGGCTCGGCTCGACCGAATGCGCGAGATTCCGCTGCGGCGGTCCGTCGAAGCCGTACTCCTGAGCGTGGGCCTGCTGGGTGTCTGCATCGTGATCTTCACGGGCACGATCGCACCGCAGAACGCTTCGGTGGCGCTGCTGTACGCGCCACTGCCATTCCTACTCTGGGCAGCGGTGAGCTTCGGGCCGGGCGGCGCCGGTGCGAGCGTGCTGGTCATGGCGCTCTTCGCCGTGTGGGCCGCGATTCACGGGCACCGGCCGTTCGATGCCACGTCCGCGCACGCCAACGCGCTGTCGGTGCAGCTCTTCCTGATCGTGACGTCCATTCCGTTATTGACGATCGGCGCGGCCGTGGCCGAGCGACGCCATGGCGAGCAGGCGCTGCGCCGTTCCGAGGAGCGATTTGCCGTCGCGTTCCGGTCGAGCCCGGACGCGCTGGTCATCGTCCACCGCAGCGACGGCGCCATCGTGGACGTGAACGTGCAGTGGGAGAAAATGTTTGGGCATACGAGGGCGGAGGCGATTGGGCAGTCGACGGAGGATCTGCACCTGTTTCTGCATCACGTCGAAGCCAGCCGGTTCAAGGCGAGATTGGCATCCGATGAGCAACTCCAGGAGATGGAGGTGCTGTTGCGCAGCCGCCGCGGCGCGGTGTTCCGGGCCGTCGTGACGGCGCAATCGGTGGTCATGATGGATGAGCCGTGCGTGCTCGTCGTCATTCGCGACATCACCGAGCGGCGCCGCGCGGAGCTGGAGCTGCAGACGCAGCGCACCGAGCTGGCGCACCTCAGTCGTGTGGCGCTGCTGGGCGAGCTTTCCGCCGCCTTCGCCCACGAGCTGAACCAGCCGCTCGCGGCGATCATGGCGAACGCCCGCGCCGGCCAGCGGCTCATGGCGCGCAAGCCGCCCGACTCCGCCGAGGTACGCAACATTCTCGAGGACATCGTTGCCGATGACCGGCGCGCGGGCGAGGTGATCCGCCGGATGCAGGCGCTGCTCAAGCGCGGCGAGCTGCAGCTCCAGCCCCTCGACGTCAACGAGGTCGTGCGCGAGGTCGTTGAGCTGCTCCACAGCGAGCTGATCCGGCGTGAGGTGCTCGTCCATACCGCGCTCGCGCCGGCGCTGGCGCACGTCCCCGCCGACCGCATCCAGGTGCAGCAGGTGCTGATGAACCTGCTCTTCAACGCGTGCGATGCGATGGCCGAGCAACCGCGCGAGGCGCGCAGCGTCTCCATCGTCACGAGCGGCACGCTCGGCGCCGTGCGGATCTCCGTCGCCGACCAGGGCGTCGGCATTCCGGAGGGAAAAGAGGAGCAGGTGTTCGAGCCGTTCTTCACGTCCAAGCGCCACGGACTGGGTCTCGGTCTGTCAATTTGTCGCACGATCGTTTCGGCGCACGGCGGCCGGCTGTGGGCGGTCAACAACGCCGACCGCGGCGCGACGTTTCATCTTGTATTGCGGCGCAACGGCAGCAGCCACGACGTGTGGACGTTGGGTTGATGCGGGGCGTTACCCTTAGGTGCGATAGTCTGATTCACGGCGCGCCGCGACACTCTTCGCGTGCTGTGCCTTTTGCTTCCGCTGGTTGCCCTGACCAGCGTTGCGCAGGAACCGGTATTCCGGGCCGACAGCGGTCCGCCCAGCGTCTCACCGCCCGATAGCGGTCGCTTCCGCTTCACGCCGCTGCTCGCCCCCGCCTACAATCCGGAAATGCAGTTTCTCGTCGCCGGCGGCGCGCTGATGTCCTGGAAGACCGGGCTCAATCCGTTCCGCGTGCAACGCTCGACCTTGTCGTCGACGATCTCGTATTCGACGACGGGCGCGATCAACCTGAGCGTGTCGCTGTCGTCGTTCTGGCTGGAGGACAAGCTGCGCATCAATGCCGCCCTCTCGTACAAGGACATGCCAGACAACTACTGGGGGGTCGGTTTCGATGCCGGGCTCCAGCCTTGGAGCGGGGACGCGAGCACGAAATACCACCGGCAATGGTTCAAGTTCGCCCCGACGGTCGTCTGGGGCGTCGCGAAGCACTTTCTGATCGGCGGTGCGGTGGAATGGAATCACACGATTGCCACCGAGGTGAACCCGACGATGGCCGCCGATCCGGCTTATATGGCTCACGGACCCAACAACAGAAACGACGGCATTGGCGGCGTGCTGCAGTACGACAGCCGAGATGTCGCCGCGAACGCCTGGACGGGCGTCTATGCGGCACTGACAGCAATGTCGTTCGGCGGGTTCATGGGCGGAGACAATGTCTATCAGACCTATCTGCTCGACTATCGCCAATACCTGACCCTCGGACGCGGCGGTCGCACCCTCGCCTGGCAGGTCAAATCGCGCATTGCCGCGCATGACGTACCGTGGACCGAACTGTCGCTCGTGGGTACGGGCTACGACTTGCGCGGGTACGTCGAAGGTCGCTTTCGGGATCGCTCGACACTCATCGCGCTTGCCGAGTACCGGCAAATGTTCATGCGGAGCAATGGCAAGCTATCGCGCCACGGATTCGTGGCCTGGGTGGGAGGCGGTGCCCTGGGAGCGGATCTCCAAAACCTGCACGGCATCATCCCCAACGGTGGCGTCGGCTACCGCTTCGAGCTGCAGCCCCGCTCGAACGTGCGTGTGGATGTCGGCTTTGGCCGTAATTCCAGCGGCGTCTACTTCAACTTCACCGAAGCGTTTTAATTCCAACGCCAGGAGCTCGCCATGCTGCTCAGCTTTCTCCTCGTCGCCGTCTTGCAGGCACCGGCACAGGACACCTCGGTGGCCAACGCGATCGCGCTGCTGCGCTCCGACGTGCGTGCGAACAAGGCCGAGCTCATCGGCCGCGCGCTCGCGCTGCCCGATTCGCAGGCTCAGGTGTTCTGGCCCATGTACCGGGAATACGAGGCGGAAACGGCGAAACTGTGGGATCAGCGCGTGCAGCTCATCAGGGATTATGTCGCGGCGTATGACAGCCTGAGCGACGCCAAGGCGCGCGAGCTGATGAAGCGCGCGTTCGACATCGACGAGCAGCGGGTCAAGCTGAACAAGAGCACGTTCAACAAATTCGCCAAGAAGCTCCCCGCCAAGACCGTGGCGCACTTCTTCCAGCTGGATGGGTTTTTGAATCGGGTGCTGGAGCTGAAGGTGGTAGCGGCGCTCCCCGAAATTCACTAGAGAGCGCCGCCACGCAACGTCGTGCGTTTACCGGCGAACTGCGAAGCCGATGTCGACCGAGAGCCAGCTCTGGTACGGTACGTCGCCCGCCGCGAGTGCGTAGTTGTACCGGACCGTCGTGTAGAACGATTCGTACTGGAGGTTGCCGGCCATCGGCACGGTGAAGCCGAGCTCGGGCGCGACCCCGAAATGCCAGCTGTTATCTGAAATCCGCCAGAGACCCACGTCCGTCCGGCGATCGATGTAATAGGTGCCCGTTTTCACGCCGATGAAGGGGCGCGGGCCGCCGGCCTGGCCGAGATACTTGTGCCCCGACAACAGAATCGAGTACGCGTTGATGTAGCGGAACTGGGTCCCCGTCAGGTCGGCCTGATCCGCCGTCGACGTGCGGAACGATTCCTCATTCATGGCATTCCAGTTGAGGGCGAGCCCGAACGAGGTGGTACCACTCAGCTGCCGCCACTCGAGACCCAGTCCCCGGAAACTATAGTCGCTCACGAAATCTTTGCTGTTTTGCATGGGGCTCGCCATGCTCCACGTCAGCCCGAACCATTTGCTCCGACCCTGCGCGACCACGACGCCGGGCAGCAGGAGCAGTGCAAGTGCTGCGATCGGAATTCGAATACGCATGGCAGTCCTCACTGCGTCGAGAGATAAGGGGACTGTGCGAACGCCTGGGTGATGTTGGTGGCGATGCGCGACAGAATCTCGGTGCTTGTCCCTTCCAGCATCCCGTTGAGCGCCGCACCCCAGATCGAAACGGCTTGCCCCGCCTGCGGCGGAGGGATGTCGGGATCCACCAGGTTGATGAAGAGCGTGCCCGACTTGTAGCTCGTGACGACGACCGGAGACCAGGGGTAGTACCACGACGACGACCCTGCCGACGAAGCGCTGTAACCCCAATAGCCCCAGGAGCCCCACCAGCCCCAGTAGCCCCACCAGGGGTAACCGGCCCACGCCTGGTAGTTGTCAACGGTAATGCCGGCGACCAGGACGACGGCGTCCGGCTTTGTCGTGGCCGGATTGACGAATGTGTAACCGATCGCCTGGAATTGCTGCTGGATCTTGGCGAGGATCTGCGCGTCGTACTGGTGATCCAAAGAGCTGCTCGCGCCCGCGGCCTTGCTGATGTCCACGATCGAATCGGGCATGGAGAGCGTGTTGTTGACCTTGAAATCAGCGCCTATCTTGTGGAAGGTGAGCACGACGTCGGTTTGCGAGGCTGAGTCGATTTCGCCTGGGTAGCAACCCGCCCACAGGACGACGAAGAGCGCGCCGACGCAGAACCGCAGACCACCAGATTTCATCCGCATACAATCCCTCGAGGGTTTGATTGGCGTATCATCAGCAGGCCGGGAGGGGGCAGCTATTAGACCTTTGGCCAACCGCGAAATCATTGCACAAGCCGAACAAAAGAGCATCGCTGGTCAAAGAACCATCAAAACAACACCGCGCCAAACGTCATACGACTGTGACAGTTATACGGGGAATTCCGTATTGACCTAAAGGGAAACAGGGTGCATCTCACTAAGTAACCGGGCGTCCGTAGAATCCGCCCAGGACTATGCCATTGACGCATTGGTTGGTACGTACGGCGGTATTGATGCTCCTCGGATCCGCGGGACCCAGCCCTGACGCATCCCCCGTATCCAGTAGTGACGGGCGCCGTGCGTTCACCGGGTTGACCCAGGCGGTCGCCGTTCGTCCCAACTTCCTCGAAGCCACCGTGGTCGCCGCGCAGGCTCTCTTGATCGTCGGTTTGATCCTCGAGCGGCGCCGCCAGCGCAACGTCGAGCGCTTGTTGCAACGGGGTCTCGATTTCGAGATCCTCGTGTCGGAGCTGTCGGCGAGCGTGACCATGCTCGGCGGCACCGATCGTTCGGCGACAGTCACGCGCTGGTTACAACGACTTGGGACGTGCCTGGACGTCGATCGCGTGAGCCTGGTGCCCGCGGTCAACGGCCATCACGGCGTGAGGCCGCTCACGCTCGGTGCCGCGTGGGGAACGGCGTCCGCCTACCCTACCGCCGACTTCCCCGCGCTCACCGAGCTCGTCGCGCGCGGCGTGGTCGTGCGGTTCTGCAGCCTCGACGTGTTGCCGCCGGCGCTCGCCAGCGACCGTCCGGCGTTCCGGCGCAACGGAATCGAGGCGGCCGTGCTCGTGCCGCTGCGCCACAACGGCGCGGTCCTCGGGGCGCTGGCCCTGAGCACCGGCGCGGCGCGGTCCTGGTCCCTCACGCTGGTCGAGCGGCTCGAATTCGTCGGTGCCATGCTGGCGCGGATGGTGACCTCACGCGATGCCACGGCGGTGAAGACCCCGAGCAATGGTGCGCCCGCGGCCGGCAACGGCGGGGTCAAGCAAGGCGCCGCGGTGGTGTTCGATGCTCTCCATGAGAAGGAATTTGCGCGCTTCGCCCGCGTGAGCACGCTCGGTGGCTTCGCCCTGTCGCTCGCGCACGAGCTGAATCAGCCGCTGTCGGCGATTCTCGCCAACGCGCAGGCGGCCCGCCGCTTCCTCGCGACGCCGAATCCGCCGATGGACGAGGTCCGTGCCATCATCGAGGATATCGACGCCGACGACCGGCGCGCGGGCGAGCTGATTCACGCGATGCGCGCGTTACTGCGCAACCACGATGTCGAATTGGTGCTGCTCGATCCCAATGCGATCGTGCGCGAGGTCGGCCGGCTGCTGCATGGCGATTTCCTGCTGCGCCGCGTGACGCTGGTGCTCGACCTCGAGGCGCCGGTGCCGAAGGTGCAGTTCGATGTCGTCCAGCTGCAGCAGGTGTTGCTCAATCTCATGATGAACGCGTTCGAGGCGATGGCCGATACGGCCACGCTCGACCGCCGTCTCATCATTCGGACCCGGGCGGGGAGTGACGCGTGCTGCGTCATCTCGGTTCGTGATGCCGGCAAGGGAATCCCGCCGGAGCAATTCGATCACCTCTTCGACCAGTTCTTTTCCACCAAGCCCGATGGGCTGGGCATGGGACTCACGATCGCGCGTTCGATCGTGGAGAGTCACGGCGGTCGCATCTGGGCGACCAATAACTCCGACGTAGGGGCGACGTTTCACGTCGCGCTGCCCATCGCCCCAGAAAAGGAGACTTCATGAAACAGAGCAGCGCCGTCAGGTCTGTCCCGCGCTCCCCGATGCCGTCCGCCGCACCGCGTCACAAGGACGGGCTCCAGCCAATCACCGGTGGGCGGGTCTTCGTCGTGGACGACGATGCCTCCGTCCGCAAATCCCTCGAGCGCCTGTTGACCTCGGTCGGGTACCGGGTACAGACCTTCGAGTCAGCCCGGGATTTTCTGGGGCGCCCGCAGACGCCCGAAGGGGGCCCGCAGTGCCTGATTCTGGACATCCGCATGCCCGGCGTCAGCGGGCTCGATCTGCAAACATCGCTGCGCAGCTCCGGGGCGACGATTCCGATCATCTTCTCCACGGGATTCGGCGACGTCAGCTCCAGCGTCCGGGCCATGAAGATCGGCGCCGTCGACTTTCTCACGAAGCCGATCGACGAGGAAGAGTTGCTGGCGGCCGTCGAGCGCGGCCTCACGCTCGATGCGGAAATGCGCCGCCTGGACGCGGTGATGACCGTGCTCACGACGCGGCAGGACCGACTCACGCCGCGCGAGAACCAGGTGTTCGCGCTGGTCGTGACGGGCATGCTCAATAAGCAGATCGCGGGACGGCTGGGTACCTGCGAGCGCACGATCAAGGTGCACCGCGCGCGCATCATGAAGAAAATGGAAGCGGGTTCGGTCGCCGATCTGGTCCGGATGGCCGACCGGCTGGGTTTGCCGCCCGCCGCGGCGAGCCCGGTGCGGCGTGTGGAGTAAGGTTGACCTAAAGTCACATACGCAGCCTGTAGTTTCAGCAGTACTCTGGCCCTGTCCCGCCGCGTTGCGCGCCGGACAGGGCCTTTCAACAGGACAGTCATTGCCTCCCACGTCGCCCCCGCAGCCCCCGCAGCCCCCGCTTATCGGCGTCATCGACGACGATCCGTCGGTCCTGAAGTCGCTGGGGCGGCTGCTGCGCGCGGCGGGATTGCGCGTGGCATCGTTCGCGTCGACGGAGCAGTTCCTCGAGACCCACCCGTCCTGGAGCCTGCAGTGCCTGGTCCTCGATGTGCATTTCGAGGGGATGAGCGGATTCGACCTCGAAGCCTACCTGGCGGACGCGGGCGTGCGATTTCCGATCGTCTTCATCACCGCGCACGACGACGCCGCGATGCGCGAGCGCATCGAAGCCAAGGGACACGCCTATCTGCGCAAGCCGTTCGAGGAAACCGCATTACTCGAGGCGATCAGTCGCGTCATGGCCGCGTCCAACTCCGGCAAGCATTGAGGTCACTGCCCTAAAGTCCCATGGAGTGCGGGCTCGCGCGAGCCGAACATTGCCGAGCCATGCCACAGGACGTCTCCCAGCCACGCGTCACGGCGGCGTCGGAGTCGGGCCATATTGCCACCGAGCTCGCCTCGCGCCGAACTGGCATGTCGTTTCAGCGAACGCGGATGAGCCTCGACCGCACGTTGCTGTCCGTGATTCGCACCTCGCTCGCGCTCATCGGCTTCGGGTTCGCAATCGACCAGCTCTTCCGGAGGCTGCCACAGTCCTGGACACTCCCGGGGAGCGGGCGCGACCCGGGCAACCTCGGTGCGGCGCTCGTAGCGCTCGGAATCCTGCTGCTCGGCCTGGGGATCGTGTACCACGTCCGGTTCATCTGGGGTCTGCGCGACACCCGCAGCGAGATGACGGCGGACGGATTGATTCGCGGTCAGGGCGCATTTCCACCCTCTCTCGTCCTGATCACCGCCGGGCTCCTCCTGCTGCTCGGTCTGGGCGCCATTGTCGGCATCCTATTTCATGCCGGGCCGTTCGGCTGAGTCGCGTGAGCCGCACGGCATGGTTGCTGGCGTTGGCCTGTGCCGCGCCGCTGGACGTCGCGTCGCCCCAGGCGCTGCTGGTGCTGCTCTTCGGCGACAAGTTCGCCTCGGCGAACGTGCAGGGCGGGATCAAGTTTGACGTCGTCGGGACAACCCTCTCCGATTTGTCCGGCGCCGAACGCCTGAGGTCCTGGGACCTGGGTGGGTTCCTCGAAGTGAAGCTCAACACCCGCCTGTCGGTGCAGCCGGAATTCACGTTCAAGGTGCCCGCGGGGGCACAGTCACTGCCCTTCGTTCCTACCGGCGCGCCCGCCGTCGATAGCGCCTTTGCCGCGGCGAGCAATGTCTCGGTGACCAGACGACTGGGCTACATCGCGGTGCCGCTGCTGCTCAAGGTGAAGGCCGGCCGCTTCCACTTTGCCGCGGGGCCGCAAATCGGATACGTGGTGAAGGCCGAGGATCATTACATCGGCACAATCACCCGCACCGACGATCTCACCTACGCGCAAAGTCTCTGGTCGCGCGTCAACCGCTGGGACACCGGCGTCAACCTCCTCGGAGAATTCGCGCTCGCACCCAGTCTCGGCATTCGCAGCACGCGGATTCGCGTGTCGTGGTACCACTCGTTCGGTGACGCGCTGAGCGACGCGCCGGGCGCGAACGACAGTTTCGCGGTCGGATTCGGACTGCCGATCGGTGGACCAAAGAGCACGCAGAAATGAACCGGATCCCGATCGGGATGGTGGCGCTGCTCGTCCCCCTGGGCCTCGCCGCCCAGAACCCCGATCTCGCCCTCACCCAGGCGGAGCGCGATAGCGTGCTCGCGACCTATCATCAGATCTTCCCGATCTGGGGCCGCAAAGCGATCGAGCGCGGGTTCGATCTCCCGAATCCCCTCGGTTTCAACGTCGGTGGCTTCGGGGCGAATCAGGACCTGCTCATCTCCAATCTGGGACTCGGCTTCAACGCGCCGCCGCAGCCGGTGGACTTCATCACATTCTCCGGAGCAGAAGCGAAGCTCACAAATTGGAATACGCGGGTGGACCTGTGGGTTTTCCCCTTCCTCAACGTCTACACCATGCTGGGCACTGGACCGGCGCAGACCACCGTTCACCTCGCGACTCCGGTGCCGTTCACGTCCGTCGCGAAGTTCAAGGGGAGCAACTTCGGACTCGGGCTCACCGGCGCGTTTGGGTTCCGCCGCAATTTCGTGGTCGTCGACTACAATCATCAGTGGGCGTTCTCCAGCCTGCTCGACGCACCGGTGCCTGTGAACGTGCTGAGCATGCGCTACGGCAAGGCCTTCCGGGTGGGCGCGCGCGCGAAGCGAATGCGCACCACCTTCTGGGTTGGAACCATGTTTCAGTCGCTGAAGACCGGCACGTCGGGATCGATCAACCTCGCGGACGTTCTTCCGCCGGGGGTGGACACGCTGTTCAACAACTACCAGAGCACGCCCTGGTACCAGGGGCTCACACCCGCCCAGAAAGCAGTCGTCGACAACTTCGTGCAGCGGCTTCAAGGCCGGCTCGACACGACCGTGGTCAACTACAGCCTCAACAAGAAGCTGGCTGATCCGTGGAACCTCGTCGTCGGCGGCACGTTCGACGTTGGACGGCACTGGGGACTGCGGGCGGAGTTCGGATTCATCGGCCGCAAGTCGTTTCTGTGGATGGCGAACTACCGCATCGGACTCTAGGCCACCAGCCGCTCGTTATATAAGGAAGGGGACGCCGCATCACCCCGCTGCTTCC
This sequence comes from Gemmatimonadota bacterium, assembly GCA_003221895.1. Lineage (GTDB taxonomy): Bacteria > Gemmatimonadota > Gemmatimonadetes > Gemmatimonadales > GWC2-71-9 > 20CM-2-65-7. Next base: position 74,627 of record QHUJ01000115.1, on the reverse strand, counting down.
GGTGAAGTGACATGCACGCCATCTACGATTGGCCGATCTGGATCCCGGTCCTCGCGATCTTCCTGCTCTCGCTCGGAGCCGGCGAGCTCGGTTTTCGCTACGGTCGCTCGCACCAAGTGTCGGATTCCGAGCGGGACATCCTAAGCGCGCTCAGGACGAGCACACTCGGGCTGGTCGCGTTGTTGCTGGGGTTCTCCTTCGCCATCACGAGCAATCGGCATAACGACCGCTCGCGATTGGTCATGGACGAGGCCAACGCCATCGGCACCTGCTATTTGCGCGCTGGTCTCGTTGCCGAGCCTGCGAGCAGTCAAATCCGTACTGCGTTGCGCCGCTACACCGACATGCGCATCGAAAGCTTCGAACGAGGCCTCGATCCGCAGGAGTTTGAGCGGCTCGCAACCGGGATGCATGCCACGCTCGACGAGCTCTGGACCGGTGTGGCGCACGCGGTGAGCGCCGACCATGACCTAGCGCTCACCAGTGCCATCGTCCCCGCCGCTAACGAGGTGATCGATCTCTCCACGACCCGGGAATGGTTGAGGCGCTATCACATGCCGGCGTCGGTGGTTTGGCTGCTGGGACTGTCGCTCGTCCTGTGCGGGGCCGTGACCGGCCATGCGCTGGGACAAGCCGGACAACGTCACGTGGGCCTCGCGCTCGGGCTCAATCTCCTGATCCTCTTTGTGGCGTTTGTCGTACTCGATTTTGACCGGCCGCGTCGCGGCCTGATACGCGTCGATCAGACGCCATTGATCCAGCTCCGAGAGAGCATGAAGGGGGCCCAATCTCCGGTCCTCCGCTCGCAGCGGTTGTTCATGCTGATGCGATGAATCCATCTGCTCACTGCAACGGACACTTGGGCGGGAACGCATGCACTTCAACCTGGAGATTGCCGTGGCGAGATACCTGGGCTCGACCGTCAGTGACGAGCGGAGCGCGGACGGGGCGCTGGCGGGGAGAGGAGTCTAACCATGGCGAAGGCCGAGGCCGATTCGAACAAGAAACTCAAGGGCCAGGAGTACGAACGCGAGCTCGAGCGGCTGCACGTCGAGCTGGTCAAACTCCAGGAGTGGATCAAGTACAAGGGCCTCAAGGTCTGCATCGTTTTCGAGGGCCGCGATGGGGCCGGCAAAGGAGGCACGATAAAGGCCATTACGGAGCGGGTGAGCCCGCGCGTGTTCCGCGTCATCGCCTTGCCGGCGCCGACCGAGCGGGAGAAAACCCAGATGTATCTGCAGCGCTACGTCCCGCTCCTGCCGGCGGCCGGAGAGGTGGTGATCTTCGACCGCAGCTGGTACAACCGCGCCGGGGTCGAGCGCGTCATGGGGTTCTGCAGCGAGGAGGAGGTCGAAAAATTTCTGGAGGCGGTGCCGCAGGTCGAGAAGGCCATCGTCGAGTCCGGTGTGACCCTCATCAAGTACTGGCTCGAAGTGAGCCCAGAAGAGCAGACGCGCCGGCTCGAGTCGCGGATCGAGGATGGGCGAAAGATCTGGAAGCTTTCGCCCATGGATCTCGAATCGTATAGCCGGTGGTACGACTACTCCAGGGCGCGCGACGAGATGTTCAAGGCGAGTGACACACCGTACGCGCCGTGGTACGTAGCCCGCTCGGACGACAAACGGCGCGCTCGCCTCAACATCATCGCCCACCTGCTCGACGCCATTCCGTACAAGAAAGCGCCGCGCGCGAAGGTGAAGCTCCCGAACCGGCAGAAGGCGCGCGGTTATCGCGAGCCGGACTATCCGTACAAGTATGTGAAGGAGCGCTATTGAAGCTGGGACGCGACTCCCCAATCGATGAATAGGTAACAGGCCGCGCGTACCTCTTGGTCCAATGGCCGGGGTCGTGGCTTTCACCGTTTCGTGAGAGCGTGCGAGTTCGCGTCCTGCTCTTCGTCCTCGTTGGCACGGCCAGCACCGGATCGGCCCAACAGCTCTCGTCCGTGGCCGACGCGGCACTCCCCAGTCGAACCGCCGCCGACACGCTCCATACCCGCACGCGCCCCGTCCGGGCGTTAGGCGAGCTCTTCATCGTCCAGCTCATCCCCTTCACCGTCAACAACGTGATTCGCGATAAGGAGTGGGCCCGCGTCGGCCTGCAGTCATGGGAGGAGAACCTCGAGAACCCGTGGCAATGGGATAACGATCACTTCATCGCCAACCAGTTCGGCCACCCCTATCACGGCAATCTGTACTTCAATAGTGCCCGGACTAACGGATACAGCTTCTGGGCTTCTGTCCCCTGGGCCTACGGCGGCAGTGCTATGTGGGAGCTGTTCGCCGAACAGTTCGCCCCCTCCGCCAATGATCTGCTGAACACGGGTACCGGCGGCGTTACGCTGGGCGAGTCGCTCTATCGGCTTTCCTCCCTCGTGCTGGACAACCGCGCCACCGGGTCCGAGCGAACGTGGCGGGAGATCTTTGCGACACTGCTGGACCCCGTACGCGGGTTCAACCGTCTCCTCGACGGTGAAGTATCCCACGTGGGGCCCAACCCACCGGATTGGCGGCCCAGCCATGATCAGGGACTGCTCGATGTTGGGTACCGGCGCATCGCCGTGAACAATTCCTTCAGCGGCTCGCAGGCCGTGGATCAAGCCGTCGCCCACTTCCACCTCGGCTACGGCGACCTCGCGACCGACGTGCGCTCCAAACCGTTTTCCCACTTCGAATTCAACGCCGAGTTATCGGACAAGGCGAGCCAGGGTGAACGCGGGCGGCTGTCGCTCTTGACCGCACGGGGAACGCTCGGCGGAATCGAGCTACACCACGGGTCCACGGCGCGTCATACGCTCGGCGCCCTCCTGACCTACGAGTATTACAACAACCCGGCCTTCGAATACGGTGGTCAAAGCGTTTACGGCGGGTTGATCTCCGAATTCCACAAGGCCGACGACAAGGACGACAAGAAGGTCCGGGCGACGACCGAGGTGCTCCTCCAGGGGATCATCATCGGCGCCACCTTGTCGGAGCACTACTACGCGGGCGAGGGACGCAACTACGACTATGGGATGGGGCTGGGGACGCGGCTGGCGGCCACCCTGGTCAAACCGGCGCGAGGGGCGATCCGCGTCGGTTGGGGGGGCCGCTGGCTGCACACCTTGAACGGCGCGCAGTCGGCGCACTATCAGGGCGGAGGGTTCTTCGAGGCTCGCCTCTTCGTTACCTCGAAGTTTGGTCTCGGCGCGAGCTACTACAACTACCACCGCAAGACGAATTACACCGGGTTCGCCACCGTCACACAAACGAGCCCGATGCTCAACTTCTTCCTGACCACGGCCATGCCGTCCTTGACCCCATGACGCTGCGCACCTGGCTTCTCCTCGCCGCCGGTCTCGCCGGTGGTTTCGTCGCAGCGTGCGCGGACCCCATCGTGCCGCTCGGTCCTGGGAATCAGAGGACCGTGACGAATCAGCCTGGGTTGTTTCGATTCCAGGCGAAGGACCTGAACAACGTCATCGATGACACGAGCTTCACGTGGGTCACGGCCGACAGCCAGGCGAGAATTCTGCACCACAGCCTCATCACGCACGGCGAAATGGATCTCCACGTGCTCGATGCCAACGGCGTGGAGGTGTACTCGCACGAGGTCTCGGTCGTGTACGAGACCGACACGCTCACCAACAAGGGAGCGCCCGGCTCGTGGACAGTGCGATTTGAGATCAAGGCCGCAACCGGCAACATCGACGTGACCCTGGAGACTCCGTAGCGCTGGTTCCGGGAGGCGGCTAGGCAGAAGGCGGTGGTGTCCGTCCGGGCGTACCCCAAGGTTCAATACTCCCGCGGAACGCGGGCCCTAGACTGGCTGGTGCGGTGGCGCGGGTTGCTCATGCTCGTTGCTCCTGGCGCCCTTGCCAGGCACGCGGGGACGACTCGGTCCACTGCGCTCGTTTCCGCCCTCTCAAGGCTTTCGAAGGAGTAGCGACCATGATTGCCAGTCGTTTCGGATTACTCACACTTGCCCTCGCGCTCGCCCTCGGTTCATCCGCGCAGGGACAAGCCGCGAAACCGGCCAAGCCATCCGCGGCCGCTCAAGCGGCGGCCGCACAGATTCAAACCGCTCTCAACGAGACGTACGCGAAGTTTCAGAATCTGCAGGAGGGCAAGAACGCAGACTACATCCCCGCCCTCGCCAAGGTGGATCCCAAAATCTTCGGAATCGCGCTGGTCATGACCGATGGCACGGTGTACACGGCCGGTGACATTACGTCCGAGGTGTCGATGCAGTCGATCTCCAAGGTCTTCACGCTCGCCAAGGTGATCGAGGAGCAGGGACCGGACCAGATCGAGAGCACGGTCGGGGTCGATGCGACGGGCATGCGTTTTAATTCGATCGTGTCGATCGAGTTCTCGCAGAAGGCGCAGGGCGGTCCGGAGATGAACTCGCTGGTCAATCCCGGTGCGATCGCGACCACGTCCATGGTGAAGGGCGCGACGCGCGACGCCGTGTGGCAGAGCCTGCTCGACTGGTACTCGGCGTTCGCGGCTCGCCCTCTGTCGGTGAACCAGGAGGTCTTCAAGTCGGAATCCGAAACCAACCAGCGGAACCAGGCGATTGGGGCGCTGATGTACGCCTACGGCTATATCAAGGCGAACCCGGCCCAGGCGACGGATGTGTACACCGAGCAATGCTCGGTCAGCGTGAACGTCAAGGATCTCGCCACGATGGCGGCCACGCTCGCCAACGGCGGCACGAACCCGATCAACCGGAAAGTCGTGATGTCCGCGACGAACGTGCCCTATGTGCTGGCGGTGATGGCGACCGCCGGACTGTACGACGACTCGGGCAAATGGCTGTATCACACCGGCCTGCCGGCCAAGAGCGGCGTCGGCGGTGGGATCATCGCGGTGGCGCCGGGCAAGTTCGGGATCGCGGTGATTTCGCCGCCGCTCGATGAGGCGGGCAACAGTGTGCGCGCCCAGAAGGTCATTCGCGAGATCGTCGCGCGCCTGAATGCCAACCCCTACGCGGTCCAGCCGCGCGCGACGGCTCCCTCTCCCCGTTAACCGTGCAACAAGAGGGATTGATGATGCGACTATCCCTGGCTCTGGCGGTGTGCCTGCTCGGTGCGGTCCCCGGCGCGCTTCGAGCGCAAGACGAAGCCGGGCGCGATCCCACTGATACGGTCAAGGCGGCCGAGACGAAGTTCCCGAACAACATCGCCGGCGAGTTCACGCCCGCGAAGGGCTTCGATCTCGCAAAGACGAAAATGGCAAGCCTGAACATCAGCTTTTATGGCTTGTTTCGGTACATGAACCAACTGCCTGGGAATCAGACGTTCGTGGATCACCTCGGCCGCGTACGGCAGGTCAAGACGCGTAACGATCTGAACTGGCATCGGACGTTCGTCTGGCTGACGGGGTTCTTTTACGTTCCGAAGTTCCGGTACAACATCTCGCTCTGGTCGCTGCCGACGACGCAGCAGACCCTGCTGTTCGGTAACCTCCAATATCGTTTTAATACTGCGGCGACCCTCGGGGTCGGTATCGCGCCCAACCTGACGGTCCGGTCAGTCCAGGGCTCGTGGCCGTTCTGGGGATCGAGCGACCGGCAGATGTCGGAAGATTTCTTCCGCGGGGGATTCTCGTCAGGCGTATTCCTGACCGGACAGCCGATACGGCGCTGGTTCTACAACCTCTCCGTCAACACGAACATCAGCCAGCTCGGCGTGACAGCGAGTAACGACACGCGCGACTTTGCTTACAGTGCGAGCGTGTGGACCATGCCGACGACCGGTGAGTTCGGCCCCCGGGGTGGGCTCGGCGATCTCGAATATCACCGGACCGTGGCCACGCGCTTCGGCGCGTCGATCGGCCACAGCCGAGAGGCGCGCTATGCGAATGACAGCGTTCCGCCCAACGCGACGCAGATCAAACTCTCCGACGGGGTCAATCCGTTCGACGCCGGCGCGCTCGCTCCCGGCGCGACCGTGCAGAAGCTCGACTACGACGAGATCGCCTTCGACGCAGGGCTGAAGTATCGGGGGTTCACGTTCCAGGGCGAGTACTACGTCCGCAAGCTGTCGAACTTCCTCGCGACGGGGGCCCTGCCCCTCTCCTCGATCGTCGATCAAGGATTTCAGGTGCAGGGGATGCATATGGTGGTGCCGAAAAAAGTCGCCGTGTACGCCACCTATGGCTATCTGGCCGACAAGTTTCGGAGATATCCCTGGGAGCTCTCCGGTGGCGTGAGCGTGTATCCGAGCGGCACGCGCAGCTGGCGACTGAACCTGCACCTCATCCGCATCGAACGCAGCCCGGCCGCATCGAACTTCGGATTCTACACCGCAGGCCAAAGCGGCACGACGATTTCGCTCGGTACGGATATTCTGTTGTGACCCGGCGCCTCGCGGCGGTGCTCATCATCGCGGGGGTGACGGCCTCCACGGTGATGGCGCAAGGCACCGCCGCGCCGCCGCCGAGCGACTTTGATGATTCCCACTTTCATCTGACCAACTACATCCAGGAAGGCATCGACGTTCGGGAATTGCTGAACATGATGGGGACTCGCGTCGGCCGATCCACGCTCTTCGGCATCCCGCTGCAGCAGACCTGGTCGTACGAGAATTCCGGTTCGTTTGCGCCCACGTATTACCTGCAGAGCGACGCGCCGCTGTACTACTACTCGTTCACCGACGCGTACATCGCCATGACGTATCGGTCGCTCGCGCCCGTCGACCGCGCGCGCTTCGACCCCATGATCACCGGATTCAATCCCGCCGACATGTACGCCGCCGATCACATCAAGCGCGTGCTGCGCACCTTTCCGGGCGTCTTCACGGGAATCGGCGAGTTCAGCATTCACAAGGAGTTCGTGTCGTCAAAAATCGCCGGTGAGGTCGCGAGCCTCACGAATCCGGCGCTCGATCGCATTCTCGATCTGGCGGGCGAGAGCGGCCTGGTGGTGTTGATCCATAACGATGTGGACATGCCGTTCGCCAGAACCGGTACCGAGCCCGTGTACCTGACGCAGATGAAGGACCTGCTCAGACGCCATGCGAATGCGACCATCATCTGGGCGCATATGGGTCTGGGGCGCGTGGTCCATCCGACCCAGAGCTCGGCGTCGGCGCCCGCCACGGAGCGGAATCCCAATTTCGCCATGATTGTCGAAGGCATGCTCAGGGATTCAACGCTGCGCCACGTGTACTTCGACATCAGCTGGGACGAAGTCGCGAAATACATCCTGGCGACTCCCGAAATCACCAGGCGCTCGGCCGATCTGATCAACCGCTATCCCGATCGCTTCCTGTTCGGCTCGGACGTCGTCGCGCCGCGCGACACCACGCAGTATTACGCCGTGTTCGACATGTACCGTCCCCTGTGGGCGCTGCTCTCCGCGGATGCCAGCACAAAGGTGCGGAAGGGCAACTACGAGCGTCTCTTCGATGCGGGGCGCCGGCGCGTGCGGGCCTGGGAACGCGCGCAGGGGTGGAGTACGGGCCAGTAGCCACACCCTTCCATACCTTGTCGCCGTATCTGCACCTCAGCGAGCGCGTCCCTACCACGCACGTGAGTTGTACCAAAGACCAATTCTCCGGCCCTGGGCTGCGAACATATCGAGGTGGATGAACCCTTCGACGGCAGGCGCCTGCCTGGCAGCCGGGCTCGCGCTGTACGGCAACGTCAAGACCGAGACGATCAGCGGATACGCCGAGTTCAGGCGCGGCGACACCGTGATCGTGGAAGGTCAGCGCGTCCTCGCCACGTCGACCACGAAGGTGAAAGGCGCGAAACGCATCGCCGACATTCCGTTGGGCTACGAAGTGAAGGCCAGCGGGCAGCGCAACGCGTCAGGAGTTCTGATCGCCCAGCAGATCGAGGCGAAAGCGAACTCGACCGGCGGCACTGAGCAGCAGGTCATCGCCGCGAGCAACGAAGCCGAGCAGACCTGGGTCAAAGAGGGGATGATGTTCGAGCCCGCCGACAGCGGCAAGATCACCAAGATCGGCGACCTTCTCGAATCAGGGCCGTACGTGACGCGCGCGCGCAGGATCATGGATCGGCTCAGGCCATCGTACCTTCCCGCCAGCGCGCTCCGAGTGCGGGTGGTGAAGACCGATCAATGGAATGCCTCCGCGATGGCGAACGGGGCCATCTGGGTGTTCTCGGGGCTCATGGACGCAATGGACGACGACGAGCTGGCGATCGTCCTCGGCCACGAGCTCACCCACTTCACCCACGAGCACGTGCGGCGTCAGATGAGCAAGGGCACGGTCGCACAGATTCTGGGGACCGGGGCCTCCATTGCCACGTCGCAAATCAAAAACTCGACCGCGCAGCAGGTGGCGGCATTCGGTGGCCAACTCGGTCTCTCCGCCCTCATGACGGGCTACAGCCGGGAGTACGAGGATCAGGCGGATCGCGTGGGGCTCCGCTACGTGTACGAGGCGGGCTTCGACCCCACGAAAGGGCCGGGATTGTGGGAGAAGTTCAAGCAGAAGTACGGCGAGACCGACAAGATCACCAACTTCTTCACGGGCGATCACTCGCGACCGACCGAAAGGATTCACAACCTCCAGCGACAGATTCAGCTGAATTACACTACGCCGGCCCCCCCGCCCCCCAAGCGCGAGTGACGCAGGCTTAGTGCCGCGCGCGGCCGACGATGATGGTGATGTTGTCGGTGCCGCCGCGCTCCAACGCCATCTGCAGAAGGTCCCGACACGCCTGCTCCGCTGAGCGGATCGTACCGAGGCACGCGCCGAGCTCGGCGTCAGTGACGTGCTTGGTGAGCCCGTCGGAGCACAGCAGGACCACAGCATCCCGCCGCTGGTTCAACGTCGTCACGACGGGCACCGCGTTGCGACCACCGATCGCACTCGAGAGAACGTTCTGATACGGTGAGCGGGCGGCATCCTCGGGGCTCAGCGTGCCGCTGTCGATGAAGTCCTGCGCTACCGTCTGGTCACGCGTCAGCCGCCGCAACGCGCCTTCGCCATACACATAGCAGCGGCTGTCGCCGACCTGCAGGACATAGGCGCGCGGCCAGACGCCGATGGCCATCGTGAGGGTCGTAGCGGGCCCGAACTCGTCGGTGTCGCTGCGGAGCGTACGAACCGCCTGGTGCGCCTCGAGCGCCGCACCGCGCACCGCTTCCATGAACGCGGGCTCGTGATCAGGATCGGCAACGGAAAAACACTTGAGCGTGGATTGGACGTACTGTGCGATCGTTTCCACAGCACGCCGGCTTGCCGCAGCACCGCCCGCGGTCCCACCGACTCCATCCGCCACGACGCCGAACGTGGCGAACCGCTCCCCGCGCAGCATCAGCTCCGACATCGGCAGGCTCGTCCCGTGGACCGCGAGCTCGCGGTGCAACGTCCCGATGAGAAAGTGATCCTGATTCTCCGAGCGAACCAACCCCTGATGCGTCAAACCGAACAGATCAAGGTCTTCGTCGCGCGGCTTCAGGTCAGCCGCTACGGTCGCGTTCAAGACTTCGGAGAAGCTCATACAGGCCCTTCGGTGGGGTCCTACCGCGCGCGAGCGACCGTCGCGGGCTCATCCAGCCCGTTCAGCGTCCGCACCACACGGAACAGATCTCCCACGTCATAGAAGTCGACTGCCAGGATATTGGGGAGGCGACCACGCTGCTGGCGGCAAGCGCGTGCGCGCGCGAGCAAAAAGTCGTACGCGTTCACGATCGCGGCGTTGGAAGGCTTGGGCGCGGGTGTGGTCTCGAGCCAGTGATTGATTTCGAAGAAAGGCGCGGTCGCGCCACCGCGATTTGGCTTGCAGGAGAAGTCGGCAGGCGTGTGAAATGAGTACGGTGTCTCCTGCATCGATTCGAACGCCGGCTTGAGCCACGGCACGCCGGGCTTGCCGGACTCGGTGAACACCATGAGCCGCTGACCCCAGTCGATCAGCTCGCGCAGGGTTGGAAGAGGCGGAGCGACGGATCCGGTATAGATGAGAGGCAGCAGCCCGGCCTCCTCAAACGCGTGCGCGAGGTCCAGCGGATCGACGTAGTCCTCGACCACAATCACCACGACTTCCCCGGGGTTCGCGACCATCCAGTCGCGCACGCCCTCGAGCGCCGGCACAACCGGATAGGCGCCGAGCTCGCAGAATCCGTGGCAAAAGTAGAGCGCCGACTTGCCCGTCTCGTGACCCAGGAACCGGTTCCTGATCCGGACGGCAGCCTGGGTGGCTTCCGGACCGAGCGCACTCTGAATCTTGTCCAGCGAAGTCCCTTCATGATTGAAATCAGTGATCACGTGCTCTTCTGCCGGGACGCCGTAGTGCACGTCGATGAGCAGGGCGCGCACGCCGTCCTGGAGCTGGCGCGGAAATGCGTGATTGTGATGCGGGAATAACCATCCCGGGATCTCGGCATTCGACATGGCGTTGTGCGCGCCGGCGAACACGACCTGATTGATACGCCGGTTGCACAGCTTCGCGGAGCCGTTACACACGGTCACGATGCCTGCCGCCTCCCCAACCTCCGGTGGCCCGCGGAAGACGAGCAATGCCGCGCCACCAAGACCCACCACCAGCACGAGACCGGCGATTGCGACAACTCTCCACGCCCGGGCTTCGCTCCGCGTGGTGGGTACCGCGGCCGACCCGCGGGCGCCAGTGAGGACGAGGCGAAAAACCTCGCGGAGACCGAGGAAGACGAGCAGAAGACCCACGGCGGCGATGACACCTGTCGCCGCTCGGCTCGGAGCGGCGGCGGCGTATGCACCGGCCGCGAGCAACAGCACGGCGCGCCCGATATGCGCGGACGGCCGGAGCGGCGCGGTGAGCCAGCGCCAGAGGGCCTCGGCTCGCGCGAACGGATCCACCGCCTCGAGCATGGTAGACCCCGCGGCAGCGAACACGACTCCGGCGGAGCCGGCGATGAGCGCGAGCGGCTTGACCGGTCCAAAGTACGCAACCCACAGACCGTGGACGACTCCACGCAGCATTGGGTCACTAGTGATCGCGGCGGCAACGATACGTCCGGCGGGAAGGACGGCGATGAGCGCGAGCGCGACGGCGAACAACGTGCCACCGGCCCGCACCAACGCGTTCTGCCGATCCGGCGCGACCCAGATCGAGGCAACCAGAGCCGCCACCCCGAGGAGCAGCAGAGCCCAGGCGGCCCAGAGGATGCGACCGACGAGTGCCCACGCCTTGATGAAGCGTGTGAACGCCCGCTCCGCCTGCGGTGACGCGAGGTTCGCCTCGATGCCGGGGGGGATTTTCGCCGCGAGCTCGGGATTGATGTTTTGCAGCGCGCCGCGCACGAGGACGGAGACATCGGGCAGCGATAGCACCATGTTCTGGCCCACCGACTCGAACAGCGAGCGGTGCGCGGCACGCGCTGATGTGCGCACGACGGCGCGGAACGGCGCCGATGATACGACGCCGGTCATGGCCGGCTCGATGAGCGAACGAACGCTCACGAGGTTGGGACGCTGCGCAACGATGGCATCGGTGATCCGGGATGCCACATACCCGGCGACGCGCGGGTCCGACAGAGTCGCGGCGACCCGGCGGGCGAAGGGATCCGGCCGGATGATGCCGCGAGCGGCACCGCCCACGATCAGCGCGGTCCAGACAGCCACTGCCCCCAGGATCACGAGGGTCGTGGACGTCCTGGCAGAGCGGGCAGTAGTCATGGGATTAGAATGCCCACGGGTCCGCCCCGGGACATTGTCCTAAGGCTCAATACCCGCTCCCCCGGCCCGGCCGTAGGCTGGCGGCGTGCTCCTGCTCCCCTTCGCGATCGTCGCGCAGACGGTCGCCGTGCCTCCGAACCTGATTCTGCCTAACTACGATCGCCTGCCGGTCGGCCAGCGCGAAGGCATCGAGGCGGGCGCCTTTCTCGCGCGCACCAACGATGCGGGCGCCAACTGGTACAACCCGGCCGGACTGGGGAACAGTGTCGAGACCTCGTTGAACGCGGGCGCGAACGCGTACGAGTGGACGAAAATGGGTCTCGAAGGCTTTGGGACAAGTGAGGGGCGGTCGCGCATCAACACCATCGGCACATTGCTCAGTGTCGCGATCGGCAAAGGAACGATCAAGTCCGACGAATGGCGTCTCGGATTCTCCCTGGCACGGCCGATCGTGTGGCAGCCGAGCAGTATCGACTTCGCGTTCTCACCAATCGCCAACCAGGTGGTCGCGTATGCGTCCACTGTCGATTTCAACGTCATGATCCCCGGCGTGGCGATTGCGTATGCGCCGGGCGGTGTCAGAACCGGCCGGCTCCGCATCGGCGCCGGACTGGGGATGGCCATCACGTCGCTCACGCAGAATCAATCGATTTCGTCCCGGGTGAACGCGACGACCAGCGCATCGCTCGCCGAACAGAGTTTCTCCGCGGAGGGGTCGACCTGGCAGCTACAGCCGTCCGGCGGCGTGCAGTGGGATGCGACCTCCCGTGTCATTCTCGGCGCCCGTGTGGTCGCGCCAGGCATCCGCATACTCGGCACTAGCCGACTCACGCTCCAGACGTCGCAGTTCACGTCGCCCACGTCCACTGACCTCGTGTTCCGCGACGACGCAGCCACCTTCGACTACAAACGCCCACTCGAGGCGTCTGCCGGTGCGGCCTATCACGCCAACAGCGTCGAACTGGAGCTCGATGTCCATTATTACGGTGCGCTCGCCTCCTATGAGTTATACGCGAGCGAGCTCCCCGGGACGCTCACGTCCATGCGGGATTTGCGAGCGACGTCTCACCGGTGGACGATCAGGCGCAGTCGATCTTTCGTAAGGTGGATCTGTCGCGCTTCACCACGGGCGTTTCCCTGACAGGACAGCGGCTCTCCGGATCCCTCGGCATCGGCTACTCGGTCGGGAGCGGCATCCGGGAGGCGATCGGGCCCACGGTCGGCGAGACGCGGTTCACGGTAAAGACGGTGAATGTGCTATTCGGGTTCTCGTTCGCGTTCGGACAGAAATAGAAGGTGTTGCCCCAAAGGCCAATTCTCGGGCCTGCCGCAAGGGGAGAGGTATGGAGTATGAGGAAGGCGGCAGGCCCTTTTTTCGTCGTCCTGGTCTTCGCGGTATATGCCTGCGAGGGGCGGGCGTTTCCGATCATCGGGACTATGACCGACTCGACGGTCACGGGAGGGACCATCCTCTCGTCGGCCACGGTGCGGATTGTCGACAACGCCTATCAGCCCAACCTTGTGAACCTGCAGAGCGGGGGAATCGTGGTGTGGGTCTGGGATAGCAGCGCCACCCTGCACAACGTCACCTTTGCCGACGCCTCGCAGAACAGTCCCACGCAAAGCCGGGGCACGCATAGTGTCGTCTTCGGATCGGTCGGGACGTTCGACTACCACTGCACGATCCACACCGAGATGACGGGCAGCATCGTGGTTCACTAGCCCGCCGGGCGAATTCCCCAAGGTCTCATGGCTGCAGCTCGCATGCCCGGAGCAGGTTATCCAGAGTGCAATATCCGACTACCACAGGAGGAGTCACCGTGATCCGCCAACTCACCGCGCTCACCGCCGTGCTCGTAGTCGCTTGCGGCGGGCCGGACATCACCGTCAGACGCGATTCAAAGGTGCCGCTGCCGAAGCCGGCGACGTGGGCATGGGGCGCGCGTGACACAGTCAGCCGCTACGAGCTCGACCCCGTCGCGCAGAACGGCTCGTTGCACGCGAAGGTCAGGGAATCCATCGAGCACACGTTGGCCGGCAAAGGATGGAAAGAAGTCAACGATCCCGCCCAGGCTCAGGTGATCGTGACGTATCATATCGGGATCAAGCGGACCACCGAGCTCCAAGGCACGACGTCCACAATGGGCGGCGGCTGGTATGGTGGCTACGGCTGGGGCGTGTACGGCGCACCCACGTACTCCTCGACGAACATCAGACCGGTGGACTACACCACCGGTGGCCTCCTGGTCATCGTGCGCGACCGTGGTACCGGCTCCCTGGCGTGGGAAGGGTTGTACAAGAAGGACGTCTCAAGCGCGGACCGAATCAACCTGGATAACGTGCCGAAGGCGGTCGATATGTTGCTGGCCGATCTCCAATGAAGACTTGAGCTGCTCTCGCCGGTCGCCTACTCCCTCTCGGTCCTCCTGGGTGCCTATGGCACCTGGTAGGACCGTTGTCTTGACGCTGCTGTTCTTGCCGGTGGCCGCCCACGCGCACCGCTGCGATTTCAGCAAGCTGCCCGGGGTCGTCTGGTGGGGCACGGACACGCGCATGACGGTGCCGCGCTTCGTGTCCTATATGGCGCCGATCTTCTGGTTTTCGCCCGACGAGCCGTCCCTCGCGGGCGTCAGCGGACCGAATATCCGGATCCGGAACCGTTTCCGGGCGAACCGCGGCCGGACCGCGCCGTGCCGTACTACCAGGTGAACCGCGTGCTCAGTAAGCCCGGTACAAGGACGGCCGCGGCCTGCTCGTGTGCGCCTAGAACGTCCACCCGACCAGGAAGGTCACGCCGAAGTCGTTTTTCGACGCACTCGCCGCTGGCGGGCGACTATCGAAGTTGTCGAACACGGTGAGACCGACGTTGAAGTCCTTGATGAACTCGTGTGAGATGCTCGCGTCCAATTCGGTGCGAACGCGCCCGAAATCGGTGATGCTCGGATAGAAGGTCAGGGTCGATTCCAGCGTGGTTTTGGGCACATCGCGCCGATAGTAGTTCGCCTGGCCGCTAAGCAGCAGCTCCAGGTTCGACGTGGCTGAGCTGCCGTAGAAGCGCTCGTTGGTGTAGGCGAGCCCGCTCAGCACTTGAACCTCCGAGCGGTTGCTCTGACTCAGGAATCGGCCCCCACCGGCCGCGAGCAGGCCGCGCAGCGCGAGGCCGAGCTCCTCGTTCTGCTGGAGTTGCCCGGCCGCCGTCAGCAGCCACCGGTCTTTGAGCATCCGCAACTGGCTCAACGCAATCGAATTGCGGCTCGTCGCGTCGGCACCTTCCTGCGCCTGGAAGTAGATGTTCGACTGCAGCTTGGTCAGCCGCACCTGCGTGCGATGCTCCGCTTCGAAATCCACGCTGATATCCCGCAGCCTGTTGGCGCGCTGGAAGCTCGCGGCCAGATTGAGGTGCCCATCGACCCGCTCCAGGAAGCTGCGACCGATGGGGTAGATCCGGATGACCCGCACGATGTCGAGGGTGTCGACGAACGAGCTGACGGCGACGACCATGCGCCCATCCACGTCCGACGGTTGCAGGTTGCCGTAGTAGCGCCGGCCCAACTGGTCCTCCACTTCGAAATACCGCGGGCTCACGATGCGGTCGATCTTGTCCCACTTGATCGTGAGGATACCCACATCATCGGTCTTGTAGGTCAGCGCGCCGCGATCGAGCGCCTTGATTTCGCCGACGATGCGGTCGCCGTTGCGAATGACGACCGTATCCACCTTCTGAGCGGAGAGCGGAGTCGCGGCGAGGGACGCCACGACGCTACCGGTCACGATTAGTGCTCGGACCAGGGCGGAATTGCCGTCAAGATGTTCGCCAGCCGTTACGCGGACGCGTCGGTGACAAGGCACAGCGCGGCGAGCGGACGGAGATGCGTCGCATGAGAGCGAAAGCATGCGCGTGCCTCTGCTCACGGGGTATGCGACGTTCGTCCCACGCATGCTGTTTCTGGCATTGACCCAAGGTGCAATGCCCGCATACTCGCCTCGCGGCAAGCGTTGCCGTATGCGGGACCGCAATGTCGCCGACGTCCGTGCGCTGGTCGGATCCGGCATGGCGCAGCCGCCTGCGGCGGCGCGCGCGACGTCGGCGAGTTTCGTCGCCCTCGCTGGTGGAGATGGATGCAGGTTCGTGAAGGACTGACTCGGTGGCGGACGGTGAAGGATGCGGTAGACCACGACGGGAAGGGTTACCGCACCAGCGGTGGTACTCGCCGCCTGATGTTCACCGTCCGCCATCCCCGCATTCGATAGGAGGAGGAGCAATGCGCATCATCAGTTTCAGCGGGATCGCAGTATTCCTTGCCGCCGGGTGGTTGGCTGCTCAAGAGCCGACTCCCCCGGCTGCCCCAGCGGCTGACGGCTCGTGTCCGCCCGGGTACACCTGCGCGAGCATGCCGTCACGCGCTACGCAAATGGGACTGTATGTATTTCCGACCGCCGGACAGACGAAGGGCGTGCAGCTCAGCGAAGAGCAGCAATGCTACGACTGGGCGCAGCAGCAAAGCGGCATTGATCCGACCAAGGTCACGGCAAATACCGATTCAGCTGCCAAGGCCGCAGGCAAGGAAGCGTCCAGCGCAACGCAGGGCGCAGCGGTCGGTGGCGCGGCACGCGGCGCGGCGGCCGGTGCACTGATTGGCGCGGCTGCGGGCGACGCCGGCAAGGGAGCGGCCATTGGAGCGGCCACCGGTGCGGTGGCCGGACGACGCGCGAAGAGGAGAGCCGAAGGTCAGGCAGAACAGGCCGGCGCGAACCAGGCGGTCGTGGTGGCGAACGACAAGATCGTGCAGTTCAAAAAGGCGATGACAGCCTGCCTCGAGGGCAAGGGCTACACGGTCAAGTAAGCGCGGCGCCTCAGAGAATCTTGTCTTGCAGCACGACGCGGATGACGAGCGCCGTCAGGGCACCTTTGCCCGTGACCGGCGTCAAACCCGAGTTGGTTCCCGTTGCGACAATGCGCATCCAGACTGTGTCTTTCGCGAAGACACTGTGGATGGCCGGGCTCAAGTCGCCGGAGATCGCGACCGGGACGGTCGCATTCCCGCTGACATTCGTGGCGGGAACGTCGAGCGCTGACGGCGCCGACAGCGTTCCCACCGAGTCGGTCGCGAAAAAGAACGAGAAGCCGAGTGTCCCCGTCCCCGCACTGTTGATCAGGTTGGCGCTTCCCACCGTGATGCGAACGGAGTCGACGACTGAGCTGCCGAAGCCGGGCGGCAGCTGCACCCTCTGAAATGTCGACGCAGTCGCGGACGACGCCGGCGGAATCGCATACCGGATCGTGTCCCGTCCCGACCCCGCCATGAAGCTGTAGACGTCGACGTTGAAAATTGCTTTGCCTTGTCCGCAGCCGGCGACCAGCACCAGCAACGCGGCACTCGCAAGAGCCTTCATGGGTTGCCCCTTAATAGACTGAGATGGACGTCGCCATCGTCATGGCGCGTTGGTCGGCCAGCGTGTTGCTGTGGGTCCAGACGCCGAGGTCCAATCCGAACGCCCCCATGCGAAGACCGCCACCAAAACCGAATTGCAGCTTCTTGCGCTCGTCGCGCGCCACGCCGCCACGCACGGCAAACGGCCCGTACCGTTGCTCGGCGCCGAGGTGGATGACCGTCCCGCGTCCCGCATTGAAGACGTCGCCACCCACCGTCGTGCCGGTGCCCATGCGGAGTGCCGCATTGGCGATGTAGCTGATCGGCAGTTTGGTCGTGGACTGGACGTGGTTCGCCAGAATGGTCGTGCTGATCGAGTCGCCATTCGGGTCGTACTGAATGCGCCGGATCTTCGTATCGGACCAGGTCAGCTGCGCACCAATGTCGTTCGCGCCGACGCCAACCTCGAGCGGGCCGGAAATCCACGCGACGCCGACGTCAGCGCCGACGCCGTGGCCGTTCGGCCCGTTCGACGTGTGCACGATGCCGTCGAAGAGGACCGTGGGCGCGACGCCAAAGATCGGATTGCCGACGGTGAAGCCGGCGGGGCCGACGCCCCGGGCGTACGTGGCGCCGAAGTAATAGTGCGCCGCGGCGCCGAGGTAGACGCCATCGTCGGCGTTCGCGTTCGGGCCTCCCGGCGCCCCGCTGTCACCCATAGCCGTCGGGTGCCACACGCGTCCCGCGTAACTGACCGTCGGCGAGACTCCCGTCTGGGCGAGGGCGTCGGTAATAATGAAGTAGCTCGAATCCGAGCGAACCGGAACCGTATCCTTGAGCACGCTGCGCAACGCCGAGTCGAGCGTGAAGCCGACGTCGTAGTGGACGAATCCCATCACGCTGATGTGGAACGGACCGATGCCAGATCCGAGGTCGAGCAGCCGGCCGCTCGTGCCGAGACCGAATGTCTGATCGGGGATCAGCACCCTGGAGGCGCCGAGATTCATGATCAGCTGATTCTTGCCGATCGTGAACTCGACGTTGTTGGTCGGCGCGGCCGGCTTGCGCAGGTCGAGGAAGATCGGCGGGCTCAGAATGAGATTGAGGAGCGCGACGGGATTGAACCCCGCCGAATCCGGATTGAACGTCGGATCATGGGTCAGCTGGTTGATCGGGTGCTGTCTGAAGAAGCTGTAGAGACCGAGCGGGACCGGAATCGTGACTTTGGGCGCGCCGGTACCGCCGCCACTGCGGTTCTTTACAGCGCGATATGCGGGATTATAGCGACTCGCGTTGCCGTCCCGACCCAGTGACACTCCGCCCATGCCGAGGCGGCGCGCATCGAAGGAGATTTGCGCGTGAGCGGCTCGTGGAGCGAGCACCAGGACGGCCAGCGTAACGACGACAACTGCGGTTCGCACACGGCACCTCGGACCAAGGGGAAAAAGCCGCCACAACCTTGCACATTGTGGTCGTTTCTCCAAATCCGCGGTGTGAGGAACGTCACTGTAGGTCGTTTCTAGGCAGCCGTTTGGAGCGTCAGAGTGACCCGTGTCCCTTTGCCGGGCTCGCTTTCGAGGGTGATCGCACCACCCCAGCTCTCGACCAGGCGGCGCGCAATCGCGAGTCCCAGGCCGGCCCCGCTCGACGTCGTCGAGAACGTGGGCTCGAAGACGCGCGGCAAGACTTCCGCCGGAATGCCTCGGCCGTCGTCGGAGACCGTCAGCTGCCGGCCGCTCGCTGCAACCTGCACCGTCACGCGTTTCGCATCGGCATTCCGCGCGTTCTCGAGAAGGTTCACGAGCACTTCTTTCACTTCGTCTCTCCGCGCCAGCGCGGGCACGCCGTTCGCGGCGACGACTTCGAAGCGCGTCGGCGAGCCGAGCTCGTAGAGCTGCACCACTTCCCGCGCCGTCGCCGCAAGATCGACGGGTTCGAGCGGCAGCTGCTCGTCGGATTGCGGCGCGCCGAAGCGGGAAAACGCGCGCGCGATGCCGTCCAGCCGGTCGATCTCCGCCAGGATGCGGCCGGCCGTTTCGTCCAGGGTCGCTTCGAACTCCGAGGAGCGCGTCTTGCCGCGGATGCGCTGCAGATGTTGAATGCCGAGCCGGATGGGCGTGAGCGGATTTTTGATTTCATGCGCGACCTGGCGCGCCATCTCGCCCCAGGCGAGGACGCGCGCGGCGCGCGTCAACGCGGTCGCGTCGTCGAGCGCGATGACGCACCCATCCGGCGCCGCGCCGAGCAGCGCGAGCTGCACGCGAATCTGCCGGCCGTCGATCTCGAACTCGAGCTCCTTGATGACATCGCGATTCTCCGCGATGAACTGCGCGACTGCCTGCCACACCGGCGCCCAACCGGGAGGGGAAGCCTGCGGGAGCACATTGCCCGGCGATAGCGTCTCGCCGCCGCCGAGCATGAGCTCGGATGCGCGCGGATTGGCCATCGTCACGCGCAGGCCGTCATCAACAGCGATGACGCCTGTCGCGACGTTGGCCAGCACGCGCGCTGTGCGGAGGCGCGCTTCTTCGAGGGCGCCCTGGCTGCGACGCACGTCGGTGACCATGCGATCGAACGCCGACAGCACCGGCTCGAACTCGCGCGGCGCACCGGCCGGGAACGCCGGCGGCTCGCTGCCCCGCCCCACCGCGAGCGCGGCGGCCCGTAACGCGGCAACCGGTTCCGCGAGACGCCGGGCTGCGAGCCCCGCGAGATAGATGGCGGCCGCGAGACCGGCGAGTGTGCCGAGGACGAGCGCGAGCGCAACGTCCTCCTGCTGCTCCCGCACCATTTCATCATCGAGCAGCTGCGGCACCGCGAGGACGGTCTGCTCGCCGGGCGGTCCGGCTGCAACGATGCGATAGCCCACACGCGTGGGTCGCCCCGCAGTCCTCGCGTCCATGGTGATCTCGAACTCGTCCGCGAGCGTCACCCGGAACGCTTCGGGGTTCAGGAAAGGATCGACGAGGCCGAGCTCCGCCAGCACCGGTGAGCTGGTCGCGACCAGCAGGCCTCGACGATACAGCCACAGCTCCGCGTCGAGCCGTCGTCCCAACTCGATCATTGATTGCCGCGCGTCGTCGGGCCGACCCTGAGCGATGTTCTCCGCGCCGCTCGCCGCGTCGCGTAGCGTCTGGCGAATGAGCAGATCGCCGGAACGTCGTGCCTCATCGGTGAGCCGCGCAAAGCTCCACGCGGCAAAACCGAGGATCGGCAGCACAAAGAAGGCGGCGAGCACCGTCGTGAGCTGCGCGCGATAACTCGTGCGCAGTGTTGTGACGATTGCCGGCACCGGCGCGCGCCACCCGGCAGCGATGATGAGGCCGAAGAACCAGACCCCGGCGAGCACCCCCACGTCGAGCCCCACCACGAGCACGCCGCGCACCAGCAGCGCCCACGGACCGCGCAGCGAGACGCGGAGGTGCACGTGCCGCACGCCATCCGGAAGCTCGACTTGCCGCTCGCCGCGCGCCGACCACCCCAGCCGCCGCCACTCGAGTGCGCCGCCCGCGCGCGGCGCGGTCACGCCGGCAATGGGTAATGAAAGGGAGATGGTGTAGGGAGGCTCGATGCCAGGATCGCCGCGCAGAAAGCGCGCAACGCGATCCGGCGGCAGCAGTCGCGTGCGCGGGCCGACACCGACGGTCAGAACAGTGCCGTTGCGGAGCGGCGCAATGAGGACGTAATGAACGCCGGGGATCTTCTCCAACCGCTCGATGCACGGTCCTTCGACCGCAGTCTCCGCGAACTTGGAGAGCAGTCCAGGACGGAGGTCGAGACTCGCCAGACGAAGCTCCGCGATCAAGTCCGCGCCGCTCCAGAGCCCGAGCATCGCCGGGTAGTCTTCGGCAACGAGGGGTGAAGCAACCCAGAGGGCGTACAGCTCGCTGGCGTTACGGGGTGGTGGCTGCGACGGAGCGAGCACCTGTTGGCTGAACCGCTCGAGCAGCGCGACCGCGACGGGGTCACCTTCTTTTCCCAGCCGCAGGGCATCGCGGCCCGCCAGCGACAATCGTCCCTCGATCGCGGCACCCCAGGCAACGAGTGCCGCTGCCGTACCCGCGACGATCGCCATGCTGACGAGTGCCCAGCGCCGCGGCGCGGGCAGAATCACACCCGCGAGCGCCGGCAGCCAAAGGAACGTGTACCACTCGGGCCAGGCGCCGTTCGGACTCCACAGCCAGAGGCCACCGATCGCCGCGAGCGCGCCCCACGCACACGCCGCGGGCAGCACCCACGAGATCCGCTCCGGCTCTCT
Source organism: Gemmatimonadota bacterium (assembly GCA_003221895.1). Classification (GTDB taxonomy): domain Bacteria; phylum Gemmatimonadota; class Gemmatimonadetes; order Gemmatimonadales; family GWC2-71-9; genus 20CM-2-65-7. Next base: position 53,386 of record QHUJ01000115.1, on the reverse strand, counting down.
GGATCCCCGGACCAGCGCCGCGGCGACCAGGATGAGCGCCATTGCGGTGACGGCAAGCGCCACCTGCCACGACAGCCACAGGCCGATACTCACGCCGCTCGCCGGCGGCGCGATGCCCCGGCCGAAGTAGCGGACGAGATAGGGCGCGGCGATAAGCAGCACGGCCGCCGCGGCGATCCCCCACCAGCGCCGCTCGATCCCGCGACGCCGCAACCAGGTGGCCGCCACGAGCAATACGACGCCCACGACGAAGAGCGAACCAGCCGACGTGCCGATTCCCGCCAGGGGCCGGTAGAACGTTCCGGGGGAGAAGAAGGCAGCAGGCCCGACCGGAGCGCGGAGCAGCACCCACGCCGAGACCAGCAACACGCCCCAGCGCCAGGTGCCGGGCGCTGCCGCGCCGAGCAGCAGGAGCAGCATGACCCCCATCGCGATGCGCGCCAGCCATGCGGTACCCGCGAGCGCCGCGAGCTTGGCATCGCCCTGCGACGGCGGGATGGTGAGGACGGAAAACAGCGTGTCCCCGTGCTCGCAACCGCTCGGCGGCGGACAGATCTCGAAGACACTCGAGTCGCGTGGCCCTTGCCCTGCGGGGAAAAAGTGGAGCGACACGTCGTGCTTGCGAGCAAACGCGGCGGCCAGTGATCGGTCGCCGTCCGCGATCGCCGGCCCGGCCGACAGCAGCACGCTCCCTACCGATGTCCCCGTTTGCGTCTGGCGCCGCGCCTCGAGCAACGCGTAGAATGGAGACATGACCGCACGCAGCTCGGTCGTGTCCTGCTCGGGAATCACCCGATGGCGCCCGGCCCACGCGACGGCATGCGCATCGGGAGGACTCTGGATGACGGCGACGCTGCGCTCGATGGAGAAGTCCGACGCGACGGCGTCCTCCAGTCGATCGAAGACGGCTTCGCGCGGCAGCGGAGCCGCGCTGGCTCCTCGCTCGGCAAGCCGGCGGGCCTCGGCGATGGCCTCGCCGAGCGCCCTTTGGAGCGCGCGCGAGGTCCCGGGGACGCTTTGCTCTCGCAATGAGGGCCAGCAGCACTCGATCCGCCATACGCGGAGCGCCCCGCCAACCAACACGGCTCCGAGCACTACGCTTGCCGCCGCGGCACTGATGGTCAGAGGCCGCCGCAGCGCGGGCGGCCGCAGCGCCAGCACCAGCGCCGCCAGGCCGGCGACGCCTGCCAGCCAGGCCCACACCCCGGCATCGCTGCGCAGCCATTCCGCTGCGGCGAGACTCGCCAGACAGCCGGCGATTACGACGTGAGCTTGCCGCTGCACCTGAGTGTCCTCACCCCCGATGCCGTGCGTACGGCGTTGGCGCGCGACTCAAGACTCCTGGTGCCGGTGGGCACCTGCGAGCAACACGGCCCGCACTTGCCCCTTGGCTGTGATACGTTCATCGTCGAGCGGCTCGCCGACGATCTGTCAGCGGCCTTCGGAATCCTGCGGGCTCCGACCATCGCCTATGGCGTCAACACGGCGACCAAACGCCCCTACCCCGGCAACGCCACCGTGCGCCGCAAGACCCTGCATCGCTGGATGAACGATCTGCTCGGCTCATGGGAGCAATGTGGCGTGGCCGCCTTCATTATTCTCACAGCCCACGGACACGATCCCCATCAGGAAGCTCTCTCCACGCTCCGCACCCGCCAGGCCCGCGTGTTCACCGTCGATGTTTTTGCGCTCGACTTCACCGGTTATCTCGAAGATCCCAGCGGGCCTGTGCACGGCGGCGAGCTCGATACGTCGCTCATGCTGTACCTCGCCCCCCAGGTCGTCCGCATGGATCTCGCCAAGGACTTCGAGCTCTCCGAGCGCCAGGTAGCCCGTTTCCGGCGCCGCGCCGCGGGGTCGGTTCCCGCCCACTCCCCGGGTTCCGTGGGACGCCCCAGCCTTGCATCGGCCGAAAAGGGCGCGCGCCTGTATAAGATGATTCATGATCGTATCGCGACGCGAGTTTTGGGAGCGGTAGCCGCGTGACGACGGGGTTGCTCGTTCTCGCGCTGCTCCAACAGCCCGTCGTTCTGGGAACCCCAGTGGATGAGGGGGTCCTCCTGGTTCGCATGGACACGCTCGAGGTGGCCCGCGAGTCTTTCCGGATCAGCCGGGGACGTCTGTCAGGTGGTACTCCCGGCTGGAGCCTCGCAACCACGATCCGGTACGATCGAGCGCGGCCCGTGATCGTGCTGTCCCCCATTCTCGAAGTGAACGATGACACGATGCCGGTCACACTCCAGTACGACGTTGCCGATCCGCGCCAGCCGTCTCGCATCCTCGGACAACTGGGTCGGGGTCGCTTCACCGTCCGGTCCGTCGCGAAAGCCGCGGAACGGGCCCGTGAGTTCTCCACGGGAAAGCGCACGGTCGTCCTGGATGATTCGGTCTTCGCCCTCTATCTGTTCGCCGGCTGGATCGCGTCGTCCCAAGCGACCGAGGTGACGGCCATTCTGCCGCGCGCACTCAAACGCGAGATCGTCCAGATGCAGGACCAGGGAGTCAGCCCCACCACTCTGAACCGCGACCCGGCGCGTCTCCGCCACATCACCCTGACTCGTGAGTCGGGCGAGACCGTCGAGCTGTGGCTGGATAGCGCAGGCCGCCTCATGAAGGTCGAAGTACCCTCGCGACGCCTCATTGCGGAGCGTGTTGCAGGCGGCTGACCTTGCTGCTGCGGTTCCCCGAACTAGGTTCTGTCGCAGGCCGAAACCCCGTCTAGGACTCGCGCGTAAGGGGGTCCGACCTCACGACATATCCTTGCAAGGACGACCATGAAACACGTGATGATCGTGGCGGGCCTACTAGCGGCCAGCGCCACCCCCATTGCCGTTGGAGCACAACAGCCCACAGCGCCTCCCCCCCCCCCCCCCCCGCCGGCCACTGCGACGATCCGCCAGCCGACGGCGGCGCTTTCCCTCGCCGATGCCATTGCGGTCGCCCGGGAAAACAACCCTCTCTATCGGCGGGCCGAGAACAACAGGGGCCCGGCTGCGTGGGGCGTGCGCAACGCCTATTCCAGCCTGTTGATTCCCAACGTCCGCGCATCGGGCGGGATGACCTACAGCGGTCCAGGCTCGCAAACATTCCTGGCACAAAGTTTCTCCCAATCGGGCTCGACCGTCGCCTCTTTTTATGAGCTGGGTCTCTCGTATGAGCTTTCCGGCGCGACGTTGTCGCAACCGGGGTTGGCAAAGGCCCAACAGCGTGCGACAGATCAGGATATCGCTGGCGCCGAGAATGTTCTCATCACCGGCATAACCCAACAGTACCTCACGGTGCTTCAGGCGATCGCCCAGGCGGACCTGGCGCACAAGACGCTCCAACGCAACGAAGAATTCCTCAAGCTTGCCAACGCACGATACGGCGTCGGTCAGGCCACGCTCATCGACGTGCGGCAGGCGCAGGTGGCACGCGGTCAGGCTCAGGTGGCTGTGCTGCGGGCCGAGACCGTGGTGAGCGTCGAAAAGCTCCGGTTGTTCGAGCAGATGGGTGTCACGCCACCGCTCGACATCACGGAGGTGCAGCTCACCGATACGTTCACTGTGCACGCCCCGCCATGGCAGCTGAAGGAGCTGTTGACGATGGCTGAGCAGCAGAACCCGGTCCTGAAGGCATTGCGGGCACGAGAGGACGCCGCCGCGTGGAATGTTCGGTCGACGGCGTCGGCCTGGGGTCCCGTCGTGGCCCTATCGGCCGGATGGTCCGGCTTTACGCAGCAGTTCACGAACGTCGACCCGTTGATCACCGGCGCGCAGAACACCGCCAACATCCAGTACGGACGTTGCCTGTCCAACGACTCGGTTCGCGCAGGTGCGGGGTTGTCGGCGGCGGGCTGCGGGCAGTACTTGTGGAATCCGGTGGTCGATGAGAAGGCGCTGCGGGACGCGAACTCGGCCTTCCCGTTCCAGTTTACACAGCAGCCATTCCAGGCACGCCTGACCGTCAGTCTGCCGATCTTCACGAACTTCGGGCAGGAACTGCGTGTATCGCAGGCGCGGGCGGATCACAACGACCTCGAAGAATCGGTGCGGGCGCGCGCGCTGGGTGTGCAAACCGACGTGAGCCAGGCCTACCTCACCCTGCAGGCCGCGTATCAGAGCGTCGGCATACAGGATACCAACCGCACGGCCGGGCGGGAGCAGCTGCAGCTCGCCACGGAGCGCTACCGCGTAGGTTCGGGGACGTTCTTCGAGCTGTTGGACGCCCAGGTTCAGGCCCTGCGTGCCGAGAGCGATTATGTGAACGCGACGTACGATTATCACAAGGCCGTGGCCGCGCTCGAGGCGGCGGTCGGCCGCAGCTTGCGTTAACCCGAGAGGATCGAGTTCGACATGTCCAAGCGAAACAAAGTGCTGCTCGGCGGGGGGATCGGGGTACTGGTCGTGGTCCTGATCCTGGTCAGCGCCAGCGCGAAGCGGGAAAAGGGCGTCGAGGTGCGCTTCGAGACCGTTGGTCGCCGCGATCTCGTCGCCGCCGTCACCGCCAGCGGCAAGATCCAGCCGAAGAAGAAGGTCGACATCAGCGCCGACATCACCGGCCGGATTACACGCATTGCCGTCCGCGAGGGCGATCTCGTCCAAAAGGGACAATTCCTGCTGCAGATCGATCCGACGATCTATCAGGCCAACATGCAGCGGGCCACCGCGGGGATGTCATCGGCCGAAGCCCAGGCGGTGCAGGCGCGCGCGACGCGCGATCAGTCGCAGCGGGCGCTGCAGCGCACCAAGGAGCTGCGGGAGCAGAATCCCAACCTGATATCCCAGGAGCAGCTCGAGCAGGCGCAAACTGCATTCGACATCGCCGATGCGAACCTGACGGCCTCGCAGCACCTGGTCGAGCAGGCGCGCGCCGGCCTGCAGGAGGCGCGCGATCAGCTGGCCAAGACGCACCTTATCGCCCCGATGGACGGCCGGGTTACGCGCCTCGCCGTCGAGGAAGGCGAAGTCGCGGTACCGGGAACGTTCTCGCGCGAGACCGGTCTGTTGCTCACCGTCTCCGACCTGTCCGTGATACAGACGACGGTGCAAGTCGATGAGACGGATGTCGTGCGGGTGCAGCTCGGGGATTCCGTGGAAGTCACGATCGATGCATTCCCCGACACCACGTTTGTCGGGCGGGTCACCAAGGTCTCCAACAGCGCCATCCTGAATGCGGCGTCCGCGGCGACCGGGCAAAACGACCGCGCGGTCGACTATCAGGTCGAGATCACGCTCGCCAATCCCCCGGCCGGGGTGCGTCCCGATCTCTCCGCCACCGCCCGGATCGTAACCGACACGCGCAAGGAAGCGTTGGCGATCCCGATCATCGCGCTCACGGTGCGCGAGAACACGCCCATCTCGACGGAGCAGAAGACGGCCTCCTCCGGCGGACCGCCGCGGGCCGAGGCCGCGACGCCGGACACCAGTAAGCGCGCCGGGTCGCAAGGAAGAAAGAAGGAATCGGAGGGCGTCTTCGTCGTTCACAACGGCATCGCGACGTTCCGCGCGGTGAAGGTCGGCATCGCCGGCGAAGAGCATTTCGAGGTCGTAGAGGGCGTCCGCCAGGGCGATACGATCGTGGCTGGCCCGTACCAGGCGGTCCGCGATTTGAAGGAAGGTGCGCGAGTGCGTCCCAGCAAGGAGTCGAGCGACACGACGAATCGGAAGCGCTCGTGAGCACCGTCCAGCAGTTTCGCACGGGCGACACGCCGCTGCCCGACGTCATCATCCTGACGCACAAGTTGACGCGCGAGTACGACATGGGATCGGAGTTGGTGCGCGCGTTGCGCGGCGTCAGCGTGCAGATCCGCCAGAACGAGTACGTGGCTGTCATGGGACCGTCAGGGTCCGGCAAATCGACGCTCATGAATCTCGTCGGGTGTCTCGACACGCCCACGAGCGGCGAGTATTGGTTGAACGGCCAGAAGGTCAGCGACCTCGCGGACGACGAGCTGGCCCGCATTCGCAACAAGGAAATCGGCTTCGTGTTCCAGACATTCAACCTGTTGCCGCGCGCCGATGCACTGCACAACGTCGAGCTGCCGCTGATTTACGCCGGCATCTCCGCCCACCAGCGGCGTGAGCGCGCGGCGCAGGCGCTGCAGCGTGTTGGCCTCGGCGACCGCATGGATCACCGCCCGAACGAGCTGTCGGGCGGCCAGCGCCAGCGCGTCGCCATCGCCCGTGCGCTGGTGAACGAGCCGTCCATCCTGCTGGCCGACGAGCCGACGGGAAACCTCGACTCGACGACCAGCACCGAGATCATGGGCGTGTTCGCGGAGCTGCACCGCCAGGGACAGACGGTCGTGATGGTCACCCACGAACACGACATCGCGGCGAACGCGGCGCGCGTCATCACGCTGCACGATGGACTCGTCGCCACGGATCAGCGGCAGGCGGCCTGAGTGCGGGCTTTCGAGGCCTTCCATCTCGCGATCCAGACGATTCGGGCGCAGAAGCTGAAGAGCGGCTTTTCGCTGCTCGGCGTCTTCGTCGGCGTGTCGTCGCTGATCGGCTCGTGCTCGATTGCCAACGGCGTCAATCGCTACATGACCGAGAAGTTCGCGCAGACGATTTTCGGCGTGAACACGTTTCAGCTGCGACGCCGGCCCATCTTCACGCCCAACGTCCCGGACTCGGTGTGGCGGGCCTGGCAACGGCGTCCCCGCATCCGGTTCAGCGATGCGGATGCCGTGGAGGCCGGGCTCAGCGTGCCGGTGATCACGGCGTGGCAGTCGAGCGATAACGTCACCGTGTCGTTCGGGAACAAGGAAGCCCGCGACATCGAGCTCACGACCGCCAGCGAGCGCTATTTCGACATCAAGAACCTCCGCATCGCCACGGGACGGGCATTCACGGGGGAGGAAAACCGCTCCGGCACTCCCGTCGCGGTCCTGGGCGAAGCGGTTGCCAAACGGCTGTTCACCGACCGGCCCCCCATCGGCCGCAACGTGCGCATCGGCGGCATCCCCTACCGCGTCATCGGCGTGGTGGAGCATCAGGGCAGCCTGATGGGATTCCCGCTCGACCGGTTCGTCGTGGTGCCCGCGCTCTCGCCGGCGCAGAATCTGGTGAATCCGCCGGGCATCGTGGACGCGTTTCTCGTCAAGGCGAATTCCGAAGGGGAGATGCGTGAGGCGATGGCGGAAGCGGAGGGGATCATGCGCAGCCGCCGCCACCTGCGGCCGCAGCAGGACAACAACTTCGTGCTCGATACGTCGGAAGGCGTGCAACGCTTCTGGGCCGGCATCAGCCGCATCATCATGATCGTCATGCCGGGCATCGTCATCGTGTCGCTGGTGATCGGCGGCATCGTGATCATGAACATCATGTTGATGGCCGTCGCCGAGCGGACGCGGGAAATCGGGCTGCGCAAATCGCTCGGCGCACGCCGCCGCGACGTGCTGCAACAATTCCTCGCTGAATCGACCGCGATCGCGACCGTCGGTGCCGCCTTCGGGATCGTGGCGGGGATCGGACTGACGGTGCTCATCAATGCGCTTTCTCCGTTACCGGCCAGCATCTCGCCCAGCTCGGTGATCGCCGGCGTCATCATGGGGGCCGGCGTCGGTGTGGTGGCCGGCGTCTATCCCGCCACACGAGCCGCGCGGCTCGATCCGATCACCGCGCTGCGACAGGAGTAACCCATGACGCCCATCTTCGAAGGCGTCGGCATCGCGCTCACCTCCCTGCGTGCGCACAAGATGCGCGCGTCACTCACCATTCTCGGCGTCGCCATCGGCGTGACCGTCGTGATGGTGATCGGCGCCCTGATCAGCGGGTTCAACAAGGGGATTTCCGACATGCTGGCCTCGCTCGGACCCAAGACGTTCTGGGTCGGGCGGTACTGGGGCGGCCAGAACGATCAGGATCCCGAGGATCCCCAGCCCTGGCGCCGGCGGCCTGCGATCACGATGCAAGAAGCCGACCAGCTGACGCAGCTGCCCAGCGTCGCCTTCGTCGTCGTGGACGAGTGGACCTCGGCGGACATCGAATTCGAAGGCCGCCGGTTGGCGTCCATCGGCATCCGCGGGCGCAACACCGAGTGGCCCAAGATCGAGGGCGGTCATATCAATCCGGGTCGGTCGTTCACCTATCTCGAGGATGCGTCGAACGCGCACGTGGCCGTGATCAACAGCAAGCTGGCGGAGAGTCTGTTCGGCCAGCGCGACCCGATGAACCGGCGCATCAGGATCGCCGGATTGCCGTACGACGTGGTCGGCGTCTACGAGCCTCCGCCGCGCCTGTTCGGGGACGACGACCAGCCCACGGTCATGATCCCGCACGGCACATTCGTGAAGGATCTGCACTTCTGGCCCGGCTGGATGAGCATGTTCGTCGTGCCGCAGGACTCGGTGTCGCTCGACCGCGCCATCGACGACGTCACGATGGCGATGCGCACGATGCGTGGGCTGCGGCCCGGCCAGAAGAACAACTTCGACGCCATCACGCAGGAAGTGTATACCAAGGCCATCGACGACTTTACGAAAGTCGCGCGCATGTTGATGTGGGCGCTGTCGTTCGTGGGATTGATGGTCGGCGGAATCGGCGTCATCGCGATCATGATGATTTCCGTCACCGAACGCACCCGGGAAATCGGCGTGCGCAAAGCGCTCGGCGCCATGCGCCGCGAGATCATGTGGCAATTCCTGGTCGAAGCGGCGACGCTGACGCTCGTCGGGGGCTTCATCGGCATGCTGTTCGGGTGGGGCATCGCGTTCCTGCTGCACAACTTCACGCCCGTGCCCGCGTACGTGCCGCTCGGGTCGATTCTCGTGGCGTTGCTCATGGCCGGATTCACGGGACTCCTCTTCGGCATCTACCCGGCGAGTAAGGCGGCGAGGCTCGATCCGGTCGAGGCACTCCGGTACGAATGAGGTTTATCGAGGCGGTTCGCCTCGCCGTTCAGACCATCCGTACCCAGAAGCTCAAGAGCGCCTTCTCGATCATCGGCGTCTTCATCGGCGTCATGTTCCTCATCGCGGTCGTGTCGGTCGTCCAGGGGATGAATCGCTACATGACCGACAAGTTCGCGGGCACGCTGCTCGGCGTGAACACGTTCCGGCTCCGGCAATTTCCGGACGTGCAGATCGGCAACGTCACCGATTCGATGTGGCGCTCGTGGATGCGTCGCCCCCGCGTCACCTACGATGACGCGCAAGCGGTCATGCGCGGCCTCACGGTGCCGGTGCTCACCGCGTGGGAGTCCTCGACCCGGACCGCGCTGTTTGCGGGCCGCCGCTCGGTCAAGGACGTGCAGGTCACTGCCGCCACCGATCTCTACTTCGAGATTCGCTCCCTGACGATCGAGGACGGCCGGGGGTTCACGACCCAGGAGGTACAGGCCGGCCTTCCGGTCCTCGTACTCGGTCACGAGCTCGCGGACAAACTCTTCGATGGCCAGGAACCGATCGGACGCGAGGTCAAGGTATACGACATCCCCTATCGCGTAATCGGCGTCGTCGAGAAGCAGGGCAACCTGTTCGGTCTCTCGCTCGATAAATTCGCCGTGGCGCCCGCCACCGCGCCGCTCAAGCGCTACGTCAATGCGCCACGGATCATAGACGCCCTCGCCGTCAAGGCGAGCTCGATCAGCGAGATGCGCGAGGCGATGCAGGAGGCGGAGGCGGTCATGCGCAGCCGCCGGCACTTGCGCCCGCGCGATGAAAACAACTTTGCGATGGAGACCGCCGACGAAGTGCTCGATTTCTGGGGCAAAATCAGCAAGATCCTGTTCGTTGCCCTGCCAGGACTCGTGGCGATCTCGCTGGTGGTCGGTGGCATCGTGATCATGAACATCATGCTGATGGCCGTCGCCGAGCGAACGCGCGAGATCGGCATTCGGAAAGCGCTCGGCGCCAGGCGGCGCGACATCCTTCGCCAGTTCCTCGTCGAAGCCACGACACTCGCCACCGTCGGCGCGAGTGCGGGCGTGGCCCTCGGGATCGGTCTCGCGGCGCTCGTCGCGGCGACGACGCCGCTTCCTGCCGCGGTCGCTGCGTGGTCAATCGTCGTCGGTGTGCTGTTGGGCGCGGGCGTCGGCATCGTCGCCGGCGTCTACCCGGCCTCGCGCGCCGCTCGTCTCGACCCCATCGCCGCGTTGCGGCAAGAGACATGACGCCCGCCTTCGAAGGCGTCGGTATCGCCCTCCAATCCCTCCGCGCGAACAAGGCGCGCGCCGCGTTGACGATCCTGGGCGTCGCGATCGGCGTCGTGGCCGTCATGGTGATCGCGGCGATGGTCAGCGGCATCAATCGGAGTGTGTCGAACGTGATCGAATCGCTCGCGCCGCGAACGTTCCTGGTGTGGCGGTTCTTTCGAGCCGGCGTCAACGTGTCGGACGGATCCGATGAGAGCAGTCCCTGGCGCCGCAATCCCACCATCAGCGATGCCGAGGCCGATCGCATCGCGCTGCTGACGTCCGTTCGGTTCGTGACCAGGCGCGAGGAAAGCCAGGCCACCGTGGAATACGCCGATCGGCGTCTGGAATCCGTGCAGATATCCGGGCTGTCGGCGCAGTGGGTCGAGGTGAACGGCGGGGACATCTATCCGGGTCGAACGTTCACCAGGCTGGAGGATCTCTCGAACAGCCCCGTGGCGGTCATCAACCGCAAGCTCGAGGACCAGCTGTTCCGTGGCCGGGATCCCATCGGCCAGACGATCCACGTCGCCGGCGCATCCTTCATCGTGATCGGCGTATACACACCCCCGCCGAGCCTGTTCTCCGGGAGCACGCCGCCGTTCGTGGGCATGCCGCACGGGGCTTTCGTCAAGCACGTGCCGTACGTGAAGGGCTGGATGCGCCTCGCGGTCGCGCCGGAGCCCAGCTACACCCAGCAGGAATCGATGGACGAGGTCGTAGCCACGCTTCGCTCGTTGCGGGGACTGAAGCCCGGTCAGGACAACAATTTCTCGATTGTCACGCAGGACAAGCTGCTCGACTCCTGGCATCAGGTGACGGGGATGTTCTTCCTCGTCATGCTGGTTCTCTCGTCGATCGGGCTGATGGTCGGCGGCGTCGGCGTGGTTGCGATCATGATGATCTCGGTCACCGAGCGCACCCGCGAGATCGGCGTCCGCAAAGCGCTCGGCGCGACACGACGCGCGATCCTGTGGCAGTTCCTGGTCGAAGCGTCCACGTTGACCCTGGTCGGGGGTGCCATCGGAATGCTCGTGGGTGGCCTGCTCGCGTTCGTCATTTCCCGTGTCACACCCATCCCCGCCAACGTGCCGCTCTGGTCGATCGTGGCTGCCCTCGCCGCGTCGGCGCTGACGGGCGTCGGATTCGGGCTCTATCCTGCCAGCAGGGCGGCGCGGCTGGACCCGGTTGAAGCCTTGCGTTACGAATAGTCGTTTCCCGTTAGTTTTCAGCCGCCATGCCCCTCTACGAAGCCCTACGCCTGGCCCTCCAGACCGTCTGGAGCCATAAGCTCCGGTCCTTCTTTACGCTGCTCGGCGTCATCGTCTCCGTGGCCTTCCTCGTCGCGGTCGTCGCGGTGATTCAGGGAATGAACGCGTACGTGCGCGAGCGGTTGGCGGGCGCGATCGTGGGGGTGAACGCCTTCCAGATTCGTCGCGATCCCATTCAGGTCGGCTTCATCGACGATGAGGCGTGGAAGCAGATCCAACGCCGGCCCATTATCGCGCCCGAGGACGTCGCGTTCATCGCGCGCGCCGTCCCGGACGCCGAGGCGATTGCGCTGCAGTCGGGCTGGCCCACGCCGATGGCGGACGTGCAGTGGCGCAACCGTACCACGGGCGATGTCTTCATCTTTGGGGTCACCGCTCCGTTCGTGGTCGTGCAGGACTACAAATTCGCCGCCGGCGAGCCGCTCACCGACATCGACCTCGAGCAGCGCCGCTACGTTGCCGTGCTCGGCTATGATGTCGCCGAGAAACTGTTCGGCAATGTGCACGCCGCCGTGGGCAGCAACATCCGGGTGCGCGGGATGCAGCTCACGGTCAAGGGCGTGATCGCCAAGAAAGGCACGGTGCTCGGCCAATCCTGGGACGGCTTCGTGATGCTGCCGCTCACCACGTTCGAATCGATGTACGGGCGCCGTCAGACGATGGTGATCTCTGTCAAAATGCCGGCGGCCGACATGGTCGGCGCGGCGATGCTGCGCGCCGAGGAAGCGATGCGCATCGCGCACCACCTGCGGCCCGGCGCCGACAACGATTTCACGGTCGATACCGGCGAAGGATTGATCGCGTTCTGGAGCAGGCTCACGCGCGTGATCTTTACCGTCGTCCCGGCCGTCGTCGTCATCGGCATTGTCGTTGGCGGCATCGTGATCATGAACATCATGCTCATGAGCGTGACCGAGCGCACGCGGGAGATCGGCATTCGCAAAGCGCTGGGTGCTTCGCGCAGCGACATCCGCCGCCAATTCTTTGCCGAGGCGCTCACCCTCTCCCTCTTGGGTGGGCTCGCCGGACTGGCCGCCGGCGCCGCCCTGGCCGGGCTGGTGCAGCTCGCGTCGCCGCTGCCCGCACGAGTGACCACCTGGTCCATTGGCGTCGCCCTCGGTCTGGGCATCGCGGTCGGCGTCACCTTCGGCGTCTATCCCGCGCATCGCGCTTCCCGCCTCGATCCCATCGAGGCGCTCCGCCAGGAATAAATGACTCTGCAATCGGTGCGTGAAGGATGGCGCATCGCCGTGGACCAGCTGCGCTCCAACAAGCTGCGTTCCGGGCTGACCGTGCTGGGTGTCGTCATCGGGATCGCCACGGTCATGGCGATGGCGTCCATCGTCGCGGGCTTCCGCGAACAGATCGTCAACACCCTCGAAGTCGTGGGACCGACCACGTTCCGCGTGCTGCGGTATTTCTCGACCACCGGCGTGAATCCCGACGCCGTGCCTCGCGAGATACGCATCCGGCCCAAGCTGGTTCCGCAGGATGCCGAGGCGATCGCCCGGCTGCCGGAAATCCACTACGCCGCGATCTGGACCCAGGTCTTCCAGCGCTTCGAGTATGGCGGCAATCACACGCGCATCCTCGGCGTCTTCGGCGCGGATGACCGCTTCATGGAGATCCTGGGCGGAGGAATCTCGTCCGGGCGGTCGTTCACGGCGGCAGAGCTGCGCGGTGGAGAACCCATCGCGATCATCGAGCAGCGAACCGTGGACCGGCTGTTCGGCCCCATCAACCCGCTTGGCCGCATCGTGCGCATCGGCGGGCACCCGTTCAAGATCCTCGGCATCTGGCAACGCCCGACGAACATCTTCGAAGTGCCGGGGGCGCCGGAGATCGCGGCCATTGTGCCGTTCGAAGCGGCGCACCGCAGCTTCATCATCGACGAATGGAACAGCCTCATCATTCTCGTGAAGCCCAAGCCGGACGTCAGCGTCAACCGCGCGATGGACGCGGCTACCGTGACTCTCCGACGGCTGCGCGGCCTGCGGGCCGGCGACACGAACACCTTCGATCTGCTCACCTCCGATCAGGTCCTGGGTATCTTCGATAGCCTGACGGGGGCGTTCTTCTTTGTGATGCTCGTGCTGTCGAGTATCGCGCTCATGGTCGGAGGAATCGGGGTCATGGCCATCATGATGGTCTCCGTCACCAGCCGCACCCGTGAGATCGGCTTGCGCAAGGCTCTCGGCGCCACGCGGCGCGCGATCCTCTGGCAGTTTCTCGTCGAAGCGGCAACGCTGACGTTGCTCGGAGGCATCATCGGTATCGTGCTGGGGCTCGGCATCGGAGAGGTGCTCAAGCGGTTGCTGGCGTTCAACACGACCGTTCCCCTCGTACCAGCGGCCGTCGCGACGGTGGCGTCGATCCTGGTCGGCCTGGTCTTCGGCATCGCGCCGGCGGCGCGGGCGGCGCGGCTCGATCCGGTGGAGGCGCTCCGCTATGAGTGATGCAGTCGATCTCCTCGCGATCGCGGCTCACCGCGATGACGTCGAGCTGACGTGCGGCGGTACACTCGCGAGAGCCGTGCGCGCGGGTCACCGCGTGGGGATTCTCGATTTGACCGAGGGCGAGATGGGGACGCGGGGAGACGCCGCCACGCGGGCCGCGGAAGCCGACAAGGCCGCCAAGACCCTCGGCGTGACGATCCGGCTCAATGCGGGGATGCGCGACGCACACCTGGAAAACAATGAGGCGTCGAGGAAGAGAATCGTCGAACTGATTCGTCGAACCAGGCCGCGGGTCGTGATACTTCCCTTCCCCGTCGGGCGGCATCCGGACCACCGTATTGCCTCAGAGCTGGGCCGCGATGCCTGTTACCTGGCTGGGTTGGCGAAGTACGAGCCCGACAAGGGCCGTGAGGCACATCGACCCTACAAGCTCTTATATGCGCTCGCGTATCGCGAAGACCCGGTCAAACCGACGTTCGTGGTCGACATCACCGAGGTCTTCGAGACGAAGATGCAGGCGATTCGCTGCTACGGGTCACAGTTCGATGGCGCCCAGGCCGCGGGGGAGGTCTACCCGACCGGCCAGGACCTGTACGAGCTGATTCGCGTGCAGTCGGCGCACTACGGGTCGTTGATTCGACGCCGCTATGGGGAGCCGTTCTACACGGCCGAGACGCACGAAGTTGAGGACGTGCTACGGCTTGGCGTTCAGTCGATCTAGATTACATTGCGAGCCTCATGAAGCGCGTCACCTACCTCGACAGCGCGGCGACCACGCCGGTGCGGCCGGAAGTGCTGGAGGCCATGCTTCCCTACCTCGGGAAGGAAGCCTTCGGCAATCCGTCGTCCGCGCATCGGTTTGGGCGGGCGGCGCGCGCCGGCATCGAAGAAGCGAAGCGCACGATCGCCGAGGCGGTCGGCGCCGAGCCGAATCAGGTGGTATTCACGTCGGGTGGCACCGAGGCGGACAACCTGGCGATCATCGGCGCCGCGCTCGCGGCCCGGGATCGCGGTGGCCCGTTCCGCGTCGCCGTCTCCGCCACCGAGCACAAGGCGGTGCTCGCTGCTGCGCATGCCGTAAGGCACCTCGGCGGCGAAGAGATCATCCTGCCCGTGACGGCATCCGGCCTGGTCGAGGACGCGGAGATCGCCAGGGCGATCGACCGCGGCGTGGCCGTGGTCAGTGTGATGTGGGTAAACAACGAGGTCGGGACGGTGCAGCCGGTGCGGCAGCTCGCCGAGCGATGTCGCGAGGCCGGCGTGCTGTTCCACTGCGACGCCGTTCAGGCATTCGGCAAGGTTCCGGTATCGCTGCGCGACATCAGTTGCACACTCCTCACCATCTCGGGCCACAAGATCGGCGCTCCCAAGGGCATCGGGGCGTTGATCGTCCGCGATCGCAAGGCGGTGGAGGCGATCATCCACGGCGGTGGCCAGCAGTTCGGCATCCGCCCGGGGACGGAGAACGTGCCCGGGATCATCGCCCTCGGCACCGCGGCGCGCCTGGCGGCGGAAGAGCAGCAGTCCCTGGCACCGCGGCTGCGGGAGCTGCGCGATGAGCTGGAGCGCCGGGTCCTGGCAATTGTGCCGGATGCCGTGATCAACGGCTGGCAGGGGGAGCGCGCGCCCCACGTCTTGAACGTGTCGATTCCCGGCACCGACAGCGAAGCGCTGCTGATGCATCTCGATCTCGCCGGGATCGCGTGCTCGTCCGGCTCCGCCTGCAGTACGGGCACGGTCGAACCCTCCCACGTACTGACGGCGATGGGCGTGCCGCGCGACCTGGGCGTTGCCGCGCTGCGGTTCTCATTCGGCAAGGACAGCACGATGGAGGACGTCGAGGCTGTCACCGCGGCCCTGCCCAAGATCGTGGAGAAGGTCCGCTCACTCTCGACCGTATTGCACCGATGAAGGTTCTCGTCGCAATGTCTGGCGGCGTCGACAGTTCAGTCGCCGCCGCACTGCTCGTCGAGCAGGGACACGAGGTCATCGGCGCGACGATGAAGCTGTTCTGCTACGGCGACAGCGTCCCCGATCGGCCGTGCTGCTCGCTCGATTCCATCACCGACGCGAAGCTGGTGGCGCACAAGCTCGGGATCCCGCACTACGTGCTGAACCTCGAGGATCGCTTCGGGCACGATGTGATCGACAATTTCGTGGCGGAATACTCGCGCGGCCGCACGCCGATTCCCTGCGTGCGCTGCAATTCATTCACGAAGTTCCGCGATTTCCTCTATCACGCCGACGCGCTCGATTGCGACGCCATCGCGACGGGCCATTACGCGATCGCGGAGGGCGGCGCGCTGTACCGCGGCCGCGACCGCGCCAAGGACCAGTCGTATTTCCTCTGGGGCATCGACCGCGCCGTCGTCGGGCGCATGCTCACGCCCGTCGGAGCGCTCACCAAGGAAGAGACGCGCGCCGCCGCGCGCAAGCTGGGACTCGTCACGGCCGAGAAGCCCGAGTCGGTCGAGATCTGCTTCGTGCCCGATGACGATTACGTCGCCGTGCTCGAGCGGCATCTTCCGGCCGATGCGCCCGCGCTCACGCCCGGGCCGCTGGTCACGACGAGCGGCGACGTCATCGGCGAGCACGACGGCTTCGCGCGTTACACCGTCGGCCAGCGCCGCGGCCTGCCGGGCGGATATGCGGAGCCGCTGTACGTCGTCGCGATTCGCCCCGCGACCCGCGAGGTCGTCGTCGGACGCAGCGCGGAGTTGTTCGGACACGAGGTGTCCCTCGAAGAGGTCAACTGGCTCGCCGATCCGCTCGCGCCAGGTGACGTGGTGTGGGTGCAGTGCCGCTATCGCGCGCGCGCCGTGCCCGGCACGATTGCTGCTCATGGCGACGGCCGCATCGCGCTTCGGCTCGCCGAGCCGGTTCGGGCGATCGCACCGGGGCAGTCGGGCGTGCTGTACGACGCCGGTGAACGCCTACTCGGTGGTGGAGTAATCGCCTAGCCTCACGCGGCGTGCGGGAGGTCACAGCGATCCCGGTCGCGGCGCATGCAGAGTTCACGTTCGTCCCCACTTTCTTTTCTGGAGGCCGTATGCGGTTGCTCCTTGGTGGCGGCATGGCGCTCGCCTTACTCGCTGCCGCGTGTTCCGATAACTCCGTCGCTCCGAAGTCGCCTGCCAACCCTCAGGCCACGGCCGCGGAGCTGGCTGCTCTGGGCACGGTGTTCAACGCGGCGCCGCTGCAGAGCCTGAGTTCGGTGTCAGGATCGATCACCCCGTCGGCTCCTGCGCCACTCGCGGCGCTCGCCCTGGCTGGCTCCACGAACCCGCTGGACCACTCGACGCGGCTGCAGCCGTATGCGCGCCGGATCGATGCGGCCCGCGTGTTCGCCCGGCTGCTGAAGCCGGAGATGAGCGTGAATGCCGTCGCCGCGCTGTTCCCGCCGGCCTTCGTCGGCAAGACGTTCGAGTGGGATTTCACCACGCTCCAATACGACACCACGGCGCGCACCGGAGCCCCGGGCAATGGTGTGCGGTTCATTCTGTATGCGATCGACCCGCTCACCCTCCAGCCGGCGGGACCCGCTCCAGGAACGGAGGTGGGGTACATCGATTTGAAGGATGAGGGCAGCGCCAGCCAACCGAAGGTGCACGTCATCGTGGCCGGCGTCGGTGGCACGCCCGTGTACGTCGATTACACCGTGACCCTGACGAGCCAGTCGGCCTCGTCGGTCAAGATCACGACTGCCGGATACATCACGAATGCCGCTGGATCTCCCGATTCGCTCCGCTTCAGCGGCGCGATCTCGGCCTCCGGCTCAACGACCAGCGTCAGCGTCACCGAAGATGTCTCGTTCGACGTCAACTCCCACGAAATACACGTGCGCAACTGGCAGCGCGTGACGCTCACTCAGACGACGCTCAGCCTGCGGATTTCGTTCCGCTTCGAGCACGCCGGCGAAGTAATTACGCTCGATGGCGCGTTGGACGTGAACGGCAGCGACGTAAGTGGCACGGTCACGTCGAAGGTGGACGGCGGCCTGTACGCGACGTGTAGCGTGACCGGGACGTCGAACAGCTTTACCCTCACCTGCCAGGGCGCGGACGCCGACGGCCTCAGTGCCGACGACAACGCGGCCCTGGATGCACTGGGATCAGCTGCCGGCGGCGTCACCTCGATCTTCGAGGGAATCCTCGGTCCCGCGATCGGGGTCCTGGGCGCCTAAACAGGCTCCACAAGCGACAGCATTTTGCCCCCCCCCGTCCGGCTCTGGCCGGACGGGGGGGTTTGTTTTATTACCTACGCGTGGTCTATCGGCTGCTGGCGAACGCCGTCGTCGTCGTCCACGCACTCTTCATTGTCTTCATTGTGTGCGGCGGCTTTCTTGCATGGCGCTGGCGCTGGGTTGCCGTGCTGCACGTGCCCTGCGCGGTGTGGGGTGTACTGATCGAGTACAATGGCTGGATCTGCCCGCTTACGCCGCTGGAGAACTCCCTCCGGATGCGGGCGGGGCAGCAGGGTTACAGTGGTGGCTTTGTCGAGCATTATCTGGTGCCGGCGATTTACCCGGCCGGTCTCACGCCGCGGATTCAGGTGGTGCTCGGCACCGCGGTGCTTGTCGTCAACGTTATCACGTACGCCGTCGTCGTCCGCCGTCTGATGCGAGGCCTCTAATGCCCAACCGTCGCCATTTCCTCCAGTCGCTGTTTGCCGCGAGCGCCTCCCTGGCCGCGCTCAAGAGCGACGCACTCGCGCGCATCACGCCAACCGTGCGTGGTCTGAATGGACGCACGCCCGAAGACATCGCCCAGGACGAGGATTTCTGGCGCGAGATCCAGCAGGCGTTCGACATCGATCGCGGCATGGTCAATCTCAACAACGGCGGGGTGGCGCCGAGCCCGCGCGTCGTCAATGCCGCGTTTCAACGCTATCTGGCCGTCTCGAATCAGGCGCCGGCGATCACGATGTGGGCCTGGATCGAGCCGGAGATCGAGGCGGTACGGCGCCGGCTCGCGGCCAGCTTCGGCTGCGATCCGGAGGAGATGGCGATCACCCGCAATGCGAGCGAAGCCCTCGAAATCGTGCAGCTGGGGATGCCGCTGGAGCGCGGCGATGAAGTCCTGACGACGACGCAGGATTACCCGCGCATGATCACGACGTGGAAGCAGCGCGAGCGGCGCGACGGCATTGTGCTCAAGCAGATTACGTTCCCGGTCCCGCCGCCGTCACAGGACGACCTGGCGCGCCGCATCGAAGCAGCCATAACGCCGCGCACCAAAGTCATCCATGTCTGCCACATCACGAACCTCACCGGCCAGATCTTCCCCATCAAGAAGATCTGCCAGCTGGGGCGCGCCAAAGGCCTCGAGGTGATCGTCGATGGCGCGCATGCCTATGCGCAGTTCCCCTTCACGCGCGATGAGCTCGACTGCGACTACTACGGGACCAGTCTCCACAAATGGCTCACGGCGCCGATCGGCACCGGTTTCCTGTATGTGCGCCGGACGAAAATCGGGAAGATCTGGCCGATGATGGCCGCCCCGCCGGAGATGAACGAGAACATCCGCAAGTTCGAGGAGATCGGCACGCATCCGGCCGCAAATCACAACGCGATCGTGGAAGCGCTGGACTTCCTGGACGGCATTGGACCCGAGCGTAAGGCGGCGCGGCTGCGGTTTTTGCGCGATCGCTGGGCCAAGCGGCTGGAGCGGCTGCCCGGCGTCAAGGTTCTGACGCCGTACGACCCTGCCCAATCGTGCGGGCTCGCTTCGTTCACGCCGGGCCAACTCGATGTCGGCAAGCTTGCCACATTCATGTTCGACAAGCATCGCATCATCGTCACGCCGATCGCGCATCCGGAGTTCAATTGCTTGCGGATCACGCCCAACGTCTACACGACCCTCGCGGAGATCGATCGCTTCTGCGAAGTCATGGAGGATGTGCTGCGGAAGGGGCTGCCGGCTTAAGGCAGCAGCGCCACTATCCGCAGCGGCCCGCCGCTCCCGCCCTTGATCTTCATCGGCAGCGCGATCACGAACGCGCCCGTGACGGGGAGCTCGTCCAAATGCGCCACGTTCTCGAACGCGGGCACATTCGAGGCGAACAGGCGGCGGTGCACCTGGTAGGTCGTGGATTGGCCGTAATCGATGCTCGGTGAATCGATCCCCACCGCGGCGACCCGGCGCCGCACGAGCAAGCGGGCCGCGTCCAGATCGAGACCGGGAAAGTGGAGCTCGGCGACCGCCGCGGCGCCCGTCTTGGTGGTGCCGAGGTAGCGCGCGCGGTCCGGCCAGCGGCTTCCCCATCCTGTCCGGATCAGCACGATGGTGCCTTCCGGAATGTCTCCATGCGCCGCTTCCCACGAGATGATGTCGGATTGGTGGACCCGGTAATCGACGCTCGAATCGGTTTGCCGTTTCACATCGATGACCACGGCCGGAGCGATCAATTGGCTGAGCGGGATCTCGTCCGTGGTGTGCCGCTTCTCGACGAAATGTACGGGAGCGTCGAGATGGGTGCCGCCGTGCTCAGCGGCCGCGAAGTTGTTGGCCGCGTAGTACCAACCGCCCGGCATGCGTTTCGCCGAGACCACGGTGAGATGGAAGGGCTGAGCCGTCGGCCAGTAAATGGTGGTCGAATCAAACGGGTACGTGAGGTCAACCCACTTCGCGTTTACCAAACGCTCGGTGAGGGATGGGCGGCTGCAGGACGCGAGCAACAGGAGCGCGGCAGCGAGCGGCAAGCGACGCATGAGAGCTCCGAGTCGGGACTTGGTTGCAATTGAATCCGAACCCTATAAAGTTGCGGCGTTACCAACGGAGCCCAATATATGAGATTCCCAGGTGCCCTCGTTTGTCTTGCTCTCGCAATGGGTTGTGGCTCGGGCAAGTCCGACCAGACCGCCCGCGACACCCTCACCGAGCGCCAAAAGGACAGTATCCTCGCCAACTCGAAAATCCCGAACGCCCGCGCGGTCGGCAGCGCCATGAGAGCGGCCGATTCGACGAGTGCGCGCGTGAGGCAAGCTGACACGGTCGCGAGGGACACGTCGGAGCATTGATGCCGCGGGTGCTCGTCGCAGTGGCGCTGGTGGCGACCGCGTGCGGGCCGCCGAATCCCTGCTCCGGCCATCAGTTCGACCGGCTGAAACGGTACTCCGTCCCCTACGCGGGCCATTGGGTTGTAGCGCGTGGTGACACAATCACGTTCCCGGACGCCCCGCAAATGAGCGATCGGTTTCGGCTGGGCGACATCGTGCTCGACACGACGACGGTGGTCCTTGGCCGCGAGTGTGTGTTTCGAGGACGGATAACGTTCCGGGCGCCGCGGCACGATACGCTGGCAGTGAATTGGTTCGGCCAGCCCGAGCAAGCGATCGTGAGCGGCTGGCCGGTGGATCTGGGCCCGTTTGCCGGCGTTTCACTCGCCTGGGCCGGTACAGACTCCCTCTCCGGATCCATTCTCATCGACGCGAAACTCGGGGTTCAGGCCCGCCCCGGGATGACCGCGCGCTTCGTCGCCGGCAGGTTAGCGTCAGCGCCATAAGGACCGCGGCATGATGCGCCGGGAAGCGTGCGATTGCAACAAGAATGAGGAGAGCGACGGCGGTCGATCTGGCTATTCGGATGTGTGATACCCTCCAGGACGGCTGCGGTACCGAAGGTTATCTTCAGCGCCATGAGAGGATTCCTCATCCGGCTGCTGATCACCGCCCTCGGCCTGTGGGTCGCGGATCAGCTGCTCCCCGGGATCGACTTCACTGGACCTTCGGCGCTCATCGTCTCCGCACTGCTCCTGGGCCTCGTGAATGCCGTCATCCGGCCGATTCTCATCATCCTCACGCTGCCGCTGACCGTCGTGACGCTGGGACTGTTCATCCTGGTGGTAAACGGCATCTCGCTCTCGCTCGTCGCCTGGCTCGTCTCGGGATTCCACGTCGCCGGCCTGTTCTCCGCGACACTCGGCGCGATCATCGTGAGCCTCGTGAGCTGGGGCGCATCGGCGTTCGTGGGCGGATCGGGTCGCATCGAGCGTCTGCATCGAGTGGAGGTCACCGGCCGCCGCATCGATGGATAAGGGATTTGCCCTCGCAGGCAGCATCTCGGCATTCGTCGCTGTGGCAGCTGGAGCATTCGGGGCGCACGCGCTCCGTGCGCGCCTTGGTCCCGACCTGCTCGCCGTTTTCGAGACCGGCAGCCGCTACCAGATGTATCACGCACTCGCATTGTTCGTCGTGGCGATCGCCGCGGTGCGCTCGCCTGACTCAACCCCGCGCGTTGCCGGTTGGCTGTTCATCGCCGGCACGCTGCTGTTCTCGGGAAGTCTCTACGCGCTGGCACTCACGGGGACGCGCTGGCTCGGCGCCATCACTCCGCTGGGCGGACTGTGCTTCCTCGCCGGCTGGGCATTGCTGGCCTACGCCGCCGTGAAAGGTGGATTCTCGCAGTGACGTCGCTACTCCTCGTCGCGCTCCTGCTCCAGGGCCCCACGCTTTCCGCTACACCCGCGCGTCCCCTCGGAACGCTGCGTGAGCAGGCAGCGGTGCAGCAGCGGTGGCTGCAATACCGCGTCGATTCGGTGCTGCCCCGCCTCATGCGGCAGAACGGCGTGGAGATGTGGATCGTGGCCATGCGAGAGTACAACGAGGATCCGGTCTTCTGGTCCCTCGTTTCACCCACCACCATGTTCGCCCGGCGCCGCACGATCTACGTCTTTACCGACCGCGGATCGAAGGGAATCGAGCGCCTGGCACTGGGCGGCGGCTCGCAGGGTGGCGTCTACGAGGCCTACGTAGCCCGGGACACAGTCGACCCCACCATCGGGCGGCGGCCCGAGCTGGTGGGACAGGGGCAGTGGGATCTGCTCGCGAAGCTGGTGCGCGAGCGCAATCCGAAAACCATCGCGGTCGACATCTCGTACACGCACGCCTTCTCGGACGGGCTGTCCGCCGGCGAATGGGAGCAGCTTTCTCGCGCCTTACCACCGGGGTACCTCCAGCGCGTGGTGCGGCCCGACCGGCTGCCGCTCGATTATCAGGCGCTTCGTGCGCCGGGAATGTTGCCGGTCTATCGCCGCATGATGGAGGTCGTGTGGGCGGTCATCGATACCGCGTTCTCGAACCAGGTGATCACCCCAGGCAAGACCACGCCGGATGACGTCGCCTGGTGGATGCGGCAGCGCGTGAACGATCTGGGCCTCGGCACCTGGTTCCATACCGACGTGGACGTGCAACGACGCGGTCAGGACCTGACCGGCGTCGATACGGTGGTGATTCAACGCGGGGACGTGCTGCACTGCGATTTCGGCATTACGGCGCTCGGCCTCAACACCGACACGCAGCACATGGGTTACGTGCTCCGCGATGGGGAAAGCGACGCGCCTGAAGGACTGAAGCGCGCGTTGCTCAACTCCAACCGGTTACAGGACCTGTTGCTCGCCGAGATGCGGCCGGGCCGCTCCGGCAACGAGGTGTTGGCGGCGACGCTCGCCACGATGCGCGCCGCCGGCATCAACGGGACGATCTACACGCATCCTATCGGGGACCGCGGGCATGGTGCCGGCCCACTCATCGGCCTGTGGGATCACCAGGAAGGGATGCCGGGTCGGGGGGATGTGCCGCTGCTCGCCGGCACATGGTTCTCGATCGAGCTCCAGGCGACAACGCCGGTTCCCGAATGGGGCAACCAACCCGTCCGCTCCGCTCAGGAAGAGGATGCCGAGCTCGGGACCGATGGGCAGATGCGCTGGATTCTGCGGCGCCAGACGACGTTCCACCTAGTGCGGTGAACTGCAAACTCTGCGGCGCCGTGGACCTGCCGCTGTTCTTCACGCAGGGCAACGAGCGCCAGTTCAAGTACTATCGTTGCCACACCTGTCGCCTGGTCGTGTATGACACGCGGGACGGGGTGAATCAGGAGAAGTACATCCTCACGCATGTCGATCCGCGCGCCCCGACACGGCAAAACCGTGGTCATCAGCAAACCTATGCGTTCATCAAACGCCACATGCCGCGGCCGGGCCGGATGCTCGATCTGGGCTGCGGCGACGGGACAGTCCTCTGGCTCGCGCGCGAAAATGGTTGGGACGTGAAGGGCGTGGAGCTCTTTCCTGAGCACTCGCAGCTGGTGCGGGAGACGCTCGGATTCGACGTCGACACTTCGGACATCGCGTCGTACAACGGCGAGGAGGGCCGCTGGGATTGCGTGGTCCTCACCCACGTCCTCGAGCATCTTCCAGATCCCGTCGGCGCGCTGACCAAGATTCGCAACCTGCTGAAGCCTGCTGGGGCCGGCGTGCTCGAGTTCCCCAACATCGATGCATTCGATGCGCGCCTGCGCCGGGTCCTCGATCAGCTCGGCATTCATCGCCACAGGTACGCACCGGGCTACGTTCCGGGGCACGTGCAGGAGTTCTGCCGTGCGTCGTTCGCGTTTGCCGCGCAGCGGGCGGGATTGGTACTCGAGGTGTGGGAGACCTATTCCGTCAACCCGCTGCAGTATGTTTTCTTTCGCACGGTTCCCGTCGGCAACAAGGCTCGCGTGCTGGTTCGGAGATCCGCATGATCGACGTCGAGACTCCTGCGCTGCTCCTGTATCACGACGTGATGGAGCGCAATCTGAAACACATGGCCGATCGCGCGAAACGGCTGGGCGTCGCGCTCCGGCCGCACATCAAGACGCACAAGTGTCTCGAGCTGGGACGGCGCCAGGCCGCGCAGGGTGCGCAAGGGGTTACGGTCTCCACGCTGTTCGAGGCCGAGGCCTTCGCGCGCGGGGGGTTCAGCGATCTCACCTGGGCGTTTCCGCTCGATCGCACCCATCTACCGCACGTGAAGCGCATCGCCGATAGTGGTGCGACGCTGCGCGTGATACTCGACGATCTCCAGACGGCGCAGGCGGTCAGCGGGACCGGGTTGCACGTGTGGCTCAAGGTGGACTGCGGCTACCATCGTGCCGGCGTCGATCCATCGTCGCGCTACGGCCTCGATGTAGCCCGCGAGCTCGGTGCCGAGCGCGGGGTCACCTTTGACGGCATCCTCAGCCATTCGGGGCATGCGTATCGCACCCGCAACAAAGACGAGGCAGCGCAAGTCGCCGAGCAGGAGCGGCAGGTCATGGCGTGGTTCGCGGAACTGCTGCGAAAAGACGGGCTGCCCGTGCGCGGCGTCAGTGTAGGGTCGACGCCCGCCATGGCGGCCGTAAAAGACTTGACGGGCGTCACAGAAGCACGGCCCGGCAATTACATCTTTTACGACCGAACGATGGTGCTCATCGGGTGCTGTGAACCCCAGGATGTCGCCGTGTCGGTGCTTGCCACGGTCGTATCACATCAACCCGGCGCGTCGCACTTCGTCGTGGACGCGGGCGCGTTGTCGCTGTCCAAGGATCTGGGACCGGCTCATCTGGGGCTCGAGACCGCCTTCGGTGCGGTGAAGGGTCACCCCGAGCTCACCGTCGCGTCGGTCTCGCAGGAGCACGGACTGATTCGCGCGGCCGCCCCCGCCGCCATCGAGGGGAAGTTCAAGGTCGGAGAACAGATCGAGATCATCCCCAATCATTCCTGCCTTACGGAAGCACACTTCGATGAGTATGTCGTGATCGAAGGAGGTCGTATGATAGATTGCTGGAAAATCGAGCGTGGCCGATGAGGATCCAACTGCGTCACTTCTTCGTCGCGCTGCTGCCGCTGATCTTTGGCCTCGGCGCGAGCTGGGGCTTCGCCTTCTCGCAGAATACGTGTGGCCATCTGGTCGGGCCGATCTTCGCACCCAAGTGTCACTGGATCCAACTCGAGTACCAACTCGGCTTTCAGATGGCCGGAACGTTGTTCGGTTGTCTCATCGCCGCGGTGGTCGGCGCATGGCTCGAGCGCCGCAGCCGCCGGCGCCTTACGCAAACCGCAAACCTCACCCAGGAGGTGCAGTGATGAAAGCGCCGCTGGTGTTGTTGCTGATGGCTGGACTGGCAGCACGTGCTGCCGCACAGGACACGACCTCGAAACCCGCTCCAGCCCCCCCCCCCCCTCCCGCTGCGGCCGCTGCTCCGAGCACGGTGAATGTAGAGGCGGTGCTCGCGCGGTCGGTAGCCGATCGCGCACCGCAGGACACGGGGACCGCGTTCCCTGACAGCGTCGGAACCGTGGTGCTGTGGATGCGTGTCACCGGCGCGGGCGGCCAGACGCTGCATCACGTCTGGTTTCACGGCGACGATAATGTCGGCGACGTTCCGCTGACGGTCGGCGGGTCGCCGTGGCGGACGTGGAGCCGCAAGAGCGTGCCCGCTGACGCGAAGGGGGCGTGGCATGTCGAGATTCGGGATGAGGGCGGCAATGTGCTCAAGCGGATCGACTTTACGGTTGGGCAGTAGCAGGTAGACGCCGAGTGGCTGAGAGGCCGAGGGCTCGCCCTCGGCCTCTTGGCATTTACAACCTCATCCTGGCTACGAGTGCCGTGAAACGCGGCTCATTCCGTAGCGGGTCGAAAATCGCGTTCACGTTGATATACGCCAGCCAGCCCCGGCGTTCATCGTACGCGCGCTCGGCCCAATGTAGCGCCTCCTGGGGATTGCCCAATCCGATGTGCACGATCGACAATGCGACGGGCGAAACGTATCCCTGCTGCTGGGCGGCCTCGATCTCACGCAGCAGTTGCTCGGCGTCCGGCCGTTTCCCAGACCGCGCGAGCAGCCATCCCAGCGTCGCCTTCGTGTAGGTGCCCGCGCCCGGCAGCGTCAGCGCTTCCCGGAGTACGCGCTCCGCGTCGGCGGCTTTGCCCTGAAGCGCCAGCGTGCTGGCGAGCATGCGGGCGCTCTCGACGGCCATCGGATTCATCTCGATGGCGCGGGCGAGGTGTTCGCGCGCCTGGTCAAAGCGGCGCGCGTAGTAGTAGATCCAGCCCAGCGCCCGGCGCGCCGACACGGAGGCCGGATCGAGCTCGATCGCCGTATGGCCTTCCAGCAAGGCTGCATCGAAGTGGCCTCGCGCCGCGAGCAGGAAGGCAGACCACTGATGCGCACTGGCGTAGCGCGGGTTCAGCTCGATCGCACGCCGGAACTCGCGCTCGGCCTCATCCCACTCCCAGTCGTAGATGAACAGCGCCCAGGCGAGCGATGCGTGCGCGCTTGGGAGAGACTCGTCCAAGGCGAGTGCCTTGCGGGCGTACTCCTTGGCGCGGGCGTACGCATCGGCCACCGGAATCGAGCGGTAATCGACGTCCAGCGCGTACGAATCCGCGAGCCCGGCATAAGCGGGGGCGTAGCTGGGATCCTCCTGGATCGCCTGCTCGAAGTAGCCAACCGCCTCGGCGACTCCTTCTAAGCTGCGCTTATTCCATGCGAACCGGCCCTTGAGATAGAGGCCGTAGGCCTGGATGTTCTCCGTGTAGCGGCGCGGCACATGCTCGGACAGATCGGCGAACATGGTCGCCCGCAGCGTGTTGACGATGGTCGCCGCGATTTCGTCCTGGATCGCGAATACATCCACCAGCTTGCGGTCGAAGCGTTGTGACCGGAGCAGCCGCCCATCGTCGGTCGAGGTGAGCTGCGCCGTAATGCGCAGGCGGTCTCCCGCTTTGCGCACGGTGCCTTCCAGCACCACCGAGACGCCGAGCAGCGCTCCGACCGCGCGCACGTCGAGCGGCTTACCCTTGAGAGCGAACACCGAGGTCCGCGACGAGACGCGGAGCCCCGAGATCTTGGCGAGCGCGTCGATCAGCTCGTCGGTGATTCCATCGCTCAGGTATTCATTGTCGGTATCGGGGCTGGCGTTCACGAACGGCAGTACCGCGATGGACCGTGTAATCGTCGGACCTCGCGCGGCCAGCGAGCTGCCGGCCGCCACCAGCGCGGACACGAATTCCGCCGTGCTGGTGAAGCGCTGCGCGGGATCCTTCTCCAGGGCACGATCGAGCGCGCGCTCGACCGCGACCGGAACCTCGGGCCGCATGCCGCGGATGGGCCGGGGCGTTTCCATCACCTGCTTCGCCATGATGGTGCGCGGCGCCGCCCCGCTGAACGGGGGCTCGCCGGTCAGCATCTCGTACACGACGCACGCGAGGCTGTAGATGTCGCTCGCGGTGCCGAGGTCCGCGTCGCCGCTCGCCTGCTCGGGACTCATGTACTCGGGGGTTCCGACGGCGATCCCCACCTCGGTCACCTGCCCGCTGTCGTCCGATTCCTCCGCGTCACAGCAGGCGCGCGCGACGCCGAAGTCAGCGAGGACGGCATGTCCATCGGCGAACAGGATGTTTTCGGGCTTCACATCGCGATGCACGAAGCCCTTGCGATGCGCGAAATCGAGACCTGCTCCCACTTCCTGCGCGATTCGCAGCGCGTCCTTGACCGGCAGCTGGCGATCCTCGAGCAGGCGCTCTCGCAACGAGCCGCCGGGCACATGCGGTTGCACGTAATAGAGCAGCCCGGCGGCTTCCCCGGAGTCGATCAGCGGTACGATGTGAGGATGAGCGAGCTGCGCCGCGATGCCGATCTCGCGCAGAAACCGCTCGGTGCCGAGCGCCGCGGTGATCTCGGGGCGCAGGACTTTGATGGCGACCTTGCGCCCGTGTTTTTTTTCTTCGGCCAGGTACACGGTCGCCATGCCGCCGCGACCCAGCTCACGCTCGACGGTGTAGCGATCGGCGAGCGCCGCAATGATGGGAGGGACGGGAGGTGCCTGGGCCACGACAGCCCAAAGCTATCACGCGGTCCGCACCTCGCGACCCCAGCGGCTCAGCGCGAGCACCATGATCACGGCGCCGATGGTGATGCCCAGATCGGCGACATTAAAGGTCCAGAAGCGGACGTTTCGGACACCCACATCGATGAAGTCGACGACACCGGCGTTCGATCGCAATCGATCGATCAGATTGCCGATGGCGCCGCCCACGACCAGCGCGACTCCGATCACACGCAGCCGCTCGGACGGCCGCGTGCTGTAATAGAGGAATCCCAGCACCACGAGCACCGCGACCGTCAGCAGGGAAAGGACGATCCGGCGTGAGTCGCCGCCCAGCTCGATGCCCATCGCGGCGTTGGTATTGTATGAGAGCGTGAACCGCACGACCTGACCCACCAATGGATAGGGCTCGCCGACAGTGAGGTGGTGCTCCGCGACGCGCTTCGTCGCGCAGTCGGTGAGGAGCAGCGCGACCACCAGCGGCCAGAACCACCGTGCCTTCCGCATCAAGCGACCCCCACGAAGTGGAAGAGCCAACGCGTCAGCACGATCCCCAAAGTGAGTACGCCCGCGATCACGAGCATAACGCCACCAATCAGGCACGCGATGAAGAAGCGGTCGGCGCGCTGCGCGCGCTGCGGCGCGATCAGGTGGCGTTCCAGCAGGGCGACGTTCCGCAGGTTGGCTTTCCATGCGACGTCGAAAATGTCTCCGAGGATTGGGACGGCGCCCACGCCGGCATCGAGCGCCACATTGCCTGCAATACGAATAAGTGTCGCGCGAGACGCGCCGAGCCGGATGGCTTCTACGAAGATCCAACCGGCAAGAACGGCACCAGCGGCATCGCCGGCGCCGGGAATTAGTCCCAGGATTGGATCGAGGCCAAAACGAATACTCGTGCCGGGAATGCGAAACCCGGCATCCAGCCACATCGCAAACCTGGCGAGTGTCGCGACTCTACGTGACGACATCTCCGGCGCGCCGGCCGACAAATCGCCGGCGCTCACGAGCCGGTGAGGCGTCGATCAACAGCGCGATGACCATTCACATCACGGCCCACAGCAACCACACCCCTCCGAACCAGTGTAGGACCACCGTATACCGGAGCAGCGACGTTGGCAAGAAGACAAATCCCAAAGGGTCGCGGGCGTTACGTTACCTTCAAGGGCGAGGTGAGCATCCTTCCCAGTCTGAGCGGCGCTTGTTGGCCCGATCGCGCCTACCGCCGGAACGCGCTGCCGGAGCGAGTGCTGCAGTTCGGGAGCGGCATGCTGTTGCGTGCGTTGGGTGCCGCGTCGGTGGACGCCGCGAACCGCGCCGGTCGATCCGCCGGCCGGATCGTCGTGGTGCAAAGCACGCCGCACGGCAACGCGCGGGCGTTGAACGACCAGGATGGCCTGTTTACGCTCGTGGAGCGCGGCCTCGAGAATGGGGAGCGGGTTGACCGCACTCGCCTGATCGGAGCGATCTCGCGCGCGTTCCTGGCCGACACCGAATGGGACAGGGTGCGCGAGATCGCGGCGCGCCCGGAGATTCAGGTGATCGTGAGCAACGTGACGGAGGCCGGCTTTCGGATTGACGCGGGCTTTCCCGCTCGGCTGACGGATGCGTTGCGCGCTCGATTCGAACGGCTACCCGACGGCCCGCCCCTGTTCGTGATTCCCACGGAGCTGATCCCCGACAATGGCCCGCAGCTCGCGGCGATGGTCGACGAGCTGGCCGCGCGAGGGCCCACCCCCCGAGCCGGTGCCTTCCGGCGGTGGCTCTCGACTCGCGTGCAGTTCTGCTCGTCGCTCGTCGACCGCATCACGACCGGTGCACCGCCGGAGGACGAGCGAGCCGCGCTCGAGACCAGGCTGGGATACACGGACGCGCTCCTGACGGTGACGGAGCCGTATGCCTTCTGGGCCATCGAGGGCGACCCGGCGGCACTCCGGAAGGCGTTCCCCATCGACGTGAATACGGAGTCCATCGTGTTCGCACCGGACATCGCGTTCTACCGGGAGCGTAAACTTCGGCTCCTCAACGCGACGCATACGGCGATGGTCCCGCTCGCCATGCTCGCGGGGGTTCGCACGGTTCGGGAGGCCCTCGACCATCCGCGCCTGGGGGCCTTCTTGCGGCGGCTGTTGTTCGACGAGATCATCCCGGCGACCGACTTGCCGGCCGACGCGGCCACGCAGTTCGCGCGCTCCGTCGTCGAGCGGTTCCGGAACCCGTGGCTCGACCACGAATGGCGCATGATTGCGACCAACCAAGAGACGAAGATGCGAATTCGTGTCGTGCCCCTGATCGTCTCATTCCTGAAGCGCCGGGGAGGCGTGCCCGATGGCCTCGCATTGGCAAGCGCCGCACACCTCGCGTTCCTGCGACAACCGGCGGAGACACTCGCCGAGGCGTCGCGGCTCCCGGACTTCGTCGCGGCGGTCGAGCGCTGGAAGAGCGTGATCGAGCGCGAAGGTGTGGAGGGAGCGCTCGCCCATGACTGACTTGCCGGCGCTGGTCGGGAGCGGCGTGATCGCCGTCGTGCGACTCGGTGACACGAGCCAGGACCGCTTGCGCCGCGCCGCCGCGGCGCTCGCGGCGGGCGGTGTCGGCGCCGTCGAGATCACGCTCACAACGCCCGGCGCACTCGCGGCCATCGCCGAGCTCGCGCCGGATGGGGCTCTGAAAGGCTGCGTGGTCGGCGCGGGCACGGTGGTCGACGAACAGGCGGCCCGGGAAGTCATCGCACGCGGCGCGCGGTTCGTGGTGAGCCCGACGTTCGACCGTGCCGTGGTTCGCTACTGTCGCGACCACGACGTGCCCTGCCTGCCGGGCGCATTGACGCCCACGGAACTGCTCGAGGCGTGGCGCTCCGGCGCGCGCCTGGTGAAGCTGTTCCCCGCCGGCGCGGTGGGACCGCGCTACCTCCGGGAGGTTCTCGCCCCGCTCCCCTTCCTGCGCGTCGTGCCGTCCGGTGGCGTCTCGCTCGAGAATGCGGTCGAGTGGATTCGCGCCGGGGCGGCGGCGGTCAGCGTGGGCGGCGCGCTCGTCAACCCGGTCCTGGTAACTGATGAATCCTGGGCAGAGTTGACGGCACGAGCGCGCGCGCTCGTCCAGGCCGTCGCAGGAGCGCGCGCGTGAGCAGTGGGACGGCAGCACGCGTCGTCACGTTCGGGGAGATGCTGCTCAGGCTCAGCCCGCCAGGCGAGGAACGGCTGTTCGAGTCGCCGGAGCTGCGCACGTTCTTCGGCGGCGCGGAGGCGAACGTGGCGGTGGCGCTGACCCACCTGGGGTTCGTGGCGGACTATGTCACGCGGCTGCCCGAGGGCTCCCTTGGCGACGCGGCGCTCGACGCCCTGCGGCGCGAAGGCGTAAGAACGGATTCGATCGTCCGCGGCGGCAACCGGCTGGGGCTCTACTTCGTCGAGCCAGGTGCAGACTTGCGCACGATGCGCGTGGTGTACGATCGCGCGGGCTCGGCGTTTGCCCAAATCACACCCGGTGAAATCGACTGGACGCGAGTTTTGGCGGACGCGAGCTGGTTTCACGCGACGGGGATCACGCCCGCGCTGGGCGATGGGCCGGCCGCGGCACTGTCCCGCGCCATCGCGGCCGCGCGCAGCGCACGCGTTCCCGTGAGTCTGGACCTGAATTACCGTGAAGCGCTGTGGCGCAACCGGGGGGCGGATCCACGCGGGGTGATGGAGCCCTTGGCGCGTCAAGCCGATGTCCTGATCGGCAACCGCGACGCCGTCCGCGCATCGCTCGGCGTCGAGTCGGAGGGCGACACCTTGGGGCCGCGCTTGGCTGAGCGATATGGCTGCCGCATCGTCGTGGTCACGCAGCGCGACATCCTCGGCCCGCGCGAACACGCCTGGAGCGCCACCCTCTACGATGCCGCGACCCGCGCGATCGCGCGCAGCCGGCGGCACGTCGTGCAGGTGGTGGATCGCGTCGGAGGAGGCGACAGCTGTGCCGCGGGGTTGATTGCTGCGCTGTTGGGCGGCCAGGCACCCGCCGAGGCGCTGGAGTTCGCCGTCGCGGCTGGCGCCTTGAAGCTCACGGTAGCAGGCGATTTTGGCCGTGCTACGCGGGAGGACGTCGAGCAACGGGTGCGCCAATGTACATGACCTTTCGGTGGTTCGGTCCCAGCGATCCGATCTCGCTCACGTATATCCGGCAGATCCCCGGTGTGCGGGCAGTGGTCAGCGCCCTCTACGACCTGCCGGTCGGCGCGCCGTGGCCGCGCGAGCGGCTCGAACGGCTCGCGGCCGACGTCGGCGCAGCGGACCTCAAACTGGCGGTCGTCGAGAGCATCCCCGTCCACGAGGACATCAAGCTTGGCCGCCCGAACCGGGATCGGTTGATCGCGAATTACTGCGAGAGCGTCCGCGCGATGGGCCAACTGGGGATTTCCGTGCTGTGCTACAACTTCATGCCCGTCTTCGACTGGATGCGCACCGATCTGGAGCTGCCACTTCCGGACGGTTCGACCGCTCTCGCGTACGACGACCGGGCGCTCGCCGCTGTGGATCTGCGGCGAGGAACGGGCGATCTACCTGGCTGGGCGGCGGCCTACGACGCCGCGGAGCTGCAGGCACTACTCGCCGCGTACCGCGACGTCACCGCCGAGCAACTGTGGGAGCATCTCGCGTACTTCCTCGAGCGCGTCGTGCCGGTCGCGGCAGAGGCGGGCGTGCGGCTGGCGATCCATCCCGATGATCCCCCGTGGCCTATTTTTGGCCTGCCGCGCATCATCTGCCGCGAGCGCGACCTCGTCCGGCTGGTGGGGCTCGTGGACCATCGGTCGAATGGCGTGACGTTGTGCACCGGCTCGCTCGGCGCGCTGCCCGAGAACGACGTGCCCGCCATGGCACGCCGAATCGGTGCGCTCGACCGCATTCACTTCGCGCACTGCCGGAACGTCCGCGTCACGGGCGAGCGGCAGTTTCACGAAACGCCCCACCCTTCCGCGTTCGGCGGCGTCGATCTCGGTGCGGTGCTGAGCGCGCTGCACTCCACCGGCTTCACCGGTCCGATGCGCCCCGATCACGGCCGCATGATTTGGGGTGAGCGGGGCCGCCCGGGCTATGGGTTGTACGATCGCGCCCTCGGCGCCATGTACCTCCAAGGGCTGTGGGAGGGCCTGACGCAGTGACGTCAGCGCCGGCGCACCCGCTTGCGAGCGACATGTTTCCCCGCTCCGCGGTGGCATCGATCTCCGGTATCGGTGGCTTTGCCGGTGCCATGGGTGGCGTGCTGTTTCAGCGTGTCACAGGCAGGATTCTCGACGCCAACGGCAACGACTACACGCCGATATTCTTTGTTTGTGGTCTCGCGTACGTAACCGCGTGGAGCATGATACAGATCCTGGCCCCGACACTCGCGCCTGCTCGGCTGAAGGAGCTCCCATGATCGCGCTGCTGTTGCTGCTCACACTCCAAACGACTCCATCGCCCGCGCAGCCCAACCAGCTGACCGCCGCCGAGCTGAACGCCGGGTGGCAGCTCCTGTTTGACGGACGGAGCCTCGTCGGCTGGCGTGGCCTTGGCTACGACACCGTACCGACGGCTCATTGGGTTGTGGAGAACGGCGCGATCAAGAAAATCGCCAGTGGAAGAGTCCCGAGGTTGCCTGACGGCCAGCCGCTCAACGGCGGCGATCTCATGACCGTGGATACGTATGGAGACTTCGAGCTGACCTGGGAGTGGAAGGTCACCCCGGGGGCAAACAGCGGCGTGAAGTACAATGTCTCGGAGGAGCTATCGATGGCGCAGGCGCCGAATCATGCGGCGCTGGGATTCGAGTATCAGATGCTCGACGACGACCGTCACGAGGACGGCAAGCTTCCCACCCACCGCGCCGGCGGGTTGTACGATCTGATCGCGCCGAGCGCGGCGAAGCACCTTCGCCCCGTCGGCGAGTGGAACCAGTCGCGCGTGATCTTCCGCGGCAGCCACGGTGAGCATTGGCTCAACGGCCGGAAGATTGTGGAGTTCGAGCTCGGCACGGCGCGCATGGACTCGTTGCTGGCTCTGAGCAAGTACCGCACGATCCCCGGATTCGCCTCGCGTCGCCGCGGGCACATTGTCTTGCAGGATCACGGCGACGAAGTCTATTTCCGCAACCTCAAAGTGAGGGAGCTATGAGACGCCGGCAGTTCGTCACAACAGTCTCCGCAGCGGGGCTCGGCCTCGCAGCGCGGCGGGCGATGCGCTTCTGGCAACGGGACTACGCGCCGGGCTGGGCGCCCGTCGTTTAGTCCGGAGCCGGTTATCCTCCCCGAGGATCGCTATTTCGATCCGGATCCCGCGGTACGGCGGGTCGCGCGGGCGCTGTACGAAGAAACGCGCGGTCTGCCCATCATCTCGCCGCACGGGCACGTCGATCCGCGGATTCTGGCAGACGACACGTCCTTCCCCGAACCGGCGGCGCTCCTCGTGCAGCCGGACCACTACGTGCTCCGGCTGCTCTACGCGCACGGCGTCGGGCTCGAGGATCTGGGCGTCCCGCGTCGAGACGGCGCTGCCGTCGAGGCGGACCCGTGCAAGGTGTGGCAGCGGTTCGCGGACCATTACTACCTGTTTCGAGGCACGCCGACTGGCGCCTGGCTCGATTACGAGCTGCACGAGGTGTTCGGTGTGCAGGACCAATTGTCCGGCGACACTGCGCCGCGGATCTACGACGAGATCCGGGAGAAGCTGGGCTCGCCCGAATTCCGCCCGCGTGCGCTGTTCGAACGGTTCAACATCGAGGTGCTCGCCACCACCGACGCGGCGACCGACACGCTCGACCACCATCGCGCGATCCGAGGCTCAGGTTGGAAGGGTCGGGTCATCCCCACATTCCGGCCGGATGCGCTGTTTCGGATTGCTGCGCCGGGCTGGCCGGCGGCGCTGGACGGCCTGGGGGTTCGCGACTACTCGGGCTTCATCGGCGCGCTGGCCGAGCGGCGCGCCCATTTCAAGAGCCTGGGCGCCACCGCGACCGACCACGGGGTGCTCGCCCCGTACACGGCAGCACTGCGGCAAGAAGCGGCGGAACGTCTGTTCCGGCTCGCGTTGGAGGGAAGGGCGGCTGCGGATGACGAACAGCGGTTCACCGCCCATCTACTCATGGAGATGGCAGGTCAGTCGCTGGAGGACGGCCTGGTCATGCAAATCCACGCAGGGGCGCTGCGCGACCACAACCGCCTGGTCTTTGATCGCTTCGGTCCGGACCGGGGTGGCGACATCCCCGTCGCCACGGAATTCACGCGCAACCTCCGGCCGCTGCTCAACGCGTACGGGAACGACACGAGGTTCACTCTGGTGCTGTTCACCCTCGACGAGTCCACCTACAGCCGCGAGCTCGCCCCGCTCGCCGGGCACTACCCGGCGGTGCGTCTCGGCCCGCCGTGGTGGTTTCACGACTCGGTCGAGGGCATGCGGCGCTTCCGTGAGCGGACGACCGAAACGGCGGGGATTTACAAGACGGCCGGCTTCAACGACGACACACGCGCGTTCTGCTCGATCCCGGCGCGGCACGACCTGGCGCGCCGCATGGACGCCAACTACCTGGCCGGTCTCGTCGCGCGTCACGTGATCGCCGAGAGCGACGCGCACCCTATGGCGCGCGCGCTCGCGTACGATCTCGCGAAACAGACCTATCGCTTGTGAAACTGGGGCGGGAGGACTCGAAGCTCCAACTTCCGGGTTTTGGAGACCGCCAGTCTACACTCCGCGTTTCAGGACCGAGTGACGATCCTCGCGGCATTCCTCAACACTAGCGTACCCCTGCCGCGCGCAGGTACCCGCCTGCGACATCAGCGAACTGCGCGAACGCCACCTCCGGCTCTTGGATCTCGGGGTGCCAGCGCTTCTCCCACTCGAAGCTGAAGTATCCGCTGTACCCGATCTTCACGAGCGCCTCGATCTGCCGTTGCACCGGTACCTGGCCCGTGCCGGTGAGCACGTACCGGCGGTCGTTGCCCGCGGGGATCGAGTCCTTGAGATGGGTGTGGCGGATGTAGCGGCCCAGCTGCCGCACCGTGTCCTCCGGCTCCTCCTTGCCCGAGACGAAGGTGTGGTGCGCATCCCAGAGCAGCGCCACGGCCGGTGAGTCCGCCTTCTGCAAGATCTCGAGCAGCGCCGCCGAGTCTGTGAAGTCGCCGTGCGATTCGATGACGACGGTGACGTTCTTCCCGCGGGCATAGTCACCGAGCGTCCGCAGCCCGCCGGCGATGTGCTCGAGCATGTCGGCGCGCGCCACGCCTTGCACGTAGTTGTTCCCGAACACGCGCACGTACGGGGCGCCGATGGACTGCGCCAGGTCGATGAAGCGGCGTCCTTCGTCGAGCTGGGCGGCGTGCTTCGCGGCATCCATCTCGTGCATGTGGGCGGAGGCGCCGAGGCACGAGACAGAGAGGCCGCGCGCGGCGAGCTGTCGCTTCGCTTCGCCTAGTCGGTCGACCGCCAACTCGGGGACCTTGGTGAGGTCCATGCTCGTCTGGATGCCGCGCAGCTCGACGGCGGCGAAATTGTGCGCGGCCGCGAAGTCGAGGATCTGGGGCCAGGTCCATTGCGGGCAGCCGAGGGTCGAGAAACCGAGGGGCAGACGCGCATTCCTGGGGAACAACTGGGCGTATCGAGCCGCGACGATCGCGGCAGTGGTTCCGAGGAACTCGCGACGCTTCAGCGGAATCGCTTCGTCGTAATGATGATGACGCCGTTGGCGCCGCGTGAGCCATAGACGGCCGCGGAGCCCGCGTCCTTCAGGACGTCGATGCGGGCTACGTCCTGCGGCGCGATGCCGGCGAGCGCGCTGCCGAGGGACCCCGCTGGAACCGTGATGTCGTCGATCACGAGGAGCGGCTCGTCGTCTCCACCGCGCTCGCGCACGGTCTTGAAGCCGCGAATCCGCAGCGTGAAGCCGCCCCCCTGCGGGATGACCTCCAGCCCGGGGATGTGGCCCTGGAGCATGGTCTCGACGCGCGCGGTGTGCGCGTCGGCCTCGGTCGGGATGTAGGACGACACCGCGCCCGTGATATTGCGCCGTGATTGGGTGCCGTAGCCCACCGAGACGACGTCGTCTTCAGGCGTGGGGCGCGTTGCCTCGGCCGATCTCCGCCCCGCTCCGGCGCACGCCACCGCTGCGACCGTCAGGCCGCATAGCATTGCTCGCCACAAGTCTTCCTCCTACTGGCGCAGTCGGGGCGTGATTCATGTGTCAGGGGTTGTACGGACGCATCAACATAGGAGACTCGGGAAGGCACTGCCAGCCGGTGTCGAATTGACGCAACTCGCCCCGCGTTTCCCCTCTCCATATCTGGAGAGAGGGGACGAGGTGCTGGTTGGGGCAGCGGATCGAGCGTGGCGTTGAACCAGGGGCGGTTCAAGTCCAGGATCGGCCCGTCGGCGCGCATCGCGGAGCCGAGCTTGTAGATCTGAATCCAGTAGTAGTCTTCGAGACGCGCGTCCGGGAACGAGAGAAAACTCGGGGGATAGTAGCTGTGCCACCACCGGCGATGGCCTGTGAGCGAGAATTGGAGAATCATGGCAGAATGCTCGCGACGACTTTTGTCGTCCACTCGCCGTGATTGTTCTTGTATGTCCCGCGCATCCACACGAGCGCCGTCCGCGGGTCGGTCCACTTCGGCACGATCGGCCGCAGGTTATCCGCGTCGGAGTTCGCGGTAATCGGCTTCCACTGCCACGTCGCGCCGAAGTCCCCGGTCGAGCCCCGGTACAGCTCGCGGTGGCGTTGGCCATCGGCGCCGCTGACGAGCGGCGCGCCCGTGACGGGGTCCGCGTCGGTCGAGATGTAAACCACGTTCGGATTCTTGGGGTCGAGGGCTGCGAGTCCGGTATAGTCGTCTTCCCCAGCGTACAGCCGCCTGCCGGCGTAGGCGATCTCGTGCACCCGCCACGCCGAGCCGTCCCAGCGGCCGTAATCGAAGCGGTGGTCCATGCCCCCCTGCCCGCGAGGGAGACCGCGGCCGTCTTTCTGAACCGAGAACACGACGTACGGCCGTTGCTGCCCATCGAGCTCGAGGTCGATCACCCAGGCGACATTATCGGCGTCGCCCGAAAACACCTTCGTCAGGTCCCAGGCGTTGATCTCGACATTCGTCGTCTCGCTCAGCTTGCCGCGGCGGGTCCCGTCGGACAAGTAGATGGCACCATCGCGCACGACGCCGTGATAGACGCTGTTGTCGTAGTTGCGCGGGTGGTCTTCGGTCATCACGAAATGGATCGTGCTCCGCCCATCGAACGCGTACTTGAGGTACGGGCTGTAGCCATCCCGGCCGTGGGCCAACCGGCCGCCATAGCGCCAGGTGCGGCCGGAGTCGTCGGAGTACATGTAGTTGGGATCGAGATCGAAGCCGCGGAAGAAGTTCATGATGCGACCGGAAGCCAACCGGAACAGGTTCGAGTAGGTGACGTTGTTGCCGCGCAGCGGGCTCGCTGAATCTCCCGGCGTGTCGAACGTCTCCGCCTGTCCCCACGCCAGCGGATTGCGGGGCTCCGACACGCGGTAGTAGATGCGGCGCTCGACACCGTGCTGCGTGTACACCGCCAGATAGCGGCCGTCCGGCAGTGCAAGCAACGCGGGATTGTCATGATCGTCCTGCTGCAAGTGGCGGTGCAACACGGTCCGCTGGACCCTTCCCGAGGCGAGGTCGTACACCGCGATCTCTACGTTGCCCCAGCCGGGCGCGGGGTCGTTGCGGTAGTCGCCCACGGCGCGGACCGATCCCACGATCAGCTTGCCGTCGTGAACGATGGCCCGCTCGTCCATGAACCACGACCATGCGCCGTTGTCGTTCAACTCGATCAACGGACCGGCTACGTAATTGACCGGGAGGTCGCTCCCACCCGCGGCGCACACGACCAGCAGACCAGCAATCGTCAGACGCATGCGAGATACCGCTCCTTGATCAAGGGGAGCAGCGTATCGAGCGGCGTATTCCACACCGCCTCATTCATGATCTCGACCTCGATCGGCCCCGCCGCGTAGCCCGCTTGCTCGACGGCTGTGCGGAGGGCGCGCAGCTCGATGACGCCGTCGCCCATCATGCCGCGATTCATCAGGATGTCGCGCACCGGGACCAGCCAATCGGAGACGTGGAACCCCACGAGTCGCCCGGCAGCGCGCGCGATCTCATCGCAAACCTCGGGGTCCCACCAGATGTGATAGACGTCGGCCACGATGCCGACCGTGGCCGGGTCGAACCGTTCCGCCAGACAACGCGCCTCGCGCAACGTCGTAATGCAGGAGCGCTCGGCGGCGAACGCCGGGTGCAATGGCTCGATGCCGAGCCGCACGCCGCGCTCCCGGGCATACGGAGCGAGCTCGGCGATCCCGTCGGCGACCATGCGGCGCGCGGCAGCGATGTCCCTATCGGGCGCGGGTCCGCACACGAGGACGAGGACCTCGGCACCCAGCGCCGCCGCCTCGTCCACGGCCCGCCGGTTGTCTTCGAGCCGCGCGGCCCGCTCGGCGGGCGTAGGCGCCGGAAACATGCCGCCGCGGCACACGCTCGAAACGCGTACTCCCGCGTCGCGCACGAGCCGGGCGGCCCGGTCCAACCCGACTTCCGCCAGCTTGTGACGCCACACGGCCACGTACGGCACGCCATGCCGGGCGCACGCGTCCACGGTCTCGCCGAGGCTCGCGCGCTCGGTCGTGATCTGATTCAGACTGAGGCGCGCGACCGAGTCCATGCCAGTACGCGCCCCATCCGCTCCACTGCGCGCTCGGGATCAGCGAGCAGGCCCGCCGCGTCGGCGAGCCGGAACAGCTCCGCGAGGTGCCCCGCCGACCGCTGGCTCTCCCCACCGCCGAGAAGCCGGAATTGGGGCTGGTGGCCGTTCAGGTACGCGAGAAAGACGATGCCCGTCTTGTACGCGTATGTGGGAGGCTCGAAGATGTGGCGCGACAGCGGAACGGTGGAGTCGAGCGCGGCGCGGTAGCCCGCCACGTCCCCGCGATCGAGCGCCTGCAGCGCCGCGGACGCAGCGGGCGCGATCGCGTCGAAGATGCCGAGCAGCCCGTCGCTGTGAACGCCGTTCTCCCCGAGTATCAGCCGGTCGTAGTTGAAATCGTCGCCCGTGTACATCCGCACGCCGGCGGGGAGGCGCGCGCGCATCTCGATTTCGCGCTGCGGATCGAGCAGAGAGATCTTGATGCCGTCGACGCGCTCCTGGTGCTGGCCGATGATGTCGAGACACACCTCCATCGCTGCGTCGAGGTCGGGCGCGCCCCAGTAACCCGCGAGCTGCGGATCGAACATGTCGCCGAGCCAGTGCAGAATGACGGGTCGGCGAACCTGCCGGAGGATGGTGCCATAGACGCGCCGGTAGTCGGCGGGCCCCCGAGCAGCCCGCGCCAGCGCCCGGCTCGCCATCAGAATCACGCGTGCACCCTGGCCCTCGACATAGCCCACCTGCTCTTCGTAGCCGCGCTCGACCGCGTCGAGGGTCACACGCACGTCGGGCGCGAGATGGTCGGTGCCGGCGCCGCACGCAATCAAGCCGTTCACCGCCCGTGCTTCGGCGATGGAGCGTCCGATGAGCTCGCGCGCGACGGCCCAGTCGAGGCCCGTGCCGCGCTGCGCGGTGTCCATCGCCTCGGCGACGCCAAGGCCGAGCGACCAGAGGTGACGCCGGTAGGCGAGCGTCGCGTCCCAGTCCAGCTCCGCGTCCGAGTGCGGATCGCACACGACGTGCGCCGCGGCGTAGGCCACACGGGTCCGGATCGGTCCGGTGGGCGCGGGCCACACGCGCGGTTCCCGAACCGTGTAGGACGCGAGCGTGCCGTCAGCGCGCGGCAGCTGGATTGTCCTCACCCCCTGCCCCCCTCTCCGTTCCGGAGAGGAGGAACGTCGATCCAGCGACGCTCCGCCCACGACTGCATGCCCAACTCCGCGAGCTGAACGCCCTTCGCCCCCTCGACGAAGTCGTGCGGAAACGGCTCGTCGGCGGCGACGTGCCGCAGAAACATCTCCCACTGCGCCTTGAATGCGTTACCGACGTCGCCGGAGTCGGGAACCTCGCGCCAGTGGTCGTAGAAGTCGAACGGGTTCGGCCCATCGGGGTTCCAGACCGGGCGCAGGGTCTCGGCGCGCGACTGCGTCTTGCAGCCGCGCAGCCCCGCGACGGCACTCCCCAGCGTCCCGTCGACCTGGATCTGCAACAGATCGTCACGGTAGACGCGTACCGCCCACGACGAGTTGAACTGCGCGACGATGTCGCCGTCCCTGCCGGCGAGCACGAACGTCGCGTAGGCGGCGTCGTCCGCCGTCGCGGCGTAGCGCCGGCCGTCTTCGTCCACGCGCTCGGGGATGTGCGTCGCGCCGGTGCACTGCACCGCCCCGACCTCCCCAAAGGTGTGATCGAGCAGGTAGCGCCAATGCGCGAACATGTCGAGGATGATGCCGCCGCCGTCCTCCTTGCGGTAATTCCACGACGGGCGCTGCGGCGGTCGATCGTCGTCCGTCCCCTCGAAGACCCAGTACCCGAACTCCCCGCGTACACTGAGGATGCGGCC
The DNA here is from genome assembly GCA_003221895.1 of Gemmatimonadota bacterium. GTDB lineage: Bacteria > Gemmatimonadota > Gemmatimonadetes > Gemmatimonadales > GWC2-71-9 > 20CM-2-65-7. Next base: position 11,397 of record QHUJ01000115.1, on the reverse strand, counting down.
GAAGAAACCGCCATCCACCAGCCGCTTGAGCTTGCGGATGCCGGGGAGAAAAAGCTTGTCCTGCACCACGCCGTGTTTCACGCCGGCGCGTCGCGCGCGGTGCGCGAGGTCGAGAGCTTCGGCCGTGGTCGGCGCGAGCGGCTTCTCGCAGTAGACGTGCTTGCCGGCGGCAATCGCTCGCCGCACGTGGTCGACGCGGGCGCTCGTGAGCGTCGCGTCGAAGTAGATCGCGTCGGCGGGGTTCGCGAGGCAGCTATCGAGATCGGTCGAGACACGTTCGATGCCGTGCGCACGAGCGATCTCGCGGAGCTTCGCCTCAGTTCGCCCGACGAGGATCGGATCGGGGACCACCGTCCCGCCGCCGGGCAGCGTTACCCCACCCTGCTGGCGGATCGCGACGATCGACCGGACGAGATGTTGATTCAACCCCATGCGTCCGGTGACGCCGTTCATGATGATGCCGATCCTCACGGCCTCACCCTCGCTGCGTCCCCCCTCTCCGGAACGGAGAGGGGGATAGGGGGTGAGGACGCGCGCGGGAGGAGGGCCACCGCGATCGCTCCGGTCAGCGCGCAGCCGATGAGCGCCAGGAAGCCATTCGTGTAGCTGCCGGACGCGTCATGCATCCGGCCGACGACCCAAGGCGCGACGGCTTCGGCGATCCCATCCCCCGTGAGCACCACGCCCATCGTGCGCCCCAGCACGCGCACGCCGAACAACTCGCCGGCCATCAGCGGGATGACCATGTATTCGCCGCCCAGACCGAGGCCGAAGACGACCGCAAACAGATAGATCGTGCCGCGGGCACCCGTCAGGAGCAGCAGGGGGATCGCCGAGACGACGAGCAAATAGATCAGCAGCATCACGTACTTCTTCGCGAAGCGATCCGCGAGCCACCCGGCTCCCAGGCGGCCAACGAGGCTCGAGGCCAGGACGAGCGAGGCGATCTGCGCCGCCCCGGCTTGTGAGTACCCGTGGTCGAGGCTCAGGAACAGCTTCAGGTGCTGGTTCGTGCCACCTACGGCGGCGATCGAGCACATGCTGCCGAGGAGGAGAAGATAGAAGGCCGGCGTGCGAAACACTGGACCGAGGGGGTTGGGGGCTGGGGGCTCGGGACTCGGGGTGCGCCCCGCCGAGCCGTCGGGAGACTCCTTGACGACGAGCGCCAGTGGCAGGGCAACCACGATGATCAATGCGCCGAGCACCTGGAGTGCACCCTGCCAACCGACCCGCTCGATCAACCAAACCGCGAGCATCGGCACGAGCGCGCCACCGAGGCCGATGCCGAGGTAGGCGAACCCCATCGCGCGACCGCGCGCCGCGGTGAACCAGCGCGACAGGAGGACCTGGTTGGGCAGCGGGCCGCCGCAGACGTTGCCGAGCGCGTTGAAGAGATAGAAGAGATAGAAGCCGGCGAGCGTGTGGATCATGCCGAGCCCGACGAGCGCGATGCCCGCCATGAGAATTCCGGCCACCATCAGGCGGCGCGGGCCGAACCGATCCACCAGCCACCCCGCGACGAACCCGAATAGCGGCCCGACGAGCAGCTTGCTGATCGCGTTGCCGGAGGTCACCTGGGCGCGCGACCAACCGAAGTCGCGCACCATGAAGTCGTAGAAAAACGGGAGGCCGTAGAGCGCGAGTCCGACGATCGCGAACAATGCCAGGAACGACGTCGCCGCGACCCGCGCCTGCGCCTCGCGCGTGCTCACAGATTACGTCGCTTCAACTCGCTCACCGCATGGTCCACGGCGCGCGCCGTCAGGGCCATGTAGGTAAGCGATGGATTCACGCACGACGAGCTGGCCATGCAGGCACCATCGGTGACGAACAGGTTCGGCACGTCGTGGGCCTGGTTGTAAGCGTTGAGGACGGAGGTCTTCGGGTCCTTCCCCATGCGCGCCGTCCCCATCTCGTGTACGCTGAACCCCGGCGGGCCGTCGTCGTCCCACGTCTCGACGTCCCGGCATCCCGCCGCCTCGAGCATCTCGGCGGCCTGGGTCTTCACGTCCTCCCGGATGGCGCGCTCGTTCTCACTCCACGCACAGTGGACGCGGAGCAGCGGGATTCCCCGCCGGTCCGTCTGCGCCGGGTCGAGGTCCACGAAGTTCTCGTGGCGCGGCAGGCACTCACCGTATCCCTGCAGGTTGATTTGCCACCGCCCCGGCTCGCGCAGCCGCTGCTTCAGCTCGACGCCGAGCCCCGGCTCCTCTGCCCCGCGGGCCCATCCTTCGCGGCCCGCGCCCGCCTGGATCCCGTACCCGCGCACGAACCCGACCTTCGCCTCGCCGGCCCGGCCCAGGTTGCGGAAGCGCGGGATGTACGTCCCCGTGGGCCGCCGCCCGTAGACGTACTTGTCTTCGAGTCCCGGAACGGTGCCGCGCGCGCCCGCCTTGGAGATGTGGTCCATCACGTTGTGGCCGACCTCGCCGCTCGAATTCGCGAGGCCGGTCGGGAAGCGCGCGCTCGTTGAGTTGAGCAGGATTTGGGCGGTGCCGAGCGTCGAGGCACAGAGGAAAATGATCCGCCCGAAGTACTCGCGCGTCGCCTTGGTATTCGCGTCGATCACGCGCACGCCCGCCGCCCGGTCCCGCCGCTCGTCATAGATGACGCTGTGCACGATCGCGTCGGTGACGATCGTGAGGCGTCCCGTCTGCCGCGCCGCGGGCAGCGTCGCCGAGAGGCTCGAGAAGTACCCGCTGAAGCTGCAGCCGCGCGCGCACTGATTGCGGGCCTGGCAGGGCCCGCGGCCCAGATGCGCCCGCGTGAGGTTCGCGACGCGCGTCAGCGTCATGTGACGTCCGGGAAAGGCGCGCTCGATGCCCTGCTTCACCACGCGCTCGGCGCAGTTCATCTCCCACGGCGGCAGAAACTCGCCGTCAGGGAGATGCGGGAGCCCCAGCCGCTCACCGCTCACGCCGATGAAGTGCTCCACGTGCGTGTACCACGGCGCGAGATCGGCGTACCGGATGGGCCAATTGACGCCGTGCCCGTCGCGCAGGTTGGCCTCGAAATCGACATCGCTCCAGCGCCAGCATGCCCGGCCCCAGATGAGGCTCCGGCCCCCGAGCTGGTAGCCGCGGATCCAGCGAAACGGCTTGTCCTCGGGTGTCACGTACGGGTGCTCCCGGTCGCTCACGAAGAAGTGCCGCGTCGCTTCGCTGAACGCGTAGTTCTTGCTCTGGATGGGATAGTCGCGCTCGTACAGATCCGGCTCGCCGCGACCGCGGTGGGCAAGCTGCCACGGCTGCAGGAACTCGGTGATGTAGTCCTTGCCGTGCTCCACGTGCCGGCCGCGCTCGATCACGAGGGTGCGCAGCCCTTTCTCGCACAGCTCCTTGGCGGCCCAGCCGCCGGTGATGCCGGAGCCGACGACGATGGCGTCGTACGCGTCCTTCACACCGCCCACGTGCGCCCGACTTGGGTGAGGGGAACGCAGCCCTCGAAGCGGCCCGGAACAGCGACGTGTCGCAGCTCGCGCGTGGCACCAATTTCGGAGGTGTAGTACCCGAGGAGTGTCAACTCTTTCAGGGCGCGGAACGCGGGGTCGGACGAACGGTCCAGCATGTCGAGCAGCGCGAGCTGCTCTGCCGCCGGGCATTCCAAGAACGTGCGACCGTTGGTCGAGCGGGCGCGGCGGTCGACGTCCGCAAGGCCGGCTACGAACCGTTGCCGCTCTTCGGCCGCATACGCCTCTGCAAGCATCGCATCGATGAACCGGTGCACGCCGACCGCGCGGGCGCCGGGCGTGTCTGTCTCCGGCAGAATGTGCTCGGCGATGGTGGCGACCAGATCCGCCTGGTCCGGCGTGAGCGCACGGGGCTGCCACGCCCCGGCTGGGGCGCGACGCGCCTCGCACCCGGCGAGCACGCCCGCGACCATCGGCGCTGAGAGGACGCCGCCCAGCACGAGTGCAGCGCGCCGCAACGCCTCGCGCCGGTCGATCGCGTTGGAGGAGGTGGGTGGCATATGAGCGTGGGCCGGTAAGGCGTCGGGCAAGAACTGAGCCTACGGCGTGCGCGGCTTGTCCATCACGGAAAATGGTCCGACGAGCAGCGCGCCATCGGCCTCGCGGACGAGGCGGTCGTACGCCGGCCGGAGCCGCGAGTCGCCGCTCTGGACTCGCATCTTGGCGCGCTGCGGGGCGTCCGCACGAAGCGAATACACGTGAGGCCCGGCGGGGGCGGACGCGGACGCCGCCCGTGTCGTGGTCTGGGGAAGGGATTGGGCGGCAACGCCGAGGCCACACGCGAGCAGCGCGCTGAGCATATGGCACTTGAAGATTTGGTCCAACGGGAGGACGGCAATGTGGAACCTTGTGCCGAGTGTGGCGCCGACGCGGCAATATGGCTGGCGTGCAACACCCACCATCCGCTAGTCAGACACCGCTCCCCGGGCGTGTTGTGGCGCACCAATCACTTGGCAAAACTGCGCCGGCGTGATCGACGTCACGCGAGGGCATGAGCCTTGCGCGTCCCGCTGACAACAGGGCCAGCGCCCACTCGGAGGATCCCATGTGGCTGTGCCGTCATGCCGCTCGGGGGTGTCATTGTATGTCCGACACCGCCGCCACGTCGTCGCAAGTCTCTCCACTCCGTCTCTCGCTTCTGTTACCGCTGTTAGCATTCGCGCCAATTCAAGTCGGCTGGGCCCAAGACAACACCGTCGCCACCGGAACCATCAGCGGAGTCGTGCAGGACCAAACGACAGGAGCCCCCTTGTCGGGCGCCCAGGTCAGGGTGGTCGGCACTCGGCTCAGCACCGAGGCCGGTCCCGATGGCCGGTATACGCTCGATGGCGTGCTGCCCGGGACCCACCGGGTGCAGGCGCAGCTCATCGGCTACGGCCTTCTGGAAACCACGGTCGAGGTGGCGTCGGGGCAGACGGCGAGCGCGGACTTCCGCCTGCAACAAGTCGCCGTGGCGCTGGAGGAAGTCGTCGTGGTCGGTTACGGCACGCAGGTTCGCCGCGACGTCACCGGGTCCGTCATGTCCGTGGGAGGGGATGCCGTGCATGACGTACCCAAGGTGAACGCCATCGAAGCGATCAAGGGCCGCGTGCCCGGCGTGGACATCGTGACGAGGGGGAACAAGCCTGGCGACGATGTCCGCGTCCGCGTGCGGGGGGAGCGGTCGCTGAAGGCGTCGAACGATCCCCTGTACGTGCTCGACGGCATCCCGATGGCCGGGGGCATTGGGGATCTCAACCCCCGGGACATCGAGTCGATGGAGGTCCTCAAGGATGCATCGGCGACGGCGATCTACGGCTCACGCGGCGCCAACGGCGTGGTCCTCATCACGACCCGCCACGGTTCGGCCGGGGCGACGCAAGTCACCTACGATTCGTACGGCGGATATCAAGCGCCGCTGCGCCGCGTCCAGTTGTTCAACGGCCCCGAGTTCGCCGAGTATCGGCGCGAGTCGGAGCGCGCGCGCAACAACTACAAGTGCGCCCCGGGCGTCGCCGTGTGCGACTCCGCCGATGTGAAGCTCTTCGGGCCCGACGGGACCCTTCCGGCGCTCCAGGCTGGCCGCTGGACGGATTGGCAGGACATGGTGCTCCACGAGGGCGCGCAGGTGAGCAATGAGATCAGCGTCACGGGTGGGAACGAACAGACGCGCTTCGCCCTGACGGCGGGACAGCTCGATCAGACCGGGATCCTCAAGGCCCAGGATTTCCAGCGGCGCTCGATGCGTCTCAACTTCGACCACGAGCTGAGCTCACGGCTGCGGGCCGGCGGCTCCACCTCCCTGATCCGCACCGAGCAGAACATTGGTCGGGGTGACGCCGTGTACACGGAGGCGCTGACCAACAATCCATTGGGCATGGCTGGCTACGATCTGACTCCCGCGCTCTCCTGGCGCGTGAACTTCGGCGCGGACTTGACGTTCTATCGGCGGGGCCAGTTCCGGGGCGCGCAGACCCAGCAGTGGCAAGGCAGCAGCTCCGACGCGGCGATGTGGGAGAGCAAGACGTTCGCCTACACCCTCGACAACATCCTCACCTTCCGCCGCAATCTCGGGACCGATCACCGTGTCGATGCCACCGCACTCTACAGCATCCAGCAGGAGCGGACCGAGCGCGACAGCATGCAGGTGACGGGGCTTCCGTACGAGCATCAGGAATTCTTCGACTTGGGGTCCGGCCTGAAACCCGATTGGCTGGGGAGCGGGCTGTCGGCGTGGGCGCTGCAGTCGTTCATGGCGCGCGTCAACTATGCCTTCATGGACCGCTATCTGTTGACCGTGAGCAGTCGCGTCGACGGATCGTCCCGGCTCGCGCCGGGGAAGAAGTACGGGATGTTCCCGTCGGTCGCGCTCGCCTGGCGGCTCTCCGAGGAACCCGTCATTCGGGGCAGCGGACTGTTCTCCGACTTGAAGCTACGCGTCAGTTACGGGCGCACCGGCAACACCGCGATCGATCCCTACCAGACGCAAGGGTCGCTCTCCCGGACGATGTACTCGTTCCTCGACCAGCCCGCCGTGGGCTTCCGTCCCGGGAGGCTGCCGAACCCGGACTTGCGGTGGGAAAAGACCGGGCAGATGGACGTGGGGCTCGAGTTCACCGTGCTGCACAATCGCCTGTCGGGATCGATCGACTACTACCGCGCCAACACGTCGGACTTGATCATGGAGCGCCAGCTTCCCCCCACCACCGGGTATTCGAACATTCTCGAGAACGTCGGCGCGACGCGCAACACCGGCGTCGAATTGGCACTCTCCACGCTGCTCGTCCAAGACTGGCACGGCCTGCGCTGGAACGTGGATGTCAATGCTGCCGCGAACCGCAACCAGATCGTGCAGCTCTCGAGCGGCCTGCTGCGCGATCCCGGCAACAAATGGTTCGTCGGCTATCCCATCTCGGTGGCGTACGATTACCAGTTCGGCGGCATCTGGCAGATCCAAGACTCCATTTCAGGCGAGGCCCAGCGGTACGGGCGGAGGCCTGGCCAGATCCGCGTGATCGACCAGAACGGCGACGGCAAGATCGACCAGGACGACCGCATCATCCTCGGCACGACCTTCCCCCGCTGGACGACGAGCATGACCCACCGGGTCGATTGGAAGGGGCTAGACGTGTCCGTCATGGCCGTGGCGCGGCTGGGCTTCCTCGTGCAGGACTCGCTCCGCAATGGAGGTCAGAGCACGCTCGCCGGGCGCTATAACAACATCTACGTCAACTACTGGACGCCGACCAACCCATCGAACACCGAACCCCGCCCCAACGCCGCGCAAGAGAATCCGGACTACGGGGGGATTCGGGGGTACGGGGACGGCTCCTTCATCAAGGTGCGGAACATCACCGTGGGCTACACCCTCGCCGGCCGCTTCCTCGGCCCGTTGCATGCCCGGTCGCTGCGCGTGTACGCAACGGCACTGGACCCGTTCATGTTCACGCAGTTCAGGGGCCTTGACCCCGAATCGGCCCTCAACGCCGGCGTGCCGAGCTACCGGACCCTGATGATGGGCATCACCCTGGGCATATAGAGGAATACCGCCATGCACAAACACACGATCGCTCTGGTCGGCGCCGCGCTGCTGTCGGGACTCCCCGCGTGCGTGAACCTGGATGAAGACGTCGTCACCGGCTTGACGCCCGGCTCCTACGGCACGCAGGCCGTCTTCGAATCCCTCGTCAATGCGTCCTACGAACCGTTGCGCAGCTTTTACGCGCAGGAACGCGGATTCACGGTCACCGAATTCGGCACCGACATCTTCACCAAGGGCGCCGACGGCAGTTTCAAATACATCAACGACTACACAACCCAGCTGAACCCCACCGCGCAGTATGTCCAGGACCAGTGGGTCGATTTCTACCGCGCCATCAACACCACCAACGCGGCGATCGACCAGGCGCCGGCCGTCGTCATGGACTCGGCGCTCAAGGCTCGGCGCGTGGCGGAAGCCCGCTTCCTGCGCGCCCTCTACTACTTCGACCTGGTGCAAATGTACGGGCCGCTGACGCTGACGCTGCACGAGACGAAGAGCGCCACCACCGAAGCCACGCGCGCACCAGTCGACTCTGTCTACGATGCGATCGTCGCCGACCTCCAGTTTGCCGAATCGATCCTTCCTGCTGTTCAGAAGGACTATGGGCGGGCGACCAAGGGAGCGGCGCAGCACCTCCTCGCCAAAGTGTACCTCACACGCATCCGCGACGCCGATTCCACCGCCGACGAGCTCGCCAAGCGGCAGGCGGGCGACTTCGCGAACGCCGCCGACTACGCGCAGCGCGTGATCAACTCGGGACAGTACGCGCTGCTGCCCCGCTTCAAGGACGTCTTCGATTTCGCCAACGAGCGCAATCAGGAAATCATCTGGTCGATCCAGTTCACCACCGATCCCCTGACCACCGGCGCCGGCAACAGTGGGCACCTCTATTTCCTCGCGCAGTACGACGTGCAGCCGGGGATGACGCGCGACGTCGCGAATGGCCGTCCGTTCAAGCGTTTCCGGCCGACCTGGTACCTGATAAGTCTTTTCGACCGCACCAAGGACTCGCGCTACGACGCCCAGTTCACGCGCGCGTGGTATGCCAACAATGCGGCGAATATCCCGAAGGGCGCGAACGGCCAGCCGAAGTTCGCGCTGGGGGACACCGCGGTATACGTCTCGACCACGGACGCAGACACGGTGCTGGCGCGCACCAGGCCGTACAAGGTCTTCACGCCCGGCGCGTACGTCGTCCCTGCGAAGGGCGCGCCGTACTTCGACAACATGTTCCCGTCCTTGAACAAGTTCAACGATCCGTTCAGGTCCTCGATCAACGAGACACGTGGCTCGCGGGACTTCTTCGTCGCACGGTTGGCCGAGACATATCTGATCGCTGCCGAGGCGCTGATGCGTGATGGCCGGCCCGCCGAAGGCCTGCCGTACATCAACGCCGTGCGGCGGCGCGCGGCCATCCCGGGACACGAGACGGAGATGGAGCTGACCGTCGGTCAGCTCACACTCGACGAGATCCTGAACGAGCGCGCCCGGGAGCTGACGGGCGAGATGCAGCGCTGGTTCGACCTGGTGCGAACCCACTCGCTCGTGAGCCGCGTCAAACTCTACAACCCCGACGGAGGGCCGAACATCAAAGCCTTCCACGTGCTCCGGCCGATCCCGCAGATCCAAATCGACCGCACCAGCACCCCCTACGCCCAGAACCCGGGCTATTGAGGGTGACCGACCGGCGGACGTTCTTGACGACGAGCGCGGCGGCTATCATCGCGCCTTACGTGACGTCCCCCCTCTCCCGAAGAGCCCGTCCTGAGCGAAGCGAAGGGGAGAGGGGGAACGCCCCGCTGAAACTCGGCGTCGCGAGCTACTCGCTGCGCAACTTCCCGCGCGCCAAAGCCATCGAGATGGTGCAAGCCCTCGGCACGCCTTTCATCAACCTCAAATCGGTGCACCTGCCGTACGAACTGCCGCCGGGCGAGCTGGCCGCGGGGCGCCGAGAGATCGAAGCCGCGGGCCTCCAAATCGTGGGGGGCGGGACGATCACCTTCGGGAAGGACACCGACGAGGATGTGCGCCGCTACTTCGACTACGCGAAGGCCGCAGGGATGCCGGTGATGGTCGCGACCGCAGATCCCGCGATCCTCCCGCGCGTCGAGCGGTTCGCCAAGCAGTACGACATCAAAGTCGCGATTCACAATCACGGGCCCGAGGACAAGCACTTCCCTTCCCCGTACGACGTCCTGAAGGAGGTCCGGAACATGGACCCCCGAATGGGACTGTGCATCGACATCGGACACACGGTGCGGCGATCTTCGAGCAGCTGCAGGCGATGCGCTACGCGGGCTACGTGAACCTGGAGTATGAGATTGACCCCGACGATCCGCTGCCGGGGATGAAGCAGTCCTTCGCCTACATGCGCGGTGTTCTGGCGGGGTTGTCGACCCCGCGCCGCGCCCAATCCTGACGGGAGGTGCAGATGTCCAGTCATAAGAAGGAGCGAAAGATGCCGCGTCGCGACTTCGTGAAGACGGCGGCTGCTGGAGTGGCCGGCATGGCCGCGGCGTCGATCCCCGCAGCGAGCTACGCCCGCATCCTGGGCGCGAACGACCGGGTGCGGGTCGGGATCGTCGGATTCTCCGACCGCTTCCGCCAGGCCCTGCTCCCCGCGTTCAAGGCGGCCGGCCCCGCACTCAACTTCGAAATCGTCGCCGTGTCGGACATCTGGAACCGGCGGCGCGACGAGGGCATAGCTGAGATCGAGCGGGTGATGGGCGCGAAGCCGCGCGCGTACCGGAACAACGAGGAGATGTACGCGGCGAAAGCGACCGACGCCGTCATGATCTCGACCCCCGACTTCCTGCATGCTCACCACGGGGTCGAGGCGATCGGAGCCGGGATGGACGCCTACATCGAGAAGCCCATGGCCCACAGCATGGACCAGGCGGTGGCGATCCGCGACGCCGTGAAAAAGTCGGACCGCGTCGTGCAGATCGGCACCCAGCGCCGCAGCGCCGCCAATTACCAGGCGGCGAACGATTTCATCCGGTCGGGCAAGTTCGGCGACATCGTCATGGCCGAGATGACGTGGAACGTGAATCAGCCCGGGCGCTGGCGCCGGCCCCAGCTCGTCTCGACGATCAAGGAAACGGACACCGATTGGAAGCGCTTCCTGGCCTACATGCCGTTCGAGCCATGGGATCCCCGCAAGTACCTCGAGTACCGCCTCTTCTGGCCCTATTCCTCGGGGATCCCGGACCAGTGGATGGTCCACCAGATCGATACGGTGCACTGGTTCACGGGCTTCCCGCGTCCCCGGAGCGTCGTCGCCAACGGCGGCGTCTACCTCTGGAAGGACGGCCGCAAGAACTGGGACACCGCCACCATCGTGTTCGAGTACGGGCCGCTCGACGATCCCACCAAGGGCTTCCAGGTCGTGTACGCGTCCCGCATGACGAACGGGGCCGGCGGGACAAAGGAGCTGTACTACTCGAACGCCGGGATGCTGAACCTCGACACCAACGAGATCTCGCCCAACGGCGGGCTCACCGACCGCTACGCGGCGGAGATGGGCATGAAGGCGAACCAGCTGCCCACGATGAAACTCTCCGAGGTGGCGCCGACGGAGACGGCCGCGAACACGGGAGGCGACTCGTCCACGACCGCCAACGTGCGGAACTGGATGGAGTGTGTGCGCTCGCGCGGCAAAACCAACGCGCATATCGACGCGGGCTACAGCCACGCCGTCGCCCTGTGCATGACCGTCGCTGCGATGCATACGGGTCGCAAGATCATGTTCGACGACGGCAAGCAAGACATCGTGATGGGTTGAGAAGCGGAACAACACATGCGCAACGCTTGGTTGCTGCTCTGCCTGGGTCTGCCCGTCGTCGGGCAGGCCCAGGTCCCCCGGGTAGAAGTCATCGCGCGCGAGGCCGACCGGCGGGTCGACGTC
>QHUJ01000172.1 GCA_003221895.1 Gemmatimonadota bacterium | reverse complement strand
TACCGCCCTGGGCGGGGGCCTGCGCGGCGAGGACGGCAGTAACGAGCAACGAAAGCATCGCGTAGGGCTCTGTACGGACCCCGGTGAAGGATAAGATTCAACAATGATCAGCCCATACTTGCAGGCGACTCGCGCTCCACGCTACAGCCTGCTGTTCGCCTTACCCCTGCTCATCACGTATCAGGTTCTCGCGGCCCTCGCTCCAGCCGGGCCCGGCGGTGTGGGGATCCGCAACGGCGCCGATGTCGCGCTCGAGTCGGTCTTTGTTTGGCTGGCGGGCGCCTGGGGCCCGCGCCTGTTCCTGCTATGTCTCATCGTCGCCGGCGCCTGGCTCATTGCCAAGGACGTGCGTCGCAATCATGCATCGATCCGGCCGGCGCTGCTCGCCGGGATGTTGTTGGAAGCGTTCTGCCTGGCGCTCGTCTTCGGAATCGTGGTGGGCGGGCTCACGAGCGCGCTGCTCGGCGGACCGCCACCGGGAATGGCCATCGGCACGGGGTTCACGCTGCAACACATCAGTCGCGCGACCCTGTTCATGATCTCCCTAGGCGCCGGAATTTACGAGGAGCTGCTGTTTCGCGTGCTGCTCGTCGGATTGCTCGCCTGGGCGGCCAGCAAGGTGCTCGGCTGGCGGCCCCTGACGGCCGGCATTGCGGCCACCGTGCTCGGCGCGCTCATCTTCTCCGCCTTCCATTACATCGGCCCGTTCGGCGACCGCTGGGACGTCTACTCCTTCGTATTCCGGACGATCGCCGGGCTGTTTTTCAGTGGTCTCTATCTGTTACGCGGCTTTGGCATAACCGCTTGGACCCACGCGCTTTACGATGTTTTCCTGCTGCTCCGGTAAGAGCGTACGTGGTACGTGGTACGTGGTGCGTGGTACGTGGTGCGTGGTGCGTGGTACATGGTACGTGGTGCGTGGTACGTGGTTGTCTCGATGTGATTTACGCACCACGCACTACGCACCACGCACCTTTTATCTTAGGCCCCATGACCTACGCCCTCAGAAAATCATGTGTGCTCCTCGCGCTCGCTGCGTTGGTTGGCGCCTGCAGTAAGAAGCGGAACACACGTGCGGAAGTCGTGGAATGCAGCTCGATCGCGCTCGACGCCAAGGGCACGGCCCAGTGCCTCGTGCAGCTGCACCGTTGGAAAGTCGCCGACGCGCAGCGAGCCGCTGAGCAGCGTGAGCGCGAGCTCGATTCGCTCAAGACCTGGCGCGAAGATTCGGCGTGGGCCGTCGAGGCGGCGAAGCACAGGCGCGACCTGCAAAACTGCAACAAGGCTCCGGATCAGCTCAGCAACTGCTTGCTGGTCGCGGGATGGCCGCTGTCGCGCGTGGACGAAACGAGCGACTCACTGTGGAAGGCCGACCTGCCGACACATCGCCGCGAGCTCCAGGCGTGCCAGAGCAAGCGGGAGATGAATCTCTCGTCCTGCCTGACGCTCTACTATAAGTGGGATTCCGACCGGGCGATCGCGACGGCGGACTCCCTCGCGCGCGTCCGGCTCGGCGGCCATCGCTAAGGCTGGCTGACGATCCGGAAGACCGCGCCGGCACCCTGATCCGACGCGACATAGAGCGAGCCGTCCGGTCCCACCGCTAAGCCGGTCGGCCGGTAGCGGGCGCCGTTGGGCGTCACTACCGGACCTGCGAATCCGTCGGCGAAGACCTCGGCGGGCCCGGTGGCAACTCCGCGCGCCATCGGTACGAACATCACCTTGTAACCGGCCTGCGGCAGCGGTGCGCGGTTCCACGAGCCGTGGAACGCGATGAACAGACCGCCGCGATACTTGAGCGGGAAGGTTCTGCTGTTGTAGAACGTCATCCCATCCGGCGCCCAGTGGCCGGGGAACGCTACGACCGGCCGCGGCGTCGATTCACACCGACCCACCGTCTTGCCGTCCCCGCCGTATTCCGGCTGCATCACGTTCTGCCGGCGCCGCCAGTCGTAGTAGCAATACGGCCACCCGTAGTCGCCGCCCGCCTCGAGCCGGAAGACCACCTCCGCCGGCAGCTCGGCGCTCTGCGCGTCGTTGTAGAGTTTGGGCCAGTGGGCAGCGAGCTGATCGCGTCCATGTTGCGCGGCGAACACCGACCCGGTCCCCGGATCGAGGGCGAGCGCGACGGCGTTGCGCAGGCCGGTCGCAAAGCGCTGCCCGTCGACCTGGGTTTGGCCGCCGTGGCGCGGATCGAACCGCCAAATCCCACCGGCAATGTCGAGCAACGGACAGGGATCCTTACCGGGGGACTCCGGAATGCGGTCCTGCACCTGACATGAATTGGACGGGGCGCCGATGTTCACGTACAACTGCCCATCCGACCCGACGACGATACTCTTGGCCGCGTGCTCGCGCTGGCTCGTGAGCCCCCTGACGACGGTATCGGGACCGCCGGGCGGCTCGAGCGCGCCGATCTGCCAATGCCAGCGCACGACCGCGTCGTTCGTGGCGAAATAGAGGTATTCGCCGGCGAACGCGATCCCCGTCCCGCCGCCGATGCCGAACGAGCGAACGATGTCCGCCTTGCCGTCGCCGGTCGTATCCCGCAGCAGCCGCACGCCGCCCCGTTGCCCCGTGACAGCCACGAGCACATCGCCGTTCTCGAGCACGACCATATGCCGCGACGGGCCGATCGACTCGGCCACGAGCAGTGCGCAGAACCCGGATGGCAGTGTCAGACCCACATTGTCCGGCGCGCACACCGGCTTGCTGGTTTGTGGCGTCGAGGCGACAAGCAAGGCGGCGAGCGCGGCAAAAACGAATCGCGTCATCGAACGTATCCCGCTGGACGAGAGTTGCGGGAATATACAGCTTTCCCGCCGCAACTCGATTTCGTGTTCCCCCTCTCCTGAAAGGAGAGGGGGCCAGGGGGCGAGGCCACGGAGGTACGATGTTCACTGTTCTGTTGCTGGTTGTGCAGGCTGCAACAACGCAGGCCATCCCACCACAGCTCGCGGCATACAAGCAGGAGGTCGTGCGCGACGTCGCGAGCCGCTCGCAGTTCACGCAGCAGATGGTGGATCAGATTTTCAGCTTCGCGGAGCTCGGCTTTCAGGAAACCGAGACGTCCAGGTACCTCGTCGATCTGCTTCGCAGGAACGGGTTCACGGTGCGCGAGGGAGTCGCCGGCATCCCGACCGCCTGGGTGGCGACGTGGGGACAGGGCAAGCCGGTTATCTCCCTCGGCTCCGACATCGACGACATCCCGCAAGCGTCGCAAAAACCGGGAGTCGCGTGCCATGCGCCGATGATCGACGGCGCGCCGGGGCATGGCGAGGGACACAACTCGGGACAGGCGGTCAACATCACGGCGGCGCTCGCCGTGAAGCAGATCATGCAGCGCGACCATCTCCCCGGCACGATCCAGATCTGGCCCGGCGTCGCGGAAGAGCTGGTGGGAACCAAGGCGTACTACGTCCGTGATGGAGTGTTCAAGGACGTGGACCTCGTGCTGTTCTCCCACGTCGATGACAACCTCGCGACGTCCTGGGGCGACGTCTCCGGAAACGGCCTCGTGTCGGTGCTGTTCAGCTTCCAGGGCAGGAGCGCGCACGCCGCCGGCGCGCCGTGGCGGGGTCGGAGCGCGCTCGACGCCGTGGAGCTGATGGACATCGGCTGGAACTTCCGGCGCGAGCATCTGCGGCTGCAGCAGCGCTCGCACTACGTGATCCCCAACGGCGGTGATCAACCCAACGTCGTCCCGCCGACCGCGTCGGTGTGGTACTACCTGCGCGAGCTCGACTATCCGCACATCATGGAGATGTACGCGCTCGCCGACACGATCGCCCACGCCGCCGCGATGATGACGAGCACCACGCTCCTGCCGCCACGCATTCTCGGCTCAGCGTGGCCCGGTCACTTCAACAAGGTGATCGCCCAGACGATGTACGAGAATATCAAGCAGGTCGGATTGCCGGAGTGGAGCGAGCCCGATCAGCGCCTCGCCAAAGCGCTGCAGCGGGATCTCGGCGTTCCCGATTCCGGCCTGGCGACGACGCTCGACACCTTGCGGCCCGCCCTGAAACCGAACGAGCGAACGGGCGGCGGATCCGACGACATCGGTGACGTGTCGTGGAACGTCCCCACGGTGACGCTCCGCTTCCCGTCCAACATCCCCGGATTGCCGGGCCACAACTGGGCCAATGCGATCTCGATGGCGACGCCCATCGCGCACAAGGGGGCGACCGCGGGCGCGAAAGTCATGGCCATGACGATGCTCGACTTCCTGATGCGGCCCGAGCTCGTGGCTCAGGCGTGGGACTACTTCCGCAACGTGCAAACAAAGGACATCAAGTACCAGCCGCTGATCCGTCCGCAGGATCGGCCCGCGATCGAATTGAACCGTGACGTGATGGCGCGGTACCGTCCGGCGATGCAGCGCTTGTACTACGACCCCAAGAAGTACCGCACGTATCTCGAGCAGCTCGGCATCACCTACCCCACCGAGCGCGCGGCGGACGGCAGCTGCGCGGGGAGCGCGACGCCGTAGCCAAAGCACTGTCCTCACGCCCTACCCGGACGCCCTACCCGGCCTCCCGGGTTTCGCGAACTCACGCATTTCACTATAGTGACGTATGGTCCTCTTGCCTTGCGAGAAGGCGTAACGGCCCCGCGTCGAAGCGGCGTCTCGCCGGGCCCGGCCGCGTCAACCGGCACGGACCGGACTCTGCTGCTCGAGTGCCGGCTCGAGCAGCTGCGCGGCGCGCTCGACGAGGCGCGCGCCGAAGCCGATCAGGCCCGCATCCGGCTCGCCGAGGCTGCGGCCCGTGAGGCCGGTGAAACCCAGCGCCTGAGCGTCGTCCAAGACGAGGTCGCCCGCGCCCGTGCGGAAGTCGCCGCGCTGCACCGGCGACTGGAACAATCCGAGGCGCTGCGCGCCAACCTACAGGGACATCTCTTCGAGTCGGAGGGTAAGGGCGACGCGCAGGAGCTGATGCACCTGCGGCGGGAAGTGGCCGCGTCCCAGGAGCGCATCGCCGCCAGCGAACAGACAGCCTCGCAGCTGCGGGCTCGGGTGGACGAGCTGGTGGCATCCCGCGAGACCTTGCTCACGCGGGTGGTTGAGTGGCAACGCGCCGTGCGCCACGGCGACACCGAAGCCGTCGACCTTGCCGAGTTCATCGCCAGCCTGCGCCGCGCGGTCCTCGACCTCGAACGAGACAACGCCCTGGGAGAGCGCCGCGAGGCCGCGCTGCGCGAGCAGCTCGAGGAGGCGTCAACGCCAGCAGCGATGCCAGCGGTGACGCCCGAGCCCCCGCAGCCCCCTGCGGACGATCTGGTCGCGGCGCTGGCGGCGGCGCAGCACCCACAGGACCAGGTGGAGCTGCTCCTCCGGCTCGGCCGTCGTGCCGGGGGGGGCGACGACGCGTTTTATGCCATCCGGCCCTGGGCCACCGCTGACGATCCGAACGTTCGCGCCGCGGCCTACCAGTCGCTCGGCCGGCTGCTCGAACGGGACCCGGCGCGGCTCGAGCCCCACATCCGCTGGGGGATCGCCGACTCGAACCCGTACGTGCGGCGGCGCGTCGTGCTCGCCGCGGCCGCGGCGCGCGGGCTCGCCCTGCGGCCGTTGCTGGAGCCGCTGAGCGGCGATCCGGACCCCCAGGTGCGCCGCATCGTGCATCGGATCCTCCGCGCCACCTCCCAGGACCCTCAGCGCACGGAAGCCGGCATCGTGCAGCGAGCTTCATAGTGGAGATCCGTTACAAGCGAAGCCACTTCGCCAAGCTCCTGGGCTTCACGGACCAGCAACTGTCCGCCGCGGACAAACTGCCCGAGCTGAAGGCACTCGGCGGCGGACCCGCTTCGTACCAGCCGCGACACCTGTCGGCGTACCGCAGGGTGCTGGACCGCCACCCTCGCCGGGAACCGTCGCGCCGCCAGCTCTTCCTCAACTTCAAGGGTGGCACCGGAAAGACCAGCCTCTCGGTGGCGTACGCCTACCGGCTCGCGGAGCTGGGCCACCGGGTCCTGCTGATCGACCTCGATT
>QHUJ01000236.1 GCA_003221895.1 Gemmatimonadota bacterium | reverse complement strand
GGCCGGACTTCCGGGGCAAGGAAAACGATTGGCCCAACGGCGATCCACCACCCGATGTCGCATATCCAACACGGTCACACCACTGAGGAGGCTTCGTATGTACAGGCGTGGGTTTCTTGGTCGTCTAGCCGCCACGGCGGCCGCTGGAGTCGCAGGGCTGACCCCGCTTCGACTCGAGGCGCAGCCGTCGCGCCACGACCCAATCACGGGAGCTGACCCGTCGTTCGAGACATGGCTCAATCGCATCAACGGAAAGCACAAGATGATCTTTGACGCGCCCGAGTCGAACAGCGGCATGCCGGTGGTCTGGCCGCGCGTCTGGCTCAACGGCAACAACGAGAACTACGGCACGAAAGACGCTGACAACTCCGCGGTCATTGTGCTGCGCCATGCGGCGATTCCGATCGCCATGCAGGATGCGTTGTGGGCGAAGTACAAATTGGGCGAGGTGTTCAATATCAAGGACGGCGAGGCGCCGGCGGTCCGCAACGTCTTTGCAAAGGTGATGCCCCTGCCGCTGCCAGGGACCGGTCTCGAGGCCCTGCTCGCGGGCGGCGCGCAGGTCGGGTGCTGCAACGTCGCGCTCACCGTGTACAGCGGCGTGGTGGCGCAGAAGATGAACATGGATGCAGCTGCGGTGAAAGCGGAGTGGGTCGCGGGCTTGCTCCCGGGCGTGCAGGTCGTGCCGTCGGGCGTGCTCGCAGTCGCACGGGCACAGGAGAAGGGCTGCGCGTATTGCTTCGCAGGTTAGGCGGAGGTTGTGAAGGGCGGTCGAGGTTGGTGGAGGATCTGGAGGTTGCGGAACCTCCACCATCCTTCACCAACCTCCACCATCCTCCACCAACTATTTCCAGCCCCTGAGACTCCTCACAAAGTCGTGCAGCACTGACGTAATCGGTGAGCGTCGTCGCGATGCGGCGGCGTTCGAAGTCCACCCAGTGCTCGTCCGCCACGCGGTAGGCTTTGCGCACCTCGCCGAAGGCACGGCGGAAGCGGCCGGTGCGCGTCCACGCCCAGTGGTGATAGAGGAATGAGTGGCCGAGCTCGTGCAGCAGCAGGCCGGTGAGCATGTTCCACGAGATCTCGTCGCGCCGCCGCTTGCCGGTGACGTAGCGGCGGTCGAGCTCGATCACCTTCGGCGCGCGCGGCGCGACTCCCGAAACGCCGGGCCGCAGCGCGACGCGGTAGTGCCAGTCACGGATGCGAGAGACGATCAGCAGGCGCCGCGCACGCCGCAGCGCCCGGGGGATGAGGTCGCCCCCGGTGGCGTCCTCGCCACACCACGGGCAGGTCGCCATCCAGTCGTCCACGCCGCGGTCACAATGCGGGCAGGCATTCTGGAGGTGATCGTAGCGCCACGTCTGCGCCCGCCCGCACCAGGGGCAGAACCGCATCGGATACATCACACCGCCGCCGCAGCCCCAGTCGCAGCGGGCGTGGAATTTGAATCCCTTCGGCGCCTTGAGCGGCTCGTCGCTCGAGTCGTCGTCCTCGATGTTGCGGCCGCACCAGGGGCAGAACGACGAGGCGTCCGACACCATCCACCCGCAGTACGCGCACTCCGCGTTGGTCTCGCGCTGCGTGTCGCGCCACTCGAGCCGCCGGCTGCAGCTCGGACAATAGCTCCAGAACCGCTCCAGCTCGGTATGGCAGCGGGGGCAGCGCAGCTCGGGGGTGGGGACTTCGCGCCGGCTCACCGCGCCAGCGCCTCGTCCACGATGCGCTGAATGAAGGCGTTGTACTTGAGGCCCGCCTTCTCGGCCGCTTCCGCCATTTCGTGCTCGGCCGCGATGAACGGGTTGGGGTTCACTTCGAGCACATACACCTCGTTGTCGTGCGCCAGTCGCACGTCGATACGGCCATAATCCTGCAGCCACAGCGCGTGAAATGCGGTGCTGCAGATCTCGCCGATCCGCTGGGTCAGCTCCTCCGAGACCCCTTTGGCGAAGACGTTCTTGATCTTCTTTTTCTTGCGGTAGTCCTCATCCCACTTGGCCTTGTACGTGGCGATGCGATGCTCCGCCGTCTCGGGCTCGCCGAACGTCATCTCCGTCAGCGGCAGCACTTGCAGCTCGTCGTTGCCGATCAATCCGACATAGACCTCACGTCCCTCGACCAGCTCCTCGACGATCGCGGCTTGATGGTACTTGGTGTGGATGAACTCGACGCGCTGGGTCAGGCTCGGATCGTCCTCCACAACCGACGCTTGTGCGATGCCGATCGACGCGTCCTCCAGCAGCGGCTTCACAATGAGCGGAAAACGCAGCTCGGACGGCCGCACCAGCTTGTCACCGTCGTGGAATTCCGCGAACGCCGGCACGCGGATTCCGTGATAGGCCAGCACCTTCTTCGTGAGCGACTTGTTGCGGGCGACCAGCAGCGCGGTCGGGGACGAGCCGGTGTAGCGATAGCCGTACATGTCGAGTAAGGCAGCGATGGCGTACTCATGGCGCGCGTTCTTGCGGAAGCCCTCGCAGCCGTTGAACACGAGTTTCGGTTGGAAGTCCGCCAGTTTCGCGAGCAGGGGCGCGACGTCGTCGCCGATCCCGATCATGAGGACGTCATGGCCGCCCGCCAGCAGCGCGCGCGCGACGTCGTACTCCGCTTCCTCCGCCTTCTGCTCAACCTCCCGCTTGAACGCGGCATCTTCCCACTCGGGATGCAGCGAATCGAAGATCACCGC
>QHUJ01000171.1 GCA_003221895.1 Gemmatimonadota bacterium | reverse complement strand
CGAAGCGCACGCTGCCCAGACCGCGGTGCAGACCAAGATGGCGGAGACCGAGCGGCAGTTCCAACAGTACGTCGGCGGGTTCCGCGCTTTGCTCGAGCGCCAGCTCGCCGAGCTCCGCGCCCTCGACTCGAAGCGCGACTGATGGTGGTTGCGGACGCCGTTCGCGCCGTCAAGGCGCGAACCGAGGTTATCCCGGAGATCGCGGTGATTCTGGGCACGGGGCTCGGTGCGCTCGCCGAAGAGCTCAAGGCGGAGTCCACGATCCCGTATCCGGACATCCCGGGCTTCCCGACACCCACGGTCGAGACGCACCCCGGCCGGCTGCTCTTCGGCACGCTCGGCAAGCGCCGCGTGGCGATCATGCAGGGGCGGTTTCACCGCTACGAGGGCTACACCCTGCAGCAGGTCGCGTTTCCCGTGCGCGTCCTCAAGGCGCTGGGCGCCAAGACGCTCATCGTGTCGAACGTCTCGGGGGGGATGCATCCGTTGTGGTCCACCGGCGACCTCGTGCTGATCTCCGATCACATCAACCTGCTCGGCGATAACCCGCTGGCCGAGCCGAACGTCGCTGCCGAGGGTCCGCGCTTTCCGGACATGTCGGCCGCATACGATCCGGAGCTGCGGACGCTGGCGCGCGCGGTGGCGCTCGACAACAAGATCGTGTTACGCGAAGGCGTCTATGTCGCCGTCCCCGGTCCCAACCTCGAGACGCGCGCGGAATACCGCATGCTGCGGGCGCTGGGCGCCGACATCGTGGGCATGAGCACCGTACCGGAAGTGATCACGGCCGTCCACCAAGGAATGCGGGTGCTGGGTCTTTCGATCATCACCGATAATTGCCTGCCGGACGCGCTCGAGCCGACATCGGTCGAGCAGATCATCGCCGTTGCCCGTGGCTCAGAGCCGCGCCTGGCGGCGGTGGTGCGTGGCGTGGTGGAGCGCTTGAACTGATGACGTATCCGCCTTCCGATCCCGCACAGTCGATCGACGAGCTGGAAAAACAGCTGCTCGGCACGTGGAAGCGCGAGCGGCTGTTCACGCGCGTCAGCGACGCGACGCGCTACGGCCCGCCGTTCATCTTCTTTGAGGGACCGCCCACAGCGAACGGCCGGCCCGGCATCCATCACGTCTTCTCGCGCACGCTCAAAGACCTGGTGTGCCGCTACCACACGATGCTGGGCAGCGCGGTCACGCGGATCGCGGGCTGGGACACGCACGGCCTGCCGGTCGAGATCGAAGTCGAGAAGGCGCTCAACATCAACGGCAAGCGTGAGATCGAAGCGTACGGCATCGAGCGCTTCAACGCGCTGTGCCGCGAGAGCGTCTTCAAGTACAAGGCCGACTGGGAAGCGCTCTCCGATCGCATCGCGTACTGGCTCGACTACGAGCACCCGTACATCACCTACAGCAACAACTACATCGAGACGGTGTGGTGGCTGCTGAAGCGGCTGCACGAGAAGGCGCTGCTGTATCGCGGTCACAAGGTGCTGCCGTATTGCCCCCGCTGCGGCACCGCGCTGTCGTCGCACGAGCTGGCGCAGGGCTACGAGACGGAGCAGACGAATTCCGTCTACGTCACGTTCCCGCTCCAGACTCGCAAAGGCGACGACCCGCGCAACCTCGTGATCTGGACCACGACGCCCTGGACACTGCTGTCCAACGTGGCGGTCGCGGTGCACCCCGACCTCGCGTACGGCGAATACGCCTTCACCGACGAGGCGACGGGGAAGACCGCCAGCTACATCGCCGCGACGGCGCGCGCGGGCGACGTGCATGTCCACGGTCGTCCACTCGCCCAGGGCAAGCTGGTGAAGACGCAGGTCGGCCGCGATCTCGTCGGCAAGAAGTACGTGGCGCCGTTCGACGTCGTGCCGTTTCCCAAAGACGGGCAACGCGCAGTGATCGTGCCCGGCGCGTTCGTCACCGCCGACGACGGCACGGGGCTCGTGCACATGGCGCCGGCGTTCGGCGCGGATGATTTCGCGACCGGGCAGCAGAACGGGCTCGCATTCGTGAATCCGGTCGGGCCCGACGGCACGTTCCGCGGCACGACGTGGCCCGAGATCGAAGGCAAACTCGTCACCGACAAGGAAACCAACCGGCTGATCATCGAGCGGCTGAAGCAGGAGGGACGCTGGCTCGAGACTCGGCCCTACACGCACACGTATCCGCATTGTTGGCGCTGCGACTCGCCGCTGATCTACTACGCGCGCACGTCGTGGTTCGTGCGCACCACCGCGGTGAAGGCGCGCATGCTCGAGGTGAACCGCGAAGTCGACTGGCATCCGCCCGAGGTCGGCACCGGCCGGTTCGGCGAGTGGCTCGAGAACAACGTCGACTGGGCGCTGTCGCGCGACCGCTACTGGGGCACCCCGCTCAACGTGTGGGAGTGCGACGCGGATCTCGACCATCGCGAGCTCATCGGCTCGTACGCCGAGCTCGCGGAGCGCTGGGGGGCGGGGGGGGGCAAGCGGTTGCCCGAGAACTTCGATCCGCACAAGCCGTACATCGACACCTACACCTGGGCATGCCGCCAATGCCCGGGTACGATGCGGCGTGTTCCCGAGGTGATCGACGCCTGGTTCGATTCGGGCGCCATGCCCTACGCCCAGTGGCACTATCCGCTCGACCACCAGGCGGATTTCAACGCGCATTTCCCGGCAGACTACATCTGCGAGGGCGTCGATCAGACGCGCGGCTGGTTCTATTCGCTGCTTGCGATCGGCGTGGCCGCGTTCGACGCGCTCGTCTACAAGCACGTCATCGTGAACGAGCACGTGCTCGACGTGCACGGCCAAAAGATGTCGAAGAGCCGCGGCAACGTGGTCGATCCGTGGAAGGTGATCGAAGCGCACGGCGCCGACGCGGTGCGGCTCTATCTCCTCAGCCAGAGCCAGGTGTGGCTCCCGAAGCGCTTCGATGAGAAGCAAATCCCGGAAATCTCGGGCGGCTTTCTCAACACGCTGCGCTCGACATACGATTTCTTCCGGCGCTACGCGCAGGATTGGAGCCCGCCGGGGGAAGAGGATGCGACGCCGCCGGCCAATCGTCCGGCTGCCGATCGCTGGCTGCTCGCCCGGCTCGACGAGGTCGTCGCGTTCGTGCGCCAGGCCTGGGCGTCCTACGACGTCACTGCCGGCGTCCGGGCGATCATGGACTTCGTCGGCGAGGACCTGTCCCGCTGGTACATCCGGCGCAACCGGCCGCGCTTCTGGGCGCCGGATCGCGCCACCGATCCGATCGCGCTCGAGACGTTGCACGAGGTGCTGGTCGCGTCGGTCCGCATGCTGGCGCCCGCCGCTCCCTTCATCTCCGACTGGGTCCACCGGGCGCTCACCGGCACCTCCGTGCATCTGGCGGCGTTCCCGGTGGATCGCGGCCACCGGGAGCCGGAGCTGCTCACGGCCATGACCACCGTCCGGCGCCTGGCCTCGCTGGCCCGGGCGGCCCGGGAATCGCGTAACCTGAAGGTCCGGCAACCGCTGGCCCGCATGCAGCTGGCCGTTCCAGCGGCCGCTCAGGGCCCGGCCTTGTCAGACCTGTTAGATATCTTGGCTGCCGAAGTCAATGTGAAAGCTGTCGAGGTCGTAGCATCGGATCACGATCTGGTGCGGCTCCGCGGCAAGGCCAATTTTCGGACCCTCGGCAAACGGTACGGGAAGGACACCCCGCGCGCCGCGGCGGCCGCCGCCGAGTTGGACGCGAACGAGCTGCAGCTGTTGGAGCAGGGTGAGACGGTGCGGAAAGGGGAGTGGGAGTTCCGGCCGGAGGACGTCACCGTCACGCGCGAAGTCGCGAGCGAGTGGCTGGTGCAGGCCGATGGTCCCTACGTCGTCGCGCTCGACCCCGAGCTGAGCGACGACCTGGTGCAGGAAGGGTTGGCGCGCGAGGTCGTCAATCGCGTGCAGCGCCTCCGCAAAGAGGCGGGCTACGAATACACGACGCGCATCGAGCTGAGCGTCACCGGCGCCGCAGACGTGGTGGCCGCGACGCGCGCGTTTCAGGGGTTTGTCGAAGGCGAGACGTTGGCGCGGCGCATGGTGCTGGGCGAGGACCAGGCCGGCCTGGACGAACCCGATTTGCAGCGTGAAGTCGACATCGAAGGACGCCGAGTCACTATTGCGCTCCGGCGTCATGACGGACGAAAGGGCGGAGCCAGATAATGCCGACAAAGTCAACCAAAGCAGCCAAGAGCAAGGGTCTCAATAAAAAGCAGCTGAGCCATCTCGAAAAACGACTGCTCGAAGAGCGGGCCCGCGTGATCAAAGAGCTGGGCCACTACGGCGAGTCGTTCAACTCGAGCTTGCAGGCGTCGGACGGCGATCTCTCGAGTTACTCCTTCCATATGGCCGATCAGGGAACCGACGCCATGGAGCGCGAGAAAGCATTCCTGTTCGCCTCGCAGGAAGGCCGCTACCTCTGGCACGTGAACGAAGCCCTGCGCCGGCTGTACAGCGCGCCCGAGCGCTTCGGCCGGTGCGAGCAATGCGGCGAGGAGATCGGCTTCGACCGCCTCGACGCGCTCCCTCACGCTCGTCTCTGCATCAAGTGCAAGGCGAAAGAGGAAGATGGAAAGCGCCGCTGACCGCCGGTTGTTCTGGGGCACGGCCATCGCGGTCGTGGCCGCCGATTTCGTCACCAAACTGATCGCCGAAGCCATGCTCGCGCGCCGGCTGCCGCTGGCGGTGCTGGGCGACGTGGTACAGCTGCGGCTCGTCTACAACGAGGGCGCCGCCTTCGGCCTCCACGTGGGCGACAACTCGCGCTGGATTTTTCTCGGCCTCGCCATCGTCGCGCTGTTCGTGCTCGGCTCGCTGGTCCGCGGCACGCGGCCCGGCGACCGCTTCCGGCTCGTCGCGCTCGCGCTCGTCTGCGGCGGAGCGGTGGGCAATCTGATCGACCGCGTTCGCAGCGCCCAGGGCGTCGTCGATTTCGTGGACATCGGCATTGGCGCGTGGCGCTGGCCCACGTTCAACGTCGCCGACTCGGCGATCACGATCGGCGCGATCGCCCTCGGACTCTCGCTCTGGCAGGAAGGCCGCGCGCAGCAGCGGGCGAAGGAGGCTCGCGCCGCCGAGCCTTGAACATCACGTTCTGCGTCGTTGCAACGTCCGACCGCCTCGATCGTTTTCTCGCCGACCAGCTCGCCATCTCCCGTACACAAGCCGGACGCCTCATCGCCGACAAGCGCGTGACCGCGCGCGGCAAGGCGCTGCGCGCTTCTGTCGTCCTCGAGCGCGGCGTCGAAGTGACCGTCGCGCTTCCTGACGAACAACCGCCCCGCAGTTACGCGCCGTCTCACGCCGTCTTGAATTTCGTGTACGAAGACGAGCATCTCGCGGTGCTCGACAAGCCCGCCGGACTCGTCGTGCATCCCGGCCCGGGACATTGGGACGACACGCTCGTGAATGTGTTGGTGGGGCGGGGCACCGAGCTGTCGCGCGGCTCGACGGAGGGAAGGCCGGGCATCGTGCACCGGCTCGACCGCGACACGTCGGGATTGCTCGTTGTCGCCAAGAGCGATCTCGCGCATCGCCGGCTGGCGAGTGCGATCGAGCGGCGGCAGGTGCAGCGCGTCTATGCCGCGCTCGTGTGGGGCCATTTGCGCAAGAGCCCCGTCGACATCGAGGCACCGATCGCCCGCCATCCCAAAGAGCGCAAGCGCATGACCGTCGCGCAGGGCGGGCGTCACGCCGTGACGCATGCCGCGCTCGTCGCGCGCTTCGCGCACAGCGATCTGCTGCGTATTCGTCTCGGCACCGGACGCACGCATCAGATTCGCGTGCATCTCGCGCACGTCGGCTGTCCGGTTGTCGGGGATCGCGAGTACAGCTTCGGCGGCAGCCGGCGCGTCACGCCGTCGGCGCGCGTGGAGGCCGAGCGGCTCGAGGCGCTCGCGCCGCGACAACTCCTCCATGCGGCGTCGTTATCGTTTGCGCACCCGGTGACGGGTGTGCCGCTCACCCTGACGTCGGAGTGGCCCGCCGATTCGCGTCCGGCCCTCGCGGCGGCGGCCGGGGACGCGAATTTACTTGCCCAGCTTAAACCCTTGCATTACCTTGGCTTCTTCGCATCCGATGAGTGACGGAAGCCTCGCAAGCGCCCGCCTTTTGGTGTTCCGTGTGGGAACCCTGGCGTGTGCGGCCGAGGTCGATCAAGTGCGGGAGATTCTCCCGCGCCTCCCAACGACGCGTATTCCGGGCGCGCCTCCGGTCGTCGCGGGGCTCGTGAATGTCCGCGGCACGCTGGTGACTGTCGTGGAGGGATGGCGTGCGTTAGGGCAAGAGCCTCCTGCCTCGCCTTCCTCCGTTGTCCAAGAGACTGTACCTGGTTTGACCATCATCTTCGAGCTGGGCAAACGTGAAGGTGAGAACGGACCGGGTCGCAAGCTGATCGGCTTTACGGTGGACGAAGTCGTCGACATGCTGGCAGTGGGGAAAGCGGGAAGCGGGGACACCACGCTGGAAGACCGCACCGGGCTGCCCGGGGTCGACCCCACGCTGGTCCGAGCGGTGGGACGCCGCCACGGTGAGCTGTTCATCCTGCTCGATGTGGCGGCGCTGTTGGGGCCGGTTCTGACTACTTAAGGAGCGAGCGGTGAGCCACACGGTTCTCGTCTGTGACGACGCGATCTTCATGCGCACGATGATCACCGACATCCTGGCCCAGGCCGGATTCGAGGTCGTCGGCGAGGCGGAGACCGGCACGCAGGCCGTCGAAAAGTACCGGCAGCTCAAGCCGGACCTGGTCACGATGGACATCGTGATGCCCGACATGGGCGGCATCGACGCCGTCCGCGAAATCGTGAAGCACGATCCCGACGCCAAGATCCTGATGTGCAGCGCCATGGGCCAGCAGGCGCTCGTCGTCGAAGCCATTCAGGCCGGCGCCAAGGACTTCGTCGTCAAGCCGTTCCAGCCTTCCCGCGTTCTCGAAGCCGTCCAGCGCGTTCTCGGCTAGCCATGGACCTGTCGCAGTACGCCGAGCTGTTCCTGGCCGAGAGCCGCGAGCACTTGAGCGCCTGCAACCAGCTGCTGCTCGATTGGGAGCGCAATCCCGCCTCCCCGGAACCGGTCGGCGGGCTGTT
>QHUJ01000235.1:2445-5312 GCA_003221895.1 Gemmatimonadota bacterium | reverse complement strand
ATCGGACATCTACTTGCGCCACTGCCACCCGAGATGCGCAATGATACGGCGTTCATGGATCGGATCCATTCATACGCACCTGGGTGGAATTTCCCCAAGGTGAATGCCGGTGTTCATCTCACGAATCACTTTGGTCTCGTGAGTGACTTTCTGAGCGAAGGTTGGAGTCGTTTACGGTCGATTAACCGTATTAGTGTTCTCCAGAACCGTGTCCATTTCGGTGGTGCGCTCAGCGGACGTGATCTCGAAGCGGTCACAAAGACGGTGAACGGCCTAACAAAGCTGCTCTTCCCCGACCCTCAGATGGCCGTGCCAGATGAGGACCTGGAGTGGATCGTCCGAATCGCCCTGGAATCCCGTCGCAGAGTGAAGGAGCAGCAAAAACGCGTGTTCAAAGCCGAATTCCGGAACACGCACTTCAGTTACACGATGGGGCCAGAAGGGGTCGAACAATTCGTCTCAACGCCTGAGCTCCACAGTGACGAAGCGATTGAAGCCGACCCGTTACCTGCCGGACAGGTGTGGGCTATCAGCAATGGGTCAGCAGAGGCAGGACCCGGACTCTATAGAATTGAGGTGACCAGCGGACCGGGAGGGGGGATGAAAATCCTCAATCAGCCTACTCCGCTGGGCCTTCGAGAGAGCATCAAGGTGGGAGAGCAGAACCTTTATGTAAAGCACAAAGAGCTTGTTGGGGATCGAGATCCGCGGGAACACGAGTTCTCTATTCAGGCGAGGCCCATGGACTCGGACAAGCTCGGGATCGGGCTCGGCCTACCGGTGCTTGTTGCGATGTGTGGGTCACTCCTTGGCCGGAATACTCGGGGGGGGACAATTGTGGTGGGGCAGCTGAATCTCGGTGGCTCGATCGACACGATTGCCAATCCCGTGAGGGTGGCAGAATTGGCCGTCGACAAGCAGGCCCAGACATTGCTAATGCCGGTTGCCGCCCGTAGACAGCTGAATGATCTACCGGATGAACTTTGGACGAAGCTCAAGATTGAGTTCTACAAGGACGCTCCAGACGCCGTGTTCAAGGCTCTCGAGGCCTGAGCTTTCCATTCCGTCTAACGACCGGCATTCTGATGCGCTGAGCTGGATTTCGGACATTGTCCGCAAGTCCTTCGTCAGCGGCATCGTCCATCTAACTGACTCTAAGGTTCTTTCGTCGCAATACTACGAACTCGTTGAGGAGCAGGACCCGATCTATGGTGCTCTCCTGAAGGGGCTTGAGGACAAGCAATTGGCGAAGACGTTCGTGGGGTACTGGACTATCGGACAGACCGTGGCATCACAATCACGATTTTGGCTCGATCACGCGCTGAGCGAGATCCTCGTTCAGCGTTTTGCACAGGAAGGACGAACCGATGTCCAGGTGTATCCCGGATGGATGCTGGGCCAGGGGTATCTGGCTCGGCGTTTATCTTTGGCGAATCTAGGCGACGAGCAGAGAGAAGAGATCGTAGGCCAAAGGGTTTGGACCGTCGACTTGCCGCGACATGTTCTTGAGAAGATAGACGTTTTGGTTGGTTCTCATGAACGCAGACACACACCCGCGGAAACCGAATCGGGAATTGTCACTGGGATCACCGGTCTGGGCATGACAGAAGACCGTGCCGAGCTGTCGAGCGCGATTGAAAGTCTTGAGGGTGATCAGCTACAGCATGTAAACCTGAGCTGCAATCTTATCGTCATCGAACCAGATCGCGTGGACGGTCAGCCCCATTCCTGGGCCTTTCGGTTTGTGAATCCGAAGGTCTTTGCGCAACCGGCCGTTCGCAAACAGGAGAGGACGAACCTCCTGAGGCTCTATGCGTATCTTGTGCGAGAGAAGATCCTGCGTGATCCCCGAGAAATCAGAGTTTATGTCGCGGAACTTCTGCCTCGCCAAGCGGTCAGGAACTCGGCTCCCGATTGAGGAACTCCCTGAATGCGCTACTACCCAAGCCACGCATGAAATAGATGACGCCTGCCTGACCTTTGGCTCTTATTCCTCCTCTACTATCATCGAGTTCTTCGTCGCTGACTTGAGGCAGTGTCGCGGTAGATCGATTCTCGCCCATCGCCTTCCACTTCGCCGCGAAATTGGCCGTTGCTGGGGATCGTTACAGGCCAAATGCAGGATGATCCAGAAAAGGCTGAGTACTTCGTACGAGTCGCCTGGCTTGATACGGTGGCCGAAACCGCGGCGATTAGCGAGGTCGGGTTCTTTGGCAATCAGAACACAGTGTGACAAACCCGTCACCCCGAAGTGGCGCCATACGGTTGAGCGCCTTAAGAAGGACTTCCCGATGGGATACGTCGATTCCGAACGCGGTGAAAGAAGTCGCGAAGTCCTAAGTTTCTGGCAGCTTTGAAAGCAAGGGCTGAAGAATGGCTGGCACACCGGCAAGTTTCGGAAACACATCATCCAGTTTCTTCTTCACTGCGGCACGGATGGAC
This sequence comes from Gemmatimonadota bacterium, assembly GCA_003221895.1. Taxonomy (GTDB): domain Bacteria; phylum Gemmatimonadota; class Gemmatimonadetes; order Gemmatimonadales; family GWC2-71-9; genus 20CM-2-65-7. The sequence continues at coordinate 2,870 of QHUJ01000235.1, read as the reverse complement.
TCTTCCGAAGGCTCGCTCCCCTCATCGGTCCATTCGATAACACGCTCGCGTCCCGACACTCGCGTGTAATTATCCTTTATCACACCTCCCCGATGTTTGAATCCAAACTTTGTACCCTCTTCAACTAACTTCTGCACGATCTCTCGACGCTTGGCTAGTTCAGCCATTCGTCGAATCTCCACGTAAAAATCGAGCTTTTCGTTGTAGACCTCGAGGCGAAGCACAAACCAAGAACGGGTGTCGTCCTTTCGGTCAAGCCCGAGCCGCGGCAACCAAGAAAGCCATGCGGTGGGAATGAAATCGACGTACGCGGCGGCCTTATAAAAGACATGCCATCGCGAGTCTGCTCGAACGGTTGCCTCCGCCTCATCAAGCACTGCGGTACCTGGCCCGGCAACGCGCTGTTGTATCAGGTCTATGGCCCG
>QHUJ01000235.1:0-2245 GCA_003221895.1 Gemmatimonadota bacterium | reverse complement strand
CCGGTGGTTCCTTTGAAGCGATTAGTAGATCCACACGTTTCCATTCACGTCGGACCTCCACACCCCGTAGGTCGGTCCCATCAAGCTCGATGGGGGATAGGGGTCGGAGGTGAGTGGGCGCCGATCGCAGCAGGTCCATCAGGAAGGCGTTTAGGAAGAGTTGCCCGTGGCCGTGCGACTGTGCCGGATCAAGAATGAATGCGAGGAAATTGGAGTGGCGAATTTCGGCCTGGGCGATCTTTACGGCATCGAAGATGTTGAACTTGCCGATCAGCAGCTCCAGCGACTCGAGATCGCTGTCAACGACTAACTCCTCGAGTGCAGCGAGATCCTCGCCTTTCTGCGGGGCGCTAATCGGCGGATCTCCACGGGCAAGCTGATCGAGCTGTCGCAAGCATGTGGTGTGTTCAATTCCAATCGTGGAAACCAGTTCTACGATGCGGCCAATCACCCGTGCATTTCACTCGGAGTCCCGGTCGGTAGATGCGTGAACAGGTGCTGGAAATATTGCCAGGCGGCTGGAGCCGCTTGATCAGCAGGGACTCAACGTCCGCCAATAGCTGTGTCGAAAATCGCCGCCCTGCCTCCAGCAAGAGCTGTCCATGAATAATGGATAGCTCATCGGACTTGCAGTGATCACAGAGGTACTCGAACAGCTCAGCCTTGTGCCTGCCATGAGTTCTCTGACGAACCGTCTGATAGTCAGCCTTACCGATATAGAGGATTTGATCGGCTCGCGGGTTAAGGTAGCCATACAGACAAAAGCTGTCCTGCCACAACGGATCGCCACGAGCGGCGATCCTTGTCCAATCAACTTCTACTCGCAGCGGTTGGGCCATGCTGGAAGATAGTTGGTGGGCGTGACACGGAACTAACGTGCGTTGTCACACGCCTCGGCCATTCTTCAGGCATGGATCTCGGCCCCGTCATCCGGATCATCGAAAACGTCCCCGCCGCCCTCCCCGCCGAGCGGCAGCCGAGCGCGCCGGCACCTAAGGAACCAACACCAAACAGGGTCAAGGAGCCCGTGCCCGCGTGACCTCCGGCGTGGGGGCCATCGCCCTGTACTGGCTCGTCCGTTGGCTCATCGAGTCAGCCGAGCAGCCGCAGCCTGCTCCGACGCACGAGGTGATCAAGCCTCCCATCATCGCGCCGCCCCCTCGCCGCCCTTCGCCGCCGCCGTTTTCGCCGCCGCCTTACTCCCCGCCCGTCGTTCCTTGGACCGAGCCGCGCGAGCTCCTGGCCTGGCGCGCTTGGCGCCTCGGATTCTTTCTGCGCCGCGCCGGCGGCGACGGAGGACCACGCCTGCTGTCACTGTCCGCTCCCTGCATCTGGAATGGGCCGGTGGTGCGCGCTGGAGCTCCCGTCCTCGACACACAATACCCGAGCGGCATCTACGCGCTCAAACCCGAGGTCGCCGATCGCATCCAGTGGCAGAACGAGTATTGCTGGGTCACCGGTACGATTGCGCTCTCGGGTCGGGTGATCGAACACGAGATCGGCTACCGCGCCGAGCGCGCTGTGGTGCGCGAGCTGCGGCTCGGCGTGGGAGCACATCTCGCGCTGCGTTCGCTCACGCAGTTACGCGCCACAAGCGACGCCCTCGAGGATCGTTATCAAGTCGCAGTGCACATCGGACAGGCAGAGCGGGAGATCGCCGACCGCATGCTTGAGAGCGGTCATAACCCACAGGCCCCAAAGCTGCCGTTTGTCTGGGATCAGCAGCCGTGGAGACTGATCTAGCGCTGTCACAGGCGCGGCGTAACGTGATCGCATGACTAAGACCGAGCGCTGGCTCAACAAAGCGCTCGGCGTGACGCTCGAGCCGCTGAAAGAGAAGATCGTGGCGAACCACGCCGACCAAGAGGTCGAGGCCTACCAACTGAAGCCACGCGATTTCTACTTGCCATATCTGAGCGTTCCCCCTCTCCGCGGGCGGAGAGGGGGTCAGGGGGTGAGGCCATACTTTCTCAACGAAGTCGCCTTTGCCTCGGATGATCTGCCGATCCTGCGCCGCGCGGCCGAGCGCATCGCCGGCCTCACGGACACGCCCCTCGGCGATGCCGCCCGCTCGGCGATCCGCAAACTGTCCTTCGACCTGCCCGAGCTGAACGTCGGCGCCGAAGAGCGCGCTTTCACCGCTCCCGCCGAGATCGAGGCGCAGTTCGCGACCCTCAGGCAAGCTGTCGAGTCCCGCCGCGCCGTGCGCTGCCGCTACTACACGATCCGGCGCGACACCGAGGCC
>QHUJ01000149.1 GCA_003221895.1 Gemmatimonadota bacterium | reverse complement strand
TCCTTACGAGCTGCGCGGGACGCCATCGTCCGAGCGCCCTCGCGCCGGGAGACTGTGCGGTGGTCGTGTATGATTTGACGCCGCACGCGCTCGAGATTCGGTTGGGCGTGGGCGGGTTCGCCAGCACTCCCATCGGGATGTTGAACCCCGGCGAGGTGCTCAATTACTCCGTCCCCTGTGCTCACGGCGGTGTCTGGGTCACGGGGATTCCGATTCCCTCGCAGGTCGGCGCGCGAGTCAGCTTTCGGTCGGTGGATGCGTGGGCCGCACTGGTCCCTGGAGCGCACGCGGACGTTGCGTTACAGTGGCCATAAGCACGTAGCCACGCTCAAGGTCTGATGGAGAGAGACATCATGCGGCGCAACCTCCTGTTCGCCAGCCTGTTGCTGGTCGCGAGCTGGCCTTTCGCCACGCAGACACCCAAGCCAGGCGCCGACGAGGCGGCCGTGCGAGCAGTCATCGAGCGGTATTTGCACGGTCTCAAATTCAACGACACGACGAGCCTGCGCGAGGCGTTTTGGCCGGAAGCGCGGCTCTACTACGCCAAGCCGGACAGCCAAATCGGGGAATGGACACAGGCGAAGTGGTACGCCAGCTTCGCGGGCAGCGTAGGACGTGAAGAGCAGGGCGAGCTGCGGATTGCTGCGCTGGACGTGACGCGGGACATCGCCACGGCGAAAATCATCGAGGATTATCCGCAGTCGCGATACACTGACTACCTCTCGCTGCTTCGAATCAAGGGCCGGTGGTGGATTGTGAACAAGGTCTACAGCGCCGAGAAACGGTGAATGCGTTCGGAGGGGACGGTCATGAAACGTCGCAGCCCATTGTCGCACGCGAGTACGGTTGCCGGTATGCTGTTCCTTCCGCTGTCGGCGAGTGCCTGCGGTTTCATCTTCTCCCACGGGCCGCCGGAAGGCCACGAGAACATGACTTACTTCAGCTGCACCGAGAGCAACGCCGCTCCAATCCTCGATATCATCTGGGGAGCGCTCAACGTGCTCGGCGCGATCACCGTCGCGGGCGATCCGAGCTCATACGATTCACCTGACCAGACCATCGCGATCGGCCTCGCGTGGGGTGCAGTGTCCGCGCCGGCCGCCGCTGTTGGATTCAACAAGTCGCGACGCTGCAGGGACGCCAAGCAACAGCTCGCCGCACGCCAAGCTCACGCGCCTCCAGTGCAGGGGCCGATCGATACCGCTGGCCAGGCCGTCGTGGAGGCCGTCGTCATCACGCCGCAGCTCGATACGCTGAGCGTGGGAGAGCGGATCCAACTCGTGGCGAGCGCGCACAGCTCGAGCGGGGCAGTCGTGTCGAACAAGTTTTTCAGTTGGTCATCCTCCAACGATGCGATCGCCTCGGTCAGCAGCGCGGGTCTCGTGAGCGCGCACGCGTCAGGATCCGTTGTCATCGCCGCAAGGACAGACAATACCGTGGGGACCGCCAACGTCGTTGTGATCCCCCAACGCTGAGGCCATCTGACGTCGAGATCCTCTTTCGGCTATCCTGGCGAGCCCGCTCCCGAAGTACATCTTGCGTCCCACGCATTCAGTCGAACTCTTACAGGAGCGCAGGCACCGGTGGCCGACTACCCGAAAGGAGATCTCTCCCAATGCCACGCTTCTTTATTGAAGTCCCGCATCCGAGCGATGCGATGTCGTGCGTCGAGGCGGCGGACATCTTTGTGAGGACGGGATCTCACTTCCTGACACGGGCCGAGTGGGGCTGCATGGACGGCGAACACAAGGCCTGGATCATCGTGGACGTCGAGACCAAGGAGGACGCGCGGGCCATCGTTCCGCCGGCGTACCGCTCGCAGGCCAGGATCGTTCAGCTCACCACCTTTAGCCTGGCGCAAGTCGCTGAGCTCCGGCGGCAGCACAGCTGATGCCTCACCTCGCGCTGCTCGGCGACGCAAGCCTGGCGAACGGCAGGTACACGGCACCCGAGCCTGATACGGCCACGCAGGTGCAGCAGCAGCTGCCCGATTGGACGGTCACCCTGCTCGCGGCGGGCGGCGCGACGATGGCCGAGATCCCCGCGCAGCTGCAGCGTTTTCCGGCGGGCGTCGACCTGGCCGTGCTGAGCGTCGGCGGCAACGACGCCTTGGAGCACGTCGGGTTGCTGCAGCAGCCGTCCAAGTCGAGCTCGGACACGCTCGACGCGCTCCACAGGATGGTTCAGGAGTTCTCCGAGAAGTACGACAAGGTGGTGCCGGTCCTGAGTCGTCTCGCGGGTCGAGTGCTGCTCTGCACGATTTACGAGGCGCCGCTCGTCGGTGAGAACACGGCCAGCCGAGCTCGCGTGGTGCTCACGCTGCTCAACGATTACATCCTGCGCACCGCCGCCCGTGGGGGGATGGACGTGCTGGATCTCCGGTCCATCTGCAGCAGCAAAGACGATTTCGTCATGCAGATCGAGCCGTCGGCGAAAGGCGCCGCGAAGATCGCTCAGGCTGTCGCGCGCGCGGCAACGGGGCAGGGCGGCCGCCGGCTGTCGGTGATCATCGGCTAAGCGCAACGGTCCTGCCCACATGAGCGCGCGCTGCTGCATGTTCTCGCTGGCGTTCCTGCTTTCAACTCGCCTGCTGACGGCTCAATCGGTTCCGGATTCGACTGCGCTTGCGAAGAGCATCGCGGACATGGTGGACAAGGAGGCGCGCCGGTCGGTCGATCACCGGCCGCCGTTCGTCTTGACGTCCGATTCAAATCCGCGCTGGAGTGCGTTGCTGGAAGCGCAACTCAATGCGCAGCCCGGGCAGTTGCTCGCGCCCGTTGCGGCGACGGGCTCGAGCAGTGCGGCCGTGCATTTGTCCGTCGGGAAGGTCATGATCCAGGGCGATACGGCGCGGGTCATTCTCACCTGGTCTCGTTGCCAGCCCGGCAGGACGGGCCTGAATTTCTGGCGCCACCAGATCACGTACGAGCTGGTGCGGCATGGCACTCAATGGCGCGCGCTCGCCCCTCTCGAAGAGGTAGACGGCGAAGGACGGTGCTAATGCTCCTGCGAGTCAGGGTCGCGGCTTGGCCGTCCGCTGCTCGGTACCGCTCGACGTCGAGGTCGACGGCGCGGGAGTAGCGGCGGCGCCGGACGAGCCGCCGTTCGACGTGGACCTGGGCTCACCCCACCGCGAGCTGACATCCGCCGTCGAGCGCGGCCCCTCTTGATAACCCTGTCCATTCACGACGCGGCCATGCGATCCGGAGGTCGCGCCACCACCGCCACCGCCGCCGCCGCCACCGCCACCGCCCGAGCCGGTGTAAATGACCACGACAGGATAGTTGCCGGGATACCAGCCGTACCCGTACGGATACCATGGTGTGAGCCCGTCGCAGTATCCCGACCCGAAGGGGTAGAACGTGTAGTCCATCCCACACGACGCGATGGGATAGAACGAGCCCGCACCGCCGCCGTACGATTCTTCCGAGCTCACCCGCCGCTCACCGCGGCGCGAGCTTGGATTGACGGCGAAGACCCCCGGATACGACAGCGCCACCAGCACATCGATCGTGCGGGATGGCACACCGCCTTTGGCGAGCGCCGACAGCCGCTTCGCATCGAGCGTGAACGAGCCGCCGCGCTCGACGAGCCAGGCTTCAACGACGGCCGGATCGAGGTGCCGCGACGCATCGACGAGATCGTCGATCGTCAGGGGCGCAGCGGCGGCGGCACGCGCCTGCATCGTCGCCGTGAGATCGAGATGCAGCGCGTCCGCAATCTCCTGCGGCAGCAGCAGATTCGTCGTCACTTCGCGGTAGCGCTGCACGCGCACACCCGTTTGCGTGCCGAGCGTCATGCCCTGGATGTACAACAACTGGCCGTCGCGCGTCGGAGCGATCAGACCGGTGCCGGGGCGAAGGCTGCCCGGCGTGCACGTCTCTTCCGATCGGAGGTAGACGCGATCACCGATGTCGGACCACGAGGCGCTCTGCCATCCGGAGCAACTGCCATGTGTCATCGGGACCTGCTCGCTGGTGGCGGCGATACGTTCACTGGCTACGACTGCGCCGTTGGCGATGGTGACGAGATCGACGGCCGATGTGCCTGTTACGGGCACGACGCACAGATGAGTTGTCGCGGGGCCGACCGCCTCCCAGCACCCGAGGTAGGCGAGCCAGCGCGAGTCGACGGTCGAGTCCTGAGCGCGCAGCGGGGAGGGTGCCGCGGAAATGCCGAGCAGGGCGGCAGCCACGAGCAGGGTTGGGATTCGTGTACGCATACGAGCGTTCCTCAGTAGAGTCTGAACGAAAAGCCGGCTGTCACAGACACACCCGACAGATCGATGCGATTGAAGCCGACGTAGTCGCTGCTCATCGGCGCTTTTGCCCAGCTGTAGCGCGCCTCGGTGTTCAGCAGGACGAAATCGCCAAGTGCGAGGTCTAGGCCGGCGTTGGCCTGCGCGACCGCCGTCCAGTCCTGCGATGTAAACTCGTCGTGGAACACGTTGAGCGTCGTGAAGTCGATGAAGTCCCCGACCTGGTGGAACTTGTACTCCATCATCCCGGCGCCGAGGCCCACGTAGAGCGACCGCCGCGCGGGGATCCACGCGAATTGGCCAACCGAGCGGCCGCGCGATGTGACATAATGCCGGAGGCCCAGCGTGATCGGGATGCGCCGCAGAGAGGTGGTTTGCTCGATCGGTTGATCGTTCTGGTCTACCCAATGGCGGAATTCCGAACCGCGGCTGACGGTCGAGTAACTGACGTCGAGCACGATATCGGTGGACCCCGACAATCGGATGGCGATATTGGTGCCCACCGCCGGTGCATTGAAATCGGAGCGGTCGAGGGTGAGCTGGTCGGTGACGAACGCAAAGACATCGCTGTTCGCGCTCGCCAGGTTGACGCCGCCACGCACTCCCCACGTGCCGATCGGCACATGAAACAGAAAACCGTCGCCCGCGCGCTGCGCGTACGACGGCGGCGCGATCATCGTTATCGCGCATGCGGTGAGCAATGCCGCGTAGTCTCGGGCTCTCATGACGACCCCACTGGTGGCCGACCTCTCTTACCTACGCACGAGGCCGTCTCCCCGCAACGATCTAAAGGATTATGACTTCTGGCGCGCCTCGAGCCGCGGTGTGCTTGAATATTCCCGCTACTCGCTGCAGCGTAGTGCTGCGATGCAGGAACGCGCCCGCACCAGTCCCTCCCTGAGTGAATCAGCCACCGCGCGCCTCGACACGGTTGAGGAGCATGTCCGCCTTGAGAACCGGCATGATCTCGCGGGTATCATGGCTACGTTCGGCAGTGACGCGGCGTATGGTGATGCGCCGTGGGGAGAGCGGCACCATCTTTCGCTTCGCGCCAAACGGGAAGCTGGCCAGCGAAACGATCTATTACGATCGGGCAGGTGTACTCAATCAGGTCGGTCTCTACCACGAGCCGGTCGGCGTGTTTGGACAGTTGATCACGGGTCTCACGCATCCTCTCACGCTGGCTCGCGCATACGTCCGCAAGTTGTTCGTGAGCGGTCGAGGTGATCGACCTTGAGATACTCCCTCAGCCGAGCCCTCCTGCTGTCAATGATCCTCACCGCGTGTCATCGTCCATCCGATGTGCGGGGGCTGTATGTGAATCAGGAGGGCAGCGGCACGCTCTTCCCTTGCGACGATCCGGCGGTACAAATGGTCGTTCAGGACTCAGTGCTCGAGCGACGGTACCACTCGGTTGCCGGCTAGATATCAGGGGGCGTAGGCTTCAATCGTGGACGATCTCGTTACGGTGTTCGAGTCCGGAGATTTCGCTCTGCTGACGCTCGCCAAGGCGGCGCTCGAGCGGGGTGGCATCCGGTACGTTGTCGAGGGAGAAGGCGTCCAGGATCTCTTCGGGATGGGCCGCCTGTTCAGCGGCTACAACCTGATCACCGGCGCGCCCAGGATTCGCGTGACGGCCGAGAATGCGGAGCGGGCGCGCGAGCTTCTCACCAGCGGAGGAGTGTATGGCGCTACCTGAAATCGATGCGATCTGCCTGCATTGCCACCACGCGTTCCGCGAGCGGCCTAGTCGCACGTTCCTCGGCTTCCAGCAGTTCACATGCCCCCATTGTCATCGCGAAGTGGTTTACCCGCTGACATCGGGTTATCGGACGACGTACTGGGTCCTGGTGGCCGTAATGGCGCTGGTCATCATCGTGAGCCTGGCGCAGGGTCGGCTGGCATTCCCGGGACTTATCGGCATCGCGGCGATCTGGGCACTGGACAAGGATCGCCGCCTGCGCCGCGAGGTTGTGGACGCTCAGGTTGCGAATGCGTCCCATCATCCGGCCGCTCGATAGCGCGGATCAGCACCCATCGGGCTCATTCCCAACATCGGCCCGCGCGGCCGCAAACAACGCTTCCGACTCGGCCTGATTGGGCTCGCGGCCGGCGTCGTCGTTGGGGTGTCACTTCTGGTGGTGGGCGTGCCGCGGTCGTGGCGGTGGACGACGTTCCTGCCGTTGTGGGTCGGGTGGTTGGGTGTGTTTCAGGCGCGCGACAAGACCTGAGTGCGACTCGCGGCGCGCGGTCTGCGCGATGGGGATCAGGACTCCGAACGGATCGCCGATCCGGCCGAGCTGGCTCAGGTGCGCCGGCAGGCACGCGCGGTGCACGTCAAGTCCGTTGTGTTCGCGGCGGCGCTTACAGCGCTTCTGGTTTTGTTGTAAGGTACAACCCCATGACTGAGCAGCAGCGAGCCAAACTCCGGGCCTTGCTCCAGGCGTACGCCGAGCGAGCCGCGAAGGTCAAGCCCGAGGAGAAGACACCGGAGGATCATGCGGATCGGCGGATGTGCGGCGAGCGACTCCATGCGATCGTGCGCCCTATCCTCGATGCATTCATGGCGGAGCTGAAGGAGGCGGGCCACGAGGCATCAGTCCGGGAGCACCTCGAGCGCGACGACGCGTATCCCAGTGTCGCGCTCTCCTTCACGCCGCGTCGCGGACTTGCCTCCGCGCTCATCTTTCGCTACGACCCCCGGCATGGCATCGCGGTGCAGCGGGAGGTTAAGCAGGCGCCGTGGAAGGGGCGGCCTGCGACCGCTACCGGGGACCGTCTCGGCAACATCGGCATCACCGCTGTGTCGGCGGCGTGGGTCGAGACGAAGACCCTGACGTTCATCGAGGCGGTTCTGAAAGCGAATTGAAGGGGATCGCGTTTGACTGCCAACCCACGCTCACAGGCGCTCTCCTCCAGTTGAGACCACTGCGGGCGGACGATTGGGATGCCCTGTTCGCCGTGGCGTCAGATCCACTGCTGTGGGCGCAGCACCCCGACTCCGATCGATATCAGGAGAGCGTGTTTCGTGAGTTCTTTGCGGATGCAATGAGCTCGGCCGGCGCGCTGGTGGCGATTGAGCGAGCGACGGGCGAGATCGTGGGATCGTCGCGCTTTCACGGCTTCGATGCTGAGCAGAGCGTCATCGAGATAGGCTGGAGCTTTCTGGCGCGGCGGTGCTGGGGCGGGCGGCACAATAGAGAGATGAAGCGCCTCATGCTCCAGCATGCGTTCGAAACTGTGGAACGGGTCATTTTCGTCATCGGACCGGAGAATCGCCGATCGCGCAGGGCGGTGGAGAAAATCGGCGGCGTCTATACCGGCACGAGACCGGATGCAAAAGGGCGCGAGCGCGTGGTCTATGAGTTGACGAAGTCGGCGTTCAAGAAAGGTTTCGCATCGTGATTTACCATGTTCCCGATATCAAGGCCACTTGATCGTGTACGAGCCGCGCCACGTTCCGCCATTGTCGCGTCGCCGCTTCATGCACCGCTGGGTCCTGCATTTCGGCGTTGCGAGCGTGCTCGTCGTCGGATCGCTCACCATCGGCATGGCAGGATACGAGCACTTTGAGCGGCTTGCATGGCGCGACGCATTCATGAACAGCGCGATGCTGCTCGCCGGAATGGGGCCGGTGAACGCGCCGCAATCGAACGGCGGCAAAATGTTCGCCGGCTTCTACGCCCTCTATGCCGGCCTGATCTTCATCGTCGTGGCGGCACTGCTCGGCGCCCCACTGTTTCACCGCATTCTGCACAAGCTTCATTGGCTCGATGACCAGGTATAGTCTGCTTCTCGCTGGCGCGCTGGTGGTCTGGGGTTGCGCCGACCGGAGCCCACGAATCCCAGCTGACCTGATGGGCTCTTGGCGAGCCCCCAGTGGACATTCGACGCTTCAGTTTCTCCCCAATCAGCAAGCGGGAATCCGCGTGACGACCCCGGATGTGGATCATACGACCTGGTATTCGTGGGAGCTGGTTGCTGCCGATCGCGTTCGGCTCAAGCCTGTGGCGCAGCCCATTCGGCCAAGTGGCGATCTGCCCTATGGCGCGGTCTTCAGATTCGCGGTCGCGGCCGATGCACTGACACTCACGGGAGAGGACGGTGCAAGCCTGAAGTACACAAGAGTGATAGAATAGCCGGATCTACTGTTTCCTTCCCAGCCACAGCAGGCCATCGACGATTAGCTGATCCTGGACCGTGTTGTTGAGTGTATATGAAAGTGTCCGGTTGGTCTCATCGTACTTGTGCTCGTAGTCGATGTCGTTGTGCCCCATGTTGAGGTAGATCATTCTGTAGTGCCGGTTCGTCCAGACGACAGGATAGTAGCCGCTGTGCCAGATCTCGTTCGGCTTTGGCCCGGTGCCCAGCGGAAAGCTGGTCGAGTCGATTGCAATCAGGATGTCGATGTCCGGATTCTGCCGCAGGTCTCTTTCCCACCGGTACCACTCGTTAGGCGCAGACGTGAATGTCGCGGGCAAATGCCTGGTGGCCGGGTGCGCTCGGTCCTCCACGCGCAGCACCGCGGATGTTGGTCGCCAGGTGTTGCTCACGTATGAGCCTGCGCCGAGGAATGTGTTGTGGTACCAGTCCCAGTCGGCGGGATACACCGACGGGGTCAACGCAAAACCGGCGAAGTGGAAGCCCATCCAGGCGCCACCGTGCTCCATGTACGTCCGAAAGGCGGCGCGTTGTGCCGGATCTTCAGGGCGGGTATCCAGAAATACCACGACGTCATACTGCGACAGAAACCGGGGGTTGAGGTTGCGCCAATCGGATGTCGTGTCAAAGCGAAACTGATACTTCAGCGCCATCTGCGGAAACCAGCGCCGAGCCTCCTGCACGAAGCTGATATGAGCCTGGTCCTCCCTGGCCGTATAGAACGCGATGACACGGAACGCCGGCTGGTTTCTTTCGGCGCCGATCACTGAGCAACAGCAGAGGAGTACGGCCAAAGTCCAATTCTGGCGCGGGCGATAGTGGGCGATCTCGAGGAGGTGCGTAACCCCGGAGGTCAAATGCGCCCGACGCTGCTTGCGCTCATCGCGCTGACATGGACCGCCCTGCCGCTGGCTGCGCAGCACGGTACGCTGCCGCATTGGGAATACGAGGGAACCCATGGTCCCGCAAATTGGGGGACCCTGGACACGGTGTACAGGACGTGCCTTGTCGGCAAGCAGCAGTCGCCGATCGACATCCGGCACGTCAAGGGCGCCGCGCTGCCCGCGATCACGTTTTCCTACCAACCCTCGCCGCTCAAGGTGATCGACAACGGGCACACCATTCTGGTGACCTACGCGCCCGGCAGTTTCATCACCGTCGGCGATCAGCGGTATGAGCTGCAGCAGTTTCACTTTCATCATCCCGCCGAAGAGCGGGTCTTCGGCAAATCGTATCCGATGGTGGCGCACCTGGTGCACAAGAATGCCGCCGGCCAGCTGGCTGTCGTCGCGGTGCTGCTGAACGAAGGCACGGCGAACATGCTCGTCGAGAAGGTCTGGAGATACCTGCCGGACTCGCAGGGCAAGGAAGTGACACCCGAACGTGTGTCGGTCAACGCGATAGACTTGCTCCCCGCCATGCGGGGCTATTACACCTTCAGCGGCTCCCTCACCACGCCGCCGTGTTCGGAAGGCGTCACGTGGTTCGTGCTCAAGGAACCGACACAGATTTCGAGTGAGGAAGTCGCCACCTTCGTAAATAAGTATCCGCACAACGCCCGGCCGCTCCAGCCCGTGAACGGACGCGTGATCCGCGAGACGCCCTGAGGCAAGCGGGGGACCCATGGACGGCGTGTACTTCGGGTTTGTCCTGTTTCTATTGCTGCTCGTGTTCGCGTCGATACTGAGTCGCACGCTCGTCGACGACGAGGTCGCCAAGCGACTGGCCGCCAACCGCCAGGCGAGCTTGCGCAGCTTCGTCGCGTGGACCGTCGTCGCCGCGGTGTGTCTCGTGCCGTCGCTCGCGGCCATTATCGTCTTCGTGGCGGGTGGTGGCCTGGCCGCGGGCGATCCGTTCGATCACCCGGTGCGTGCGACGCTGGTGCTGTGTGTGATGGCGATTGGGCTGGTCGGCATGTGCACGGCCGTTCGGCTCGTCTTTGTGGCGTCGGGGCAGGATCCCGTCGAGTGATGTTAGTTTGTGGGTGCCATGACACGACCAGCCACGCGAGCGGGCAGGCCGCATCCGCCTCCGGCGGCTCGGGTCCTTCCCAGCCTTTATAGCTCCGAAACGGGCCGCACCTATCGTCTCGACCGGCTGATCGGCAAGGGCGGGTTTGGTGAGGTCTATCTCGCCACCCCCACGCCCGCTGGATCTCTCCCGCCGCGGGTCTGCGTCAAGATCAGCTACCGGCTCACCGGCTGGCTGCGCGAGGCGTATTTCGCGGAGCTCCTCTCCCGGCAGGCCCGTGCGCTTCCGGTCTTCGACCGGTTCGTACAGATCGAGTCGGCGCTGACTCGCTACTGCCTGGTGATGGAGTATGCGGAGCACGGTGACCTCGGTAGCTGGCTCGGTGCAAGGGGCGGGCAGCCGGAGAAATTCGTCCGCCAGGAGATCGCCGCAATTCTGGAAACGCTGGATGTCCTCCACCGCGGGCAAGCGATGCACCGTGATCTGACGCCGTTCAACGTGTTCGTGTGCGCGAACGAGTGCCTGAAACTGGGGGATTTCGGAATCGCCACCCACCAGGCGAGTCGGCGCGGCGTCACGGCCGACGCATTCAACCCGTTAGGGGCACCGACCGAGATCGCCTGGGGAAAAGTGCGCAAATGGCAGCAGCGCGACGACGTGTACCAGGTGGGGCAGCTGATCGCGATGCTGCTGCGCGGCGACGTGCACAGCCCGATGCGCACGCGCGACGTTCGCAGACTTCCTTGCAGTGATCATCTCAAGGAAGTCATTCATCGCTGCCTTGGCGCGCGGGGCAAGCGCTATGAGTCGGCCGGTGAAATGATCGAAGCGCTCCAGCATCCACCGAAGCAGCTCCACAAGGGCGTCGTCAAGTCGCTGAAGGGCCGACGCGTCTCATTTACCGGGTTCCTCAAACGGCCGCGGCGCGATGCGATCAAGGCCGCCACACGCTCCGGCGCGCTGGTGCAACGCAGTCCCGGGCCCTCGACGGACATTCTGGTGCGGGGCCGCCCCAACGCGCTCCAGATCGCCGGCAAGGATGGCGGGCTCAAGCTCATGGAGATCAGACGCCTGGCGGGGAAGGGGCATCGCGTCACCGTCATCGGCGAGGCGCAGTTCTGGAAGCTGGTCGCGCGATAGCCCTCGCCGGCGCGCCTTCGTGCCCTCGAACCTTGATCGGTAGCACGATGAGATCGTAGTTGCCCGCTTGCACGGAGCGCAGGTCCAAGCCCTCCACGATCGGAATCCCGCGGCCGAGCAGGATCTGATGTGTCCTCGGCGCCGATGCGCCGAATTGTTCCGCCGAGATGTAGTCCACGCCTACCAGCACGACACCGGCGTCTGCGAGCAGCTGCGCTGCGTCCGGCGCGACGTAGGCAAAGTCCCGGTGAAACGCGGCTGAGTCCATCCAGCCACGCAGCGAGCTCCGAGTCCGGAATAGGACCCGTTGCGTTCCTTTCCAGTCGTGTTTGCTCAGCTCCGCGGCATCGATCGCTTGCACACTGTCGGGAATGTCGATCACCAGCGCCGGCCCGATCAGCGGCTCCAGCGTCAGCTGGTCGACCGATGTGCCGGTGTTGATGAAGTGCATCGGCGCGTCGATGTGCGTCCCGCTGTGCGCACCCATCGAGTAGGCCGACAGCGTCAGCTTGTCGCCTTTCCGCATGTCCTTGAGAAAATCGAACTTCAAGGGCGCATCGCCGGCGTACACTGGAGTCGTGGCGGGGTCGAGGCTCGCCGTGATGTCGACCCATCCCCGCGCGCTCAGCTCAGGCGAGCCCTTGTCGCGAGGAGCACAGCCCACGAGCAGGCTGAGTAGCAGCGTGAAGGCCAAGCCCGCCACGCCAATGATCGTTTCGGCGACGGTCCACGTCTTGAGGGTCTGAGGCACGGTCATGTTGAAGAACTCCTTGATAAGCCAGAATCCTGAGTCGTTCACGTGTGAGAGGACGAGCGAGCCCGCGCCTGTCGCGAGGACCAACAACTCGGGCGATGTCCCCGGTGTGACGGCCGCGATGGGCGCGACGATCCCGGCACTCGTCGTCATCGCGACCGTGGCTGAACCAGTGGCCACGCGGATCAGTGCCGCTACACCCCAGGCGAGCAGCAGCGGCGAGGTGTGCGAGCCAACCGCCAGGTCGGCAATTGCTTTCCCCACACCGCTGTCGAGCAGGACCCGATTGAAGCCGCCGCCGGCGCCGATAATCAGCAGAATCGCGGCAGTCGGCGCGAGGCAGTCATTTGCAAACTTGAGAATCTGGTCGCGTGTGAAGTGCTGCCGGTATCCGAGCGACCAAAACGAAAACAGGAGCGCGACGAGCAGCGCGACGATGGGCCCGCCTATGAAATCCAGCGCCCGGCGCAGCGGGTGCGCGTTTGCCAGGACGACGTCAGCCGCACTCGCACCCAACATCAGGATGACCGGAAGTAACACCGTGAACAGGGAGATACCGAAGCTCGGCATCTCGCCCGTCTCGCCCGTCAATTGAGCGCCTATCGGATTATCAGCCGGCAACTGGATCCGGGGTGCAATCCACGAAGCGAAGATCGGGCCGGCGAGAGCGGCGGTCGGGAGGCCGACAACAATGGCGTACGCGATCGTGCGGCCGAGATCAGCGTGATAGGCGACGACAGCCAGCGTGGCTGCCGGATGTGGCGGGACCATTCCATGTACCACCGACAACCCCGCGACCAGCGGAATACCGATCTTCACGAGCGAGAGCCCTGAGCGGCGGGCGATCGTGAACACCAGAGGGATCAGCAGCACGAAGCCCACCTGAAAGAAGACGGGGATGCCCACGATGAAGGCGACGAACATGATCGCCCAATGCACGCGCTGCTCGCCGAACCGCGCGATCAGGGTGGTGGCGATGCGGGTGGCACCGCCGGACTCCGCCATCATCTTGCCCAGCATTGTGCCGAGCCCGACCACGATCGCGATGAATCCCAGCACCCCGGCGACGCCGTCCTGGAACGCTTTCACGACCGCGCCAGGCGGCATGCCGGCGACAATTCCCAGGATGAGCGATACGGTGATCAACGCCACGAAGGGATGGAGCTTGAACCGCGCGATCAGCACGATCAGCGCGATCACCGCCAACAACGCGTACAGCAGCAGTCGAGTGGTCGGGCTCATGTCGAGCGCGCCAGGAGATCGGCTACGATCGCGTCGGGTGTCTCGCGGATATCGCTCACCCAGACCTGCTCGTCGGGCCCGGGCTCTTCGAGCGCGGCGAGCTGACTGTCGAGCAGCACTGCAGGCATGTAATGGCCGCGACGGCTGCTCAGGCGCTCGGCGAGGACTGGCTTGTCTCCGGCGAGATACACGAAGCGCGTGTCCGCCGCTCCTTTCGACCGCAGTAGATCGCGATAGCGACGCTTGAGCGCCGAACAGGCGACGACGAGTCCTCGGCGCGCGCGCTTCGCCTCGCGGAGCCGGGCCGCAATCGCGAGCAACCAGGGTTCGCGGTCCGCGTCGGTCAGCGGAATTCCCGCCGCCATGCGCTGCACGTTCGCCGGCGGGTGCAGATCGTCGCCGTCGATGAACTCGACGCCGAGCGCGTGAGCCAGCTTTGCTCCGACAGTCGTTTTGCCGGAGCCCGCGACGCCCATGATCACGTAGCGTCCTGTGTTCACAAGTCGCCCAATGCTATCCCGCGAATGGAATCCGTGCTACGCTTACCGCCACGTCTTCCCCGGGAACGATGATGCAATTGGCGATGATCGGATTGGGTCGGATGGGTGGCAACATGGTGCGGCGGCTGACCCAGGGCGGGCACGAGGTCATCGTGCACGACCAGAGCGCCGCTGCCGTCAAGGCGCACGCCGGCAAAGGCGTGAAAGCCGCCAAGGATCTCGCCGATGTCGTCAAGCAATTGACGCCGCGCCGGATCGTGTGGGTGATGCTGCCGGCCGGGGCGGCAGTCGAAGGCACCATCGCGCAGCTCGCGACGCAGCTCTCCCGGGGAGACATCGTCATCGATGGCGGCAACTCGAACTTCCAGGACTCACGGCGCCGGGCCGAGGCGCTCACGTCCCGGGGGGTCGAGTTCGTGGATGTAGGAACGAGTGGCGGGATCTGGGGCCTCACGCTCGGCTACTGTCTCATGGTTGGCGGATCGCCGGACGCGTTCCAGCACTGCGAGCCGATCTTTCGCGCCCTCGCGGCACCCGACGGCTACGCTCACGTGGGCCCGGCTGGTGCTGGACACTACGTCAAAATGGTCCACAACGGGATCGAGTACGGCATGCTGCAGGCGTATGCCGAGGGCTACGAGATCCTGCACGCGTCCACGGATTTCACACTCGATCTCGGCAAAATCGCGAAGCTGTGGAACCATGGCAGCGTGGTACGCTCCTGGTTGAATGAGCTGGCGGAGCGGGCCTTTTCAGGCGATCAGCAGCTCGCCGGCATCAAAGGACACGTGGAGGACTCCGGGGAGGGGCGCTGGACCGTCGACGAGGCGATGCGGCTGAACGTGCCGGCTCCCGTCATCACGTTGTCGCTGCTCGCGCGCTTCCGCTCGCGTCAGGAGGAATCGTTCGGCGCCAAGGTGATCGCCGCGCTACGCAAGGAGTTCGGTGGTCATGCGGTGCAGATGAAATGAGCTCTGGGACTCGCGGTGGCACGCGCGGCCTCACGCAGATCCCACTCGATGCTGACATTCATCGTTCAGCAGCGGCTCGCTAACCAGCGCGTCACACAGAACGGACAGCGCGATCCGGCCAGGCTCGTGTCGTGGCTCGGCGCGGTACAGGCTCAGGAATTTGGCCCCGCCAAATGGGGTCTCGGCCTCCGTCTTCCCGCCGGCATTACCGATGCGAAGATCCAGCGCGCCTTCGACGCAGGTCGGATCCTCCGTACCCACGTGATGCGGCCGACCTGGCACTTCGTGACGCCGGCGGATATCGGCTGGATGCTCGAGCTCACCGGGGCGAGTGTCCATCGCCGGATGGCAACCTACGATCGCCAACTTGGCCTGGAGAAGGCGACCTTCATGCGCGCCGCGAAGGTGTGCGAGCGAGTGCTGCGCGACGGCAACTTCCTGACCCGCGCAGAGCTCGGCAAGCATTTCGCGGGTGCCGGCCTGCCGGGGAGTGGTTGGGCGCTCGGTCACATCGCGTTGTACATCGAAGCCGAAGGGGTGATCTGCAGCGGCCCGCGCCGAGAGAAGCAGTCCACGTACGCATTGCTGGCGGAGCGCGCGTCTCGCGCCGTGCGTCTCTCGCGGGAAGAAGCCCTCGCCGAGCTGGCCCAGCGCTATTTTCGCAGCCATGGACCGGCGACCCTGCGCGACTATGTCTGGTGGTCCGGCCTCGCCACGCCCGACGCCAAGCGCGGGCTCGAGATGATCCGGGCACGGGAGCTAACGCTCGACCGCGCGAGCTACTGGACGCTCGGCGCTTCCCGCGTGCGGCCGCGCCCTCAGCTCGTGCACCTGCTGCCCGTCTACGACGAGTATCTCGTCGCCTATCGCGATCGTGTGGCTGTTCCGCACGGACCAGCGATGGTGCGAGCACGCGCGGGCGGGTATGTGCAATTCCAACACGCGCTAGTGATTGGGGGGCAAGTGGCCGGAACGTGGCGCGCCGTGGCGCAGCGCGACCGAGTGGACGTCAACGTCGCGCCGCTGCGCCCGCTGACCACGGCCGAGACTCGCACAGTACGGCGCGAGGTAGCGCGCTACGAGCGGTTCCTGGGTGTGCCGGTCTCCCTCTCCAACAGGAGGTAGGGCCACCGTGGAAACAGCCAAACCCAGGGCCTCGCCGGTAAAGCGGATGGCCGCCGCGAACTTGCTATACTAGGGAATGCGCCGCGCGCTCTGGGTTCTACTCGGCCTGATCGGCCTTGCTGTGGTCGGTTTCGTCGCGTGGGCGCTGCTCACCCCGCTGCCTCCTGCCGCGGAGAAGGCTCCGCCGCCCACCAAACGACCGGCAGGGCCGCTGCAGGCGGACGCCGAGGGCTATTATGTCCCCGGCTATAACTTCTCCATCGGGTACTTCCGATTTAGCCGCATCACGCTCCATCCGGAGACCTACCTGACGTTCTCCCAGACCACGACGGGGACAAGGCACGAAATCGGCTGCGCCGACGCGGGCATCCGGGCCGATGGGATTCAGCTGCGGTGCGACGACGACCAGATCGGCACGGTGACGGTCGAGGGCAGATTCCTGACGCGAGTCGCGACCAGCCGGCTCGACAGCCCCGTGTTGTCCGCGTTCGTGACAGTTCGTAATCGGCGCGGGGAAGTTGCGTATCGCGCGCGCGACTCCTTCGTGTGGCACCCGGTCGACTAGCGCGCGACGCGGAAAAGGGATTGACGGCATGACGGACGATCCCCGTGCAACCACGTGGTCGATTGCCCCCTATTTCATCGTAGACGACGTCGTCACGACCGCGAACTACTATCGCAACGGCTACCGCCTGTGTTTTGGCCAGGTGATTCGAGGCTAAAAAGGGGCGGGGGGGTTGCCGACCGGCTGCCGCTGCGTCATACTCGTGCCCCGCGCGCCCCCGTTCTAGGATTCAGCCAGGGAGTCCTATGGTGGCAGTTCGCACGTTGTCCCGCCGCGCCCTCGTCGTTCTGCTGGTTGCCGCCCCCGCGGTGTGGTATGCCTGCTCGGACCGGGGACTCGATTCCGCCGCCGGCCCGTCCATCACGTCGCCGGTGCTCCTCGCCCCTGACTTCATGAAGGCGTTGGCCGTGCAGCGGCGTCACACCGATGATCTGCTGGCCATCCCCGGCGTCGTGGGGACCGCGATTACCCGGCAGCCGGATGGACATGCGGGCATGGTGTTGCTGCTGGAGCGGGCGGGCATCACGGGGCTGCCCCAAGTGCTCGAGGGTGTCCCTGTCGGACAGCGGGTCACCGGCCGGCTCATGGCGTTCAGCGACCCCACGAAGCGGCAGCGGCCCGCTCCCATGGGCTTTTCAGTCGGTCATCCGGCGATCACCGCCGGGACGATCGGCGCACGGGTGCGGGATGCACTCGGCCGCGTGTACATCCTGTCGAACAATCACGTCCTGGCCAACTCGAATGGCGCCAGCATCGGCGACCCGGAGTACCAGCCTGGACCGTACGACGGTGGGACCAGCGCCGATCAGATCGCGACGCTGACCGATTTTCAGGTGATCTCGTTCGCCAGTAACGGCAGCAACACGATTGACGCCGCGATCGCCCTCTCCAGCACCGATCTGCTCGACAACGCCGTGCCATCGGACGACGGCTACGGGATGCCGAATTCGAAGATTTACGGCGACTCGGATGGCGACGGCTCGTTCGACGACCCCAGCGCGCTGCTGGGCCTCAATGTGCAGAAGTACGGCCGGACCACGCGGCTGACGCACGGGCAGATCACCGGCGTCAATGCGACGGTGACAATCTGTTATGCGGTCTCGGGATTCAGCTGCACGAAGACCGCGCGCTACGTCGATCAGCTGATCATCTCGCCGGGCACGTTCAGCGGTGGGGGCGATTCCGGCTCGCTCATCGTGACCGATGATGCCAACCTCAATCCTGTCGCGCTGTTGTTCGCCGGCAGCTCATCGGTGACGGTCGCCAACCGGATCGACCTGGTGCTCAATCGCTTTGGCGTGACGATCGACGGCTCGTCTCCGCCGCCGCCGGGTCCCCTGACCGATGTGGCGATCACCGGCATCAGCGGGCCGAGCGCGGTCGTGGTGAATGGCACGGCTAACGTCAGGGTAACCGTGAAGAACTTCGGCAATCAGGATGTCGCGAGCTTTGACGTGGTCCTGTCGGATACGACTGACCACGTGACGGTCGGGACGCAGACCGTGCCGGCGCTTGCGGCGGGGGCGGTCACGACACTGACATTCGCCTGGACACCTGCCACGGCGGGCGATCACGTGCTCCGGGCGCGGCACACGCTGAGCGACGACAAGGCAAGCAACGATCAGCGCTTCGGCACCATCCCCGTCACACCGCCGATCACGGATATCTCCGTGACGAACATGAGCGTGGCGGGATCGGTGATCGAAGGACACGTCGTCACCGTCACCGTGTTCGTGTCGAACATCGGCAATCAAAACGTGACGAGCAGCTTCGATGTCGCGCTGCAGGATTCGACCGCCGGCGTGACGCTCGGTACCCAGACGGTCACGGGTCTCCCTACGGGAGCAAACACTTCGGCCACGTTCAGCTGGAACCTCACCGGCGCGGCGCTCGGCGTGCACACGCTGGTTGCCACGCAGAGCCTGAGCGATGACTACGCCGTCAACAACCGCCGCACGTTGGCGGTCAATGTGAATCCCAAGCCCACCGACATCGCCCTCACGGGCATCACCGCGCCCGCGCGGGTGGGGCAGGGCGACACGGCGCATGTCGTCGTCACGGTAAAGAACGTCGGCGAGGTGGACGTCGGCACGAGCTTCACCGTGGTGCTGACGGACGGCTGGAACGGCAATGTGCTCGGCACGCAGACCGTGACCGGCCTCGCGATCGGGGCGTCGACCACCGTCGATTTCCCGTGGAATACCGCCGGCGCGGCCACCAACGGCCATACCCTGTTCGCCACCCAGCAGCTGCCTGACGCGAACCCCTCGAACAATTCCATCGGGATCAGCGTCATCGTCAATCCACCCGCCGATATCGCGGTGACGGGTGTGAGCGCACCGGCGGCGGTGATTCAGGGAGGGACGGCCGCGATCGGCGTGACGGTCCAGAACATCGGTGGCCAGAACGTCAGCAGCAATTTCGATCTCACGCTGACTGACGCGACCACCGGGGTGACGATCGGTACTCAGACGATCGCCGGTGGTCTGTGGGCCGGCGGGAACACGACGCGCACGTTCAATTGGAATACCAGCGGCGCCGCGCTCGGCAGTCACACGCTCGTCGCGGCCCACACCTATACGGATGTGAACGGTTCGAACAACCAGGCTTCGATCGCTGTCACCGTGAGCGCGCCGTCGACCGATGTGGCGGTGACCGCGCTCGGTGCTCCTGCGTCAATCGGGAAGGGCAGCACCGCCACGATCAATGTGACGGTGCAGAATGTGGCGGTGCAGAACGTCACGAGCAGCTTCAATGTCGTGCTCACCGACGCGACGAGCGGGGCGACCATTGGTACGCAGGCGGTCGCGAGTCTCGCGGTAGGCGCCACGGCAACGCGGGCGTTCAGCTGGAATACCGCGTTCGCCGCCCTGGGCAACCACACCCTGGTGGCGAGTCACACTCTTGCCGATGACAACGCCGCGAACAACCAGCGCTCGGCGACCGTCAACGTGACGCCGCAACCGGCCGACCTCGCACTGGCGGCCATTACGGCATCCGGTCAGGTGACGGTGGGCGATACGGCGCCGGTGGTGGTGACGGTGCAGAACGTGGGTGGGCAGGATGTCACAACGAGCTTCGACGTCGTGCTGACGGACGGCACAGCGGGCAACGTGGTCGTCGGCACCCAGACCTTCGCTGGTCTCGCTATCGGTGCGAGCGTGACGGGCACGATCAATTGGAACACCGGCGGGGCGGCGATCAGCGGGCATATCCTGACCGCCACGCAGAAGTTGCCCGACGCGAATGCGAGCAACAACGCGCGCGCGATCGCGATCAACGTGAATCCGCCGAGTGTGCACGTGGGCAATATCGACGGGTTTACGACGAGCGCGGTGGATACCTGGTCCGCGAACGTTCGCGTCACGGCACACGATTCGAGACACAATCCGCTGAACGGCGTGACGGTGCGCGGCAGCTGGAATTCCGGTCCGGAAGTTCAGTGCGTTACCGCTGACGCCGACGGCATTGGCCCGGGCACGTGCACGCTGACTCTCGCAGCCATTCCCAACACGACACGCAGCGCCTATTTCGGGATGAGCGGGATGACGCTCACCGGATACACGTATAAGCCGGCCGCCAATCATGATCCGGACGGCAGCAGCAACGGCTATGGAATGTACGTGAGGCATTGATGATGGGGGCGCGACGCGTGATCACGGCGGCGGTTCTCGCCGCCGCGTGCCTGGGCTGTTCCAGCTCGCAGCGGTCAGCCCGACAGGCGGAGGACGATGTGGTGAGCGGTCGCACTATCGAGGCGGTCCTCGCCGCCCATTCCGATGAGCTGATGTCGCTGCCGGGGGTCGTCGGGACGGCCATCGGGACGTGTGACCGCGGGGATCGGTGCATCAAGGTCTTGCTCGTCGACTCGAGTGTGGAGGCGAAAGGGAAGATCCCTTCGCAGCTCGAGGGTTATCGCGTCGTCGCCGAGGTCGCCGGCACGATCACGCCTCGCTGATGATCTCCACCGGCGCAACTCGCGCCGTACGAATTGTCCACGCCGCGCTCGTTGCCGGATTGAGCCTCGTGGGCGCGACTTTCCTCTTTCTGCTGCGCGCGCTGCGCCTGAACTTCGGCTTTGGGGCCGGCCTGGGGCGGTTGTTCGCGGTGATGGCCCTGGTTGTGCTTGCCATTGCCCTGTTCTTTCTGCGCTCGCGGATTCCGCGGCGCCGCAGCGATCAATCACCCGAAGAGTATTGGTCCGCTCATGAGAGTCGGGACGCCGCCGTCATTCTCTGGACTATCGTCGAAGGAGCGGGCATGGTGGGTTGGGTAGGGTACCTGCTGACCGGAAGCGTTGCGCCCGGACTGATTGCCGTGGTATCCATTCTCTCGCTGATCCTGATTCGCCCTTCCCGCATCGAGGGCCATGGTTGAAGAAACCTGCTGAGCAGGATGCCGCGAAAGCGCTCGCCGAGGGGCCGCCTGCTCAAGCCCGGGGGCTGGCTCTTCGGCGCGGTGATCTCGCGCTGGGCGTCGGTCCTCGACGGTCTCGCGCGCAATCTGCTTCAAGATTGCCGCTTCGTCGCTATCGTGCAGCGTGACCTGCAGGATGGACAGCATCGCAACCCGACGGATCGACTGGATTTCTTCACAACGTCCTACTTCCATAAACCATCCGATGCCCTGATGGAGACGGCGGGAGCCGGCTTCGCCAACGCTCGGGTCTTCGGGATCGAGGGGCCGGGGTGGTTGTTCCCGGATGTGCAGGAGCGCATGAGCGATCCGCGCCGCCGAGCAGATCTGCTGCTGGCGGCTCGGATGGTCGAGAGCGAGCCGTCGCTGATCGGGCTGAGTGCCCACCTGCTCGTTGTAGCGCAGAAGTCATGAATCGAGGAAGGGAGCGATGAAACTTCATACGCAGCTCAATTTCGGGGGCAATTGCGAAGCCGCCTTTCGCTTCTATGAAACGCATCTCGGCGGCAAGATCACGATGATGATGAATCAGAGCCAGGCACCTGACGCGCCCAACGGCGCCGGGACGGCGATCATTCACGCGCGCATGGACATCGGAGATACCGTCCTGATCGGCAACGACGTGCCAGCGGATATTTTTCAAAAGATGCGGAGCGTGTACCTGTACCTGTCGGTGGGCTCGCCGGCAGAGGCCGAGCGTGTGCACAAGCTGCTTGCCGAAGGCGGGGAAGTTTTCATGCCGCTGCAGGAGACGTTCTACGCGATTCGCTTCAGCATGCTACGAGACCGCTTCGGCGTGTCGTGGACGGTCATTCACGAACGCCCACGCCCGGGGAGCAAGCGCTAGCTCTGGCCGAGGAAGAAAAGCCGTGGCCAAACTCGTCGTCCGTAATTTCTCGATCTCGATCGACGGATTCGGTGCCGGGCTCAACCAGGGACTCGACAACCCGCTCGGCGTGCGGGGCCCCGAATTGTTCGACTGGTTCTTTCACACGCGTACGTTCCAACAGATGCAGGGCGATACGGGTGGCGAGCGAGGCGTGGACGACGATCTCGCGGCACTGAGCATGGCCGGCATCGGCGCTTGGATCATGGGGCGCAACATGTTCGGCCCCATTCGCGGACCGTGGCCAGATGATCAATGGAAGGGCTGGTGGGGCGACGAGCCGCCATATCACACGCCCGTGTTCGTCCTCACGCACCATGCGCGGAAGGCGGTGCCGATGGCCGGCGGGACGGAATTCCGGTTCGTCACCGACGGCATTCACGTCGCGTTGCAGCAGGCGAAAGCAGCCGCTGGAGATCGGGATATCCGCGTCGGTGGCGGCGTGGCAACGATTCGGCAATACCTGCGCGCCGGCCTGATCGACGAACTGCATCTCGCCGTTGCCCCGACATTGCTCGGCGCGGGCGAGCATCTGCTCCACGGCATCGATATGCGAGCGTTGGGCTATGCGTATGTGAAGCACACCGCCGGCGAACGAGCGGTGGCGCACGTCATCCTACGCAAGCGGGCGTAGGGAAGTCATGCCCACCCCCCTAACACACGCGACAGTCGGGTTCGCCATCGCGGCCTGGGCTCAGCAACCTCCACCCATGCGCCGCGTCTGCCTCGTCGCGGCAGCATGCGCGGCCCTCCCGGACATCGACTACCTCGGGTGGCCCGTGGCGCATCGCAGCATCACGCACTCGATAGCGTTCGCGCTAGCGGGTGCGCTCGTGGCGACTGCCATATTCTTTCGAAGCGCTGAGTGGAGGGAGCATCGCGCGCGCGTCGCCGTGATTCTCGGTTTGGCTTTCCTGTCCCACGGGTTGCTGGACGGGCTGTCAGCGTATTCCTACGGGGTTGAATACTTCGCGCCGTTCTCGCCGCACCGGTTCCGTCTGTGGTGGACTCCGTTAGGAGATCCAGAGGGCCGGCTTACGAAGCAGTTCCTTCAAGAGGCTTTGGTCGTCCTGCTGCCGGCGGTCGTCATCGCCTGGCTGGCCTTCAGGGTGCGGGGCAGGCAGCGGCGCGCGAACACCGCAGCAGCGTGACGACGATCGTCCTGTCCCGGCATGGCAAACCTGACTGGGACTACCGGACGCCCATTCCGGGGCGTGCCTTTGCCGAATGGCGACGCGGCGAGGACGACGCGCCACTCGATCCGGTGAGTCGTCCCGGCTCTGCACTCGAGCAGATGGTCCGCACGGCGTCCTGTGTCATCACGAGCCCGCTGCGCCGCTCGCTCGAGTCGGCTCGTCTCCTGGCACCGGCTAGCGTGCCGTTCACTGATGCGCTTTTCCGCGAGGCTGACTTGCCGTGTGGGTTTCGCTCCGCCATTCGACTGCGTCCGGACGTCTGGGCCGTACTGGCGCGGTCGGCCTGGTTTTGCGGCTGGTCTGACGGGATGGAAAGCTTCGCGGCAGCACGAGCGCGCGCGTCACGCGCGGCGCAGCTGGTGACCGCTCGAGCAGAGTCTCATGACACGATCGCCGTGGTAGGACACGGCATGATGAACATCTTCATTGCGCGCGAGCTGAGTGCGCAGGGCTGGCGTGGCCCCCGCATCCCATCGCGACAGCATTGGAGCTTTGGCGTCTATAGGGACGGTCGGATGGCCTGACGGCCGTCAGGCCGTCAGTTGTACTGCTCGATCAGAAAACTCCCTCGCAAACTCCGCGTCGTGCGTGGCAACGAGCAAGCCACGTCCTTGCTCGCAGAGGCGGCGCAAGGTCGCGCCGAGTGCGCCGCGGCGCGCCGGATCGAGCGCGGCCGTCGGTTCATCCATGAGCAACAGCGCGGGATCAGGAGCGAGCGCCCGCGCAATCGCCACACGCTGCGCCTCACCGCCCGACAGCTGACGCGGCCACGCCGCCGCTCGGCTGCCGACATCCAGCTCGGACAGGAGCTTCGTTGCGACAGCGTCGGCGTCGGCGCGGCTCTGTCCCAGCACATGCCGCAGCGCCAGCGTCACGTTGTCGAGCGCGGTGAGATGCTCGAATAGCGCGTGCGCCTGGAAGACGAGGCCCACCCGTCGCCTCAGGGCGCGAAGCCGCGACTCCGGGGGCACCGGCCCCGGCGTAAGCCCGAAGCCATCGACGACGATCTGCCCGTCATCGAACGCCTGGAGCGCGGCGACGGCCCGCAGCGCCGTGGTTTTCCCCGCGCCCGACGGTCCCATCAACGACACGATCTCGCCGCGCGCGACTTCGAGCGACAGCGCGCGCAGGACGTCGCGAGAATCGTAGCGCACCCGCAGCCGGTCGATGACGAGCAGCGCGCTCATGCGGCTCGCCCTCCCCAGCGGCGCTCGAGACGACGCGCCAGTCGCGCCAGCGGCAGGGACATGGCGAGGTACACGATGGCGCAGAGCGCCCCGGGCACGACCCAGCTGCCCACGTTGGTCGCGTAAATGGCCGTCTGCTTTGTCAGCTCGACGACGGTGATCACGGAGACGAGCGACGAGTCCTTGAGGAGGGCGACGAAATCGTTGGTCATCGGCGCAAGCGCGTAGCGCAGCGCCTGCGGCCCTCGCACCAGCCGCAGAGTCTGGGCCTCGGAGAACCCCAGCGTGCGGGCCGCCTCGAGCTGGGTACGCGACACCGCCTCGAGGGCGCCGCGATAGATCTCAGCCTCGTATGCTCCGTAGTTCAGGCCGAGCGCGAGCACGGCAGCGAGCAACGCCGGGAGCCGTACCACGCCGGACAGTCCATAGTAGATGACGAACAGCTGCAGCAGCAGCGGCGTGCCGCGAATGAGTTCTATGTACGCGGTCGTCAGAATGCGGAGCGGCGTCGATCCGTACAAGCGCCCCGATGCAAGCGCGAGGCCGACGAAGACGGCTAACGTCATGGAGAGCATTGAGACGAGCAACGTGACGCCGGCCGCGCGGGCAAGGGATGGGAGATAGGCGACAACCTGAGCCGGCGGTGTGCTCCCCCTCGCTGGCGTCCCTGCCGCCCCTGCCGCTCCCGCCCCTGTTCTCAAGATTCGCTCAAATAACCCACCCTCACTGTCGTCCCATACGCTCCAGCGGCGGTAGATCTGCTCGAGAGAGCCGTCGCGCATCGCCTCGCGCAGCACGGCATCGATGGAGTCCCGCAGGACGGAGTCCGCGCGGGCCAGGACGCCCACGTAGTGCCCGACCGCCACCGGCTGCGAGAGAATGACGAAGCCCCGCCCGCCCATCCGACGCAGGGCCCGCTGCGCGATGATGTGATCGAGCAGCACTGCATCCACGCGACCTGCCACTAGATCGGCATAGGGATGAACGTCGTCGTCAAACGAGACAGGGATCATGCCTGTCGAATCGCGCGCTGCGATCAGCAGGTCGTAGGCGATGGTGGCGCCGAGCGTCGCCACGCGGCGACCGCGCAGGTCGGCCAGGTCATGAATGCGATTCTGGTCGTCGGGCCGGACGGCGAGTACTTCGCGAAATTCGAAGTAGGGCAGGGTGACGGCATGGCGCCCGCGGCGCGCCTGGGTGTCCTCGACGCCCGAGAGGCCAAGCGTGAAGTCTCCCCGCTCGACCGACTGATCGATGTTGGACCACTGCACCTGGACGAAGCGGGCCGTCCGCCCACCGCCGAGTCCACGGGCGATGCGGTCGGCAACCTCCACGTCGAAACCGCGCACGCGCGACGGATCGGCGGGATCCGCTTCGACAAACGGGGCGCCGCCCTCGGCATCGCCGCCCCACACGAGCACGCGCGGCTGGCCGTGTTGCATCGACAGGGCGACGGCGAGGCTCAACACGTGAACGTTCACGCCGCAAGTTTGGCGGTGTCTGGCTGAATCCCGCAACATGGGTTCGCGTATGGCCTGTTGATCCTAACAAAGCGTCGCATCGCCCGGAGAGCTCCGATGATTTTCAGACCGCTGACCTGGCAACGCATCGCCGTCGTTCTCGCTGCCCTCAACTTTGCGGCAGCCGGATTCGCGATTGCGGAAGCCGAGCCCCTGCACGCCGCCGCGCATGTGGGCTTGGCGCTCGGCTTCGGGTGGTGGGCTCAGCATCTACGTCAGCGGCGCCGCGATGACGAGCTGCACGATGAGATGCGCGACACGCTCCAGAGCCCTCTCGAACGCCTGCAGGCGCTGGAGGGCGACGTCACGCGCGTGCAACAGGAGCTGAACGAGGTCCAGGAACGCCTCGACTTCGCGGAGCGGATGTTGACGCAACGGCAGGACCCCCCCCCCGGCCGCCTCGGCCCCGAGCGTTAGCCACCCCCGCAGAACCGCCGCGGATCGCGCTGCGACCTTGTAAGCGACGAGCGACACGCCGCCCCGCGCGCGCTGCGAGCCGGTTTTCGCAACCTCCTGCGATTGGGCTAGTTATCCGCGCTGCAGCCCAGGCACGGCTCCTGCCGCGCGCTCCTGAGGGCAACCCCTGTTCATGTCTCGAGACGGAGTTCCGGAAGAATGTCGCGACTGACTCTGCTCCGCGCCGTGGTGGCGGTGGCCGTCGTACTCGTGTTCTCAACCTGTCGCTTGGATGAGGGTCCCAGTTCCCCCGCGGCTCCCTCACATCCCTCCGCGGACGCCACGGCGTCGACCGGGCCGGTCACGCTGGTCGGCGCGGGCAACATCGCCAAGTGTAACGCCACGGGCGATAACGCGACCGCGGCCCTGCTCGACAGTATTCCAGGCGGCGTGTTCACGGCCGGCGACGCCGCGTACGACAACGGCACGCTCACGCAGTACAACACGTGTTACAGCCCCAGTTGGGGACGGCACAAGGCGCGCACGGCGCCGGCACCGGGCGACCGCGACTACAAGACGGCGAACGCCGCGGGGTACTTCACCTATTTCGGGGCTGCAGCGGGAGATCCCAAGAAGGGGTACTACAGCTACGACGCCGGCTCCTGGCACGTCGTCGTGCTCAACAGCGGCAGCCCCAACCTGGTCCCGACAACGGCGACCTCCGCGCAAGTGCAGTGGCTGCGCGCCGACTTGGCCGCCCACACCGCGCAATGCACGTTGGCCTACTGGCACCACCCGCTGTTCGAGTCCAAGGATGCCCCCAACACCGCCATCCGGCCGCTCTGGGACGCCTTGTACGCTGGCGGCGTGGACGTGGTGGTCAATGCGCACTACGCTTTCTACGAGCGGTTCGCGCCGCAGACCCCGGCGGGGGTCGCCGACCCGGCGTTCGGCATCCGAGAGTTCGTGGTCGGCACTGGCGGCGCCGAACACGCGACTCCCGATCACCTGCGCGCCAACAGCCAAGTGAGAAATGGCACGGCCTGGGGCGTCCTCAAGCTCACGCTCGACGCCGGGACCTATGCGTGGGAGTTCGTTCCCGTCGCTGGCCAGACGTTCCATGATTCGGGCAACGGCGCCTGCCACGGGGCGCCGCCGCTGTCCGTCAACGCCGGTTCCGATCGCACCACGCCTACGCAGAGTCCTGTGAGCCTGTCGGTCGCGTTCACGGATCCCGGTGGCACGACCGGTGGCCCATGGACCTACTCGATTCTCTGGGGTGACGGCGCCTCGAGCACCGGAACTGCGCCATCCTCTCCGTTCACCGCCACACACGCCTACGCCGCAGAAGGCCTCGATAGCGTGCGTGTCACGGTGACGAACGCCGTCGGGGCCTTCGGCACCGACTCGCTCGCGGTGCGCGTCCGCACCGTCCTGGCGGGCGCGGGGGATATCGCTGATTGCGCCAAGACCGGCGACTCGCTCACCGCAAACCTGCTTGACACCATCCCGGGCGTCGTGTTCGTCGCGGGCGACAATGCGTACCCGAATGGGACGAGCGCCCAATACACGAGCTGCTACGGCCCGACCTGGGGCCGGCAGAAGGCGCGCACTAAACCGGTGCCCGGCAACCACGACTATCTCACCCCGAACGCGAGCGGCTATTTCGGGTATTTCGGCGCCGCGGCGGGCGATCCCACGAAGGGCTACTACAGCTACGATCTGGGCGACTGGCACGTCGTCGCCCTGAACAGCAACCTCGCGATGAACGTTGGCTCGGCCCAGGAGGTGTGGCTGAAGACCGATCTCGCGAACAACAGGAAACAATGCACGGTCGCCTACTGGCACCACCCCCTCTTCAGCTCCGGCAATGAGGGACCCCACACCGACACGCGACCGCTCTACCAGGATCTGTACGACGCCGGCGCGGAAGTCGTCATCGTCGGTCACGACCACGACTACGAGCGCTTTGCCCCGCAGTCGCCTGACGGTGTGGCGGACTCGCTCTTCGGGATCCGCGAGTTCGTCGTCGGCACGGGCGGTGGCGGCCTGTTCGTGGTCTATCCACCGACGCCGAACTCCGAGGTGTTAGATAACAACACCCTGGGCGTCATCCGCCTGGACCTGCACGCCGACGGGTACGAATGGAAGTTCCTGCCCATCGCGGGCAAGACGTTCACGGACGAGGGCAGCGGCAGGTGCCACGGCGCGCCGTCGGCCGCAAATCATCCCCCCACCGCGGCGGCGGGCGGACCCTACACCGGCGTGGAGGGCGCAGCCATCACGTTCGACGGCAGCGGCTCGTCGGATCCCGACGGCGACCAGCTGGGCTACGCCTGGAACTTCGGCGATGGGAGCACGGGCACCGGGAGCGCGCCGAGCCACACGTACGTGGGTGTCGGCACGTA
>QHUJ01000232.1:1210-1762 GCA_003221895.1 Gemmatimonadota bacterium | reverse complement strand
TCGCCGAGACCTGCAACTTCTATGGTGTGCGCCGCCTGGTGTTCGCGTCGAGCTGCAGCGTCTACGGGGCAAGCAGCCAGGGCTTGCTCACGGAACGCTCGCGGCTCAACCCCGTGTCGCTGTACGCGCGCACGCGCGTCCTCAGCGAGAACATCCTGTTCGACCGCCACGGCGACGTCGAGCCGGTCGTCGTGCGGCTGGCCACCGTCTTCGGGCTGTCGCCGCGGATGCGCTTCGATCTGGTCGTGAACACGATGACCGCCCGTGCGGTGACGGAGGGGCGGCTCAGCATCTTTGGGGGCACGCAGTGGCGTCCCAACGTGCACTGCCGCGACGCGGCACGCGCGTTCATGATGGCACTCGAGGCCCCCGCCAGTGATGTCGCCGGAGAGATCTTCAACCTCGGCGGTGACGGCAACAATCATCGGATCGGCGAAATCGGGGAGTTGGTGGCGCAGATCGTCGGCGGCGTCGAGATCGAGCGGCGCGATGAGATCGCCGACCCGCGGGATTACCGCGTCAGCTTCGCCAAGATCCGCCGGGTCCTGGGCT
>QHUJ01000232.1:0-1204 GCA_003221895.1 Gemmatimonadota bacterium | reverse complement strand
GGACTTCGCCCCGGTACGTAGTCTCGCGCAAGCCTGAAAAACCCGGACTTTCTCGTCGTTGGGGGCGGCATCATCGGCGTCACCCTGGCGCTGGAGTTGCGACGCCGCCATCCCGGCGCGAGCGTCACCCTCCTCGAGAAAGAGCCCACTTGGGGCCGCCACGCCAGCGGCCGCAACAGCGGCGTGCTGCACGCCGGCTTCTATTACGCCGCCGATAGCCTCAAGGCGCGGTTCACGCGGGACGGTAATGCGTGCCTCACGCGCTACTGTGTCGAACGGGCCCTGCCGCTGAACCGCTGCGGAAAGCTCGTGGTGGCGCGGACGCCCGCGGACCTCCCGGGGCTCGATCAACTGCTCGCGCGAGGCCGGGCAAACGGGGTCGAACTCCAGGCGATCACGGCGGCCGAGGCGCGGGAGCTCGAGCCGCGCGTGAAAACGTGCGAGCGCGCGCTCTTCTCTCCAACGACATCATCGGTCGACCCGGTGGCGGTGCTGCAATCACTCGTCACGGAGTCGAGCAACGCGGGTGTGACCGTGCTCGCGGGGACGGCGTACCTCGGACGCACCGGGACCGTCGTGCGTACCTCCGCCGGCCCGATCACTCCCGGGTACTGCATCAACACAGCCGGCCTGTACGCCGACCGCGTCGCTCGCGAATGGGGCTTCTCCGAGCGCTGGCGCATCGTCCCCTTCAAGGGACTCTATCTCCAAAGCGCTGCCGGGAGCGCGGGCTTTCGCCGTCACATCTATCCCGTTCCCGAGCTCAGCCGGCCATTCCTGGGCGTCCACGTCACCGTCGGCGTGGACGGCAGCGCGACCCTGGGACCCACCGCGATACCGGCGTTCTGGCGCGAGCAATACAACGGCTGGAGCCGGTTCAGCCTGGGCGAGCTCGCCGAGATCGTGGTGCGCGATGCCGGGCTGTTCCTGCGCAATGCGTTCGGCTTTCGCGCGCTCGCCTTCGACGAGCTGCGCAACTACCGTCGCAGCCGTATCGTCGGCTTGGCAGGCGAGCTCGCTGATGGCGTCCGCGTGCGGGACTTCCCGCGATGGGGCCGCCCGGGGATCCGGGCCCAGCTGGTGGATATCCGTGAGAACCGGCTCGAGATGGACTTCAAGTACGAGGGTGATGACCGGTCATTCCACGTGTTGAACGCGGTCTCGCCCGGATTCACCTGTGCCCTGCCCTTCGCCGCCCATCTCG
>QHUJ01000170.1 GCA_003221895.1 Gemmatimonadota bacterium | reverse complement strand
ATCATTAGTAAGCCCGAGCTACGCGCGCGCCTGGGTCGGTCGCCCGATTTCGCCGATTCGTTGGCGATGGCGGTGAGCGGAGGGGCCACGATTTCAGGACTGGGCGGCGCCGCCGAGTGGTGAGACGACCCAAAGCCCCGGAACCGAATGCGGTCCTGACCACGGAGGAAGTCGCTGCGTGGTTGCGAGT
Organism: Gemmatimonadota bacterium; assembly: GCA_003221895.1. Lineage (GTDB taxonomy): Bacteria > Gemmatimonadota > Gemmatimonadetes > Gemmatimonadales > GWC2-71-9 > 20CM-2-65-7. Next base: position 9,816 of record QHUJ01000170.1, on the reverse strand, counting down.
CTCCACGCGCACCGTGGAGCGCTGCTACCCCGCGTTCTTAGGCGGGCGGTACTTGGTGGCTCACGTCCTCGAGGCGATGGCGAAACAACGGAAGGCCGCCTAGTGCTTGCTCTTGTCCCACGCCTCAATGAGCAGATCGACGTAGTGCGGGATCGGCGCGGGTCGTTTGCGACTGACCCAGCGCCGCACCGTCGTGGGCGCCACGTGGAGCCGCCGAGCGAGCTCCATCTGGCTTATCCCGAGCCGCTTAAGGGCCGCGCGCAGCTGCTGGGCCATCACGCGGCGAAAGGTACGCTTTGCCATGCAGTGATGATAGGCTATTGCGCCCTAGCGCGTCAAGCACTACATTCCTTGTCATGGCGATTCGACGCTGCGCGTGGTGCAGGAAGGGGATGGGCATTGGCCCGGGCCCCGACCTGGAGACGCACGGCATGTGCGAGGTGTGCGAGGCCAAGGTGACCGTCGAGGCGGCGCTCGCCCACGCGCTCGTCGGGCTCAAAGCACTCGGCACGGATGCAACACGACTCGCCGACGAGATCACCACGATCGCGCTCGAAGTCGAGCGAGTACGCATCGGGATTTGGCTCGACAACTCCAACCCGGAAGAGTCATGAAGCTCGAACCTATCAACAGCAAGCCGATAGTGCCGGTACCGCACGCAGAGGTCATCTCGCGTATCTGGCAGGCCATCGCCTTCGTCGAAGAGATTCGCGGTGATATGGAGCGCTCGCTCCGACAGTCGACGGGCCGCGATGCGGGGGCGGAAGCAATCGGGGCATCGCTGGTGGCGCTCGTGGCCGCCGCGGCCGCGCTCGCTCCGGCGACCACGCGGCCGGCTGGCGTACCCACCACCTAATGCCTCCAGCCTCCACGCTGCGGCTCGACGTCCGGCTGGCCGACGGCCCGCGATTCAAGCAGGCCTCTGGCACGCTGGACCGTCGGATGCTGAAGGAGCTCCGCACGATGGTGCGGGCGCTGTGGCGTATGCCGGACCATCGTCGCATCGTCGACGATCTCCTCAAGGGTCGCCGCGCGCTGTTCGACGTCTACCTCGCCTACTCGCAGGGCCGCCTCAAGGACGTGGCACCCGTAACCGCGAAAGCAGAGGACCCGGAGCTGCTGCCGGCGCTCGCCATCTGGCTCACGCAGCTTCAAGTCTCAGAATCGCATCGGAAGCGGTTGCGGCAGGTATTCCACGCGCTGCTCAAGGGCGCGCGCAAGCCTTACCGCTCCGAGCTGCCGACGCTACTCGAGGAATACCGCACCAAGTGCGTCGCTGAAAATCATCCGAGGGCGTTCAATTACGCCAAGTCGGGCATCCTGGACGCGATCATCGACACCGGTGCAGCGGCAGGCACCCAAATGATCTCTCAGCCTTGGGCCAGTGGGTGGATCTATGGCTTGGTCCCTCCCACACCCATCAGTGCGGCAAGCCACTGTAAGAGTGGGGTCGCGCGCGTCGAGACACAGCGCAGTTTCTTAAACTCGCTCGTTGGCGGTCTGACGCTTGGCATCTACACGCCGATGGATATCCGGGTGACTTGCGCCGCTTCTCACGCCGAAGTTCCCGACGCTGGCCCACGTCGCTTTGCCATGCAGGCCGGGTCTGCGCAGTCTGATTACGAAGCGGTGTTCTCCGCCGCAGCCACGGCGGCCGTGACGAGTCGGACTCCGGCCTACGTGGTGTTCTCGTATAACGGTTCAGCGACTAACTGGTAGGAACGACGTCCACTGACCAATGACCAATGTCTAATGATCAATGATCATTGGACATTGATCATTGGTCAGTGGACATTCTAAATTTGCCATTCGCGCGGCGTCAGCCGCGCGCGGGCCCTTAGCTCAGCGGTTAGAGCAGCGGACTCATAATCCGTAGGTCCCAGGTTCAAATCCTGGAGGGCCCACTGAAGACGCGGGGCGCGGCCCGCGCGTCAGAAGCTCAGGTGCGCGAGGCTGAAGACGAGTCGACCGCTGGTGGGTGACGCATTGAAGGCGGGGGCAGTCAACTTGGCTCCCGCGCTCCCCTGCCGGCGATTGAAGCTCTTCGCATCGCCAACTGCCACTACCGTGCCCGCAACCCAGTTAACGACGAAGACGGCGAACCCTACCGCCGCCTTAGTCTCGCCGTCATTGCTGCATTCGTCGACACAAAAACTGCTCAGAAACAGCAGTGCCGCTCCAACACCAACAGTCAGATGAATGAGTCCGTGCGGAACATTGCCCGCATAGAAGGAGCCCGTGCCGAGGGGGATGAGAAAGCTCAGGATGCCTGCAACCGCAGGATCTCTGCGGCTTGGAGCCTCAGCCTGAAACCCGAGTGGCGCGGTAACCGGTCCGCTGCCACGGACAGCAGCAACCAGCGCTTGCTCGGGGATCGGGGAGTTCAGCGCCGGAGCAACGAACCACTGGGCCGAGACGAACGACAGCGGAGAAAGCGTGGCGAGGGCGAGTACGAGTGGCGCAGAGTACCGCATACCAGTCCTTCCTCTGACGGTGGCCAGCCTCCGTCTAACGGGGTGCGCCTAGGCTGCGGCGCCAAACTGGTCATTGGACATTGATCATTGGACATTGGACATTCTACATTGGTCATTCGCCGGCCTTGAGGGCGGCGTCGGGCCCTTAGCTCAGCGGTTAGAGCAGCGGACTCATAATCCGTAGGTCCCAGGTTCAAATCCTGGAGGGCCCATGACGACCAATGTCCAATCTCCAATGTCCAATGACCAATGATCGTGGCTCGATCATTGGACATTGGTCATTGATCATTGGTCAATTTGCCCACACAGCGCCCCTGTCGTCGGCGGGCTGCAAGGGAATTGAGGGAGAATACTAGGCGCCTCAGCCACGCAACACATGGAGCGCGCTGGCCACAGCAGCGCCGCGACACCCCAACCCGATCGCCCCACCATTCGCCTTGGCACCACGCTTGCGCCTGTAGCCGCTCGGTTGAACGCAGACCCGATCAGGAGATGGCCTCATGCGCCAGCAGCCAACGTTCCCAGCCCGTCGAGTTCTTGTGGCGGTCGCGCTCCTTGCCGTGGCCTGCACCGAATCGGTCGGGCCCCCCCCCGCACACGACGCTCGTCGCACTCCCAAGCTGACCACCACCGCGGCAGCGGCGAGCGACATCGCACTCGACCAGTGGAACGGCACGCTCAACGAGAGCGGGATCCCCACCGCGTGCAGCAGCCCGTGCATCGTCAAAGGGTTTAATTCCACGAACCCGCACACCGGGGACGCGATCATCGCAACCTTTTACTGGGTCGGCCCACCGGGCATCATCACGTCGGTGACCGATTACGTGACTTCAGTCCCCAATACGCCGGTCGGCAACACGTACACGTTGGTCGCAGCCTCCAGCGCCAATGGCATCTCGATGGCCACGTATGTCGCCACGAACGTGCAGAACTTCCCTTCGGCGGTCAACGATCCCTCAGGCGCCATGATCCTGGCGGTGAAAGCGAATCTCGCCGTACCGGTTGTCGACGGAGGGGTGCTCATCTCCGCATGGACTGGCGTCGCGCCGACTGCCGCGCAGGCGTTTGGCGCGCACCGCTCTGCCTCCGGCACGGGGTCGGGGGCCACAGTCGCCGATCCCGGGGCGATCCCGGTCAATGCCGGCGCGCTCGCCTACGCCACGACGATGTCCAACGGTGTAGTGACCTTCTCGACTCCGGCGGGCTTCACCGAAATCGCGACTCAATCTGACGGGTTTATGAAGACCGACGGCGAGTACGATGCGGAGTTCGTCGTGTCAGGCACCGCCGGCACCGTCGAGCCACAATGGACGTGGGACTTCGGCCTGTTGCCCAGCACGTGGCTGGCGAGCGTACTCGCCCTCAACCCCGCGCCGCCTCCTAGCGGTGATCTGACGGTGACGACCACCACCGCCGGCCCGACCCCTGCCCAGGGGTATACGGTCACGGTGGATCAAACGAGTAGCCAGTCGATTGATGCGAACGGCAGTTTCACCTTCTTCGGACTGACAGCCGGTGATCACAGCGTGGCGCTCTCAGGCCTGCCAGTCAACTGCACCGTCAGCGAAGCCAACCCGCAGACGGTGACCGTTCCCTCCGGCGGGACGGCGACCGCCTCGTTCACAGTGAACTGTGTGTCGACGACCGCCAACGACAAAATCACCGGCGGTGGGAAGCTCGGCGACGGGCGGGACTTTGCGACATTCGGCTTCGAGGCCCGCTCATCAGGAGGCAAGATCGAGTGGGTCCAGCACTGTGACAAACACGCGAGCGGGTCGGCAACGTGCCAGAACGGGGACTTCACCTTCCACGGCACGGTTGCACCCGGCAGCTATAGTGCTGTCCCGGACTCTCCCAACTGCCGCACCTGGTCGGGAACCGGCACCGCCAAGTTCAAGGATATGCGATACAAGAACGGCACATACAGCTTCACGGTGAACGCGGCGTGCGATAATGGGGAACCGGGCCGCGGCAACGATTATGTCGACATCACCATCGACGACTACAATGACGCCGGCTATTTGACCGGCGGCAACATCCAGCTGCATGGGCGGCATAGGGACGGGAGGGAATGATCTATGGACAAAACGATTCTCCTGGCGGTCCTGTTCGGTTCGCTGGCCCACGGGCCGCTCGCGGCACAGACCGGCAGCGTGTCCGGATCGGGGAGCGCTGCTGCCGTGGCAACGACGGTGAGCACGCAGCAGTTTGCGAGCGCCGCGTTGCCGAGTGCCGGCGGCATGACGGACTCTGAACTGGCGAGCATCGCGGTGCTGAGCACCGTGTCCGCGGATGGGCTGGCCTCGATCACGACGGGCCAGCTCGACGAGGCCCTTGTGTCCGCCACGACGACCGCTCAAGCAGCCAACGTGAACGTGTTGAACGGGCTGATCACGGCGGATGCGGTTCTGGCGATGGCGACCAGCTACGCGAACGGCGTCACCGCGACCAGCGAATCGGACGGCTCGGCGCTGGTGGGCCTGGTAGTCAACGGTGTGAGCTACGCTGACGTCCCCCCCGACCCGAACACGCAGGTCGACCTCCCGGGTGTGGGGTACGTCGTCCTGAACGAGCAGCTCTCGGACGGCGACGGCGTGCACAACACGAGTCTCACCGTCAACATGATTCACGTGTACCTGACCGACCCCACGGGCGCTCCGGCAGGCGACATCGTGATCGGGACGGCCAGGAGCGGCGCCAGTCTCTAAGCGCGGCCTGCGGCCGCCCTCTCTCCCTGATGGCACGCGCACTGTGCCCGCGCGTGGGCGCAGCCCGCGCGTTGCCCACACAGCGCCGCTGATTATCTTTTCCGCGAGCGATCATTGATCATTCTCTAGCCCGGGTGGCTAGCTCAGCTGGTTAGAGCGCCGGTCTCACATACCGGAGGTCACAGGTTCGAGTCCTGTGCCGCCCATTCCGAACGCGGAACGGCGAAGTTGGAACGCGGAACATCGGAGGCGAGCCTGTTGGACCAAACGAGCTTCCCCTGCCGTTCCGCGTTCGTCTCCTAGATGCGCCGAGTCTTAGTTCTCTCCCACACCTATCTCCAGCCGACTCACCGCGGCAAACTGCGCGCGCTCGCAGCCCGTGGGCTGGAAGTCACCGTCGCCATCCCGCAACGCTGGCGCGAGCCCTGGTTCGGCCGGCCGATCGACGTCGCGTGGGAGCGGCAGGGCGGCCTCGAGGTGTTTCCGCTTCCGGCGAGCGGGATGGGCAAGAGGGGAGAGCTCGACAAGGCGACGTATGGCCGGCGCGCGCTCAAGGCCCTGCTCCGCGACCGCCGCCCCGACCTCGTCCAGATAGAGGAAGAGCCGAACACCACTGCCGCGCGCCAGGTGTTCAGCGCCGCGCGGCGACTGCAGATCCCCGTCGTACTCATGACGCATCAAAACGTGGACCTGCAGCTCGGCTGGTGGGAGCGCTGGAAATACCGGCGCATGCTGCGCAAGCTGACGGGGCTCGTCGCGGGCAGCGATCTCGCCGGCACCCGCGCGCGCCAGGACGCGCCCAATCTGCCAATCGCCGTCATTCCGCAGCTCGGCGCGCTCGCACCGCACGAGCCGCAGCATGTGCCGCACGAAGGGCTCGCGATCGGTTTCGTGGGCCGGTTGGTCGCCACCAAGGGGCTCGATAATTTGTTGCGGGCGCTCGCGCTGCTGCGCAGCAGCAAGTGGCGGCTCATGATCGTGGGCGACGGCCCCGAGCGCGAGCGACTGGAAGCGCTCGCCACCGAACTCCGGCTCGCCGCGCGGGTACGCTGGACGGGCGGCCTGCCGGCCGATCAGGTCGCGGGCCTGTGGCCCGATCTCGACGTGCTGGTCCAGCCCTCGCGGGCCCAGGACAATTGGCGTGAGACCAATGGGCATGTTCTCATCGAAGCGATGGCCAACGAAGTTGCAGTCCTCGGCACAGACAGTGGCGTGATCCCGGAGCTGATAGGCGACGCGGGGATCGTCGTCCCGAATGGCGATGTGGCGGCGTTGTCGGCGGCGCTGGAGAGAATGACTGACACGAACGCGCGCCGCACTCTGGCACAAGCCGCAAGAGCACGGGCATTGCGATTGTATTCGGACGACGCCATAGCGGAGAGAACGCTGGAATTCTGGAAACAGGTCGTCAAATAGTCGCAAGAGAAGTTGCGAACTGAACTCTTCGCGCTTGTACCTTGAGTCTATGCCGACAGTCTTGCTAGTGCCGGATCTTCCCTTGGAGAGATGGGCGTCGATGGATAAGTACGCCCATCGTCTGCACGACTGGCTCGAGTCGGGCGAATTCGGGCTCAACGTTCGTCTCGCTGCGCACATCGGCGCGCTCACCCGCGATTCCTCCGGCCGCCGCGGCGGGGCGAAAAAGCGCGGCGACCGGCGCCAGTCGTTCATGCGGTGGTGGACCCAACCCGTCGATCCCTCGCGCCTCGTGCTGCCGGGTCCGCTGCACGGGCCGCAGCAGTGGGCCGCGCGCTACTACTTCTATCCCTGGCGCGTCAAGCGCGAAGCGAAGCGCGCCGATCTCGTGCACGTGCTCGATCACAGCTACGCGCACATGATCGAGAAGGCGGGCCGGCGGCCGGTCGTCGTGACGGTGCACGATCTCATGCCCGTGGTCGTGTTGCGGTCGCCGACCGAGACCTGGCGCGAGGGGTGGCGCGAAGGAGTGCGCACCCGGGTGTTGCGGCAGGCGCTCAAGGCTCTGCGCCAGGCCGACGCCTACATCGTCGGGACCCAGTGGCTCAAGCACGAGCTCGCGACGTGGCTCGGCAACGACAAGAACATCCATGTCGTGCCGTTCGGCGTGGATCGCGCGTTCTTCAGTGAGTCGCCCGTGGCGGGAGCGCGCGAGCGCTGGCGGCGCGATTGGCGCATTCCCGAAGACGCGTTCGTGGTGCTGCACGTCGGCAGCACGGTCGACCGCAAAAATGTGCCGCTCGTGATTCAAACGGTGGCGCGGCTGCGCACTCAGACCGACGCCTACCTGTTGCAGGTGGGCGGCCGGTTCACTGCCGAGCAGGAGCAGTTGATCGATCGGCTGGACCTGCGGAAGTACGTGCGCAGTGTGGCGGCGGCCGACGAGACGACGCTGCGGCGCGCCTACCGCGTTGCGGATGTGCTCCTCTTTCCTTCTCTATATGAAGGGTTCGGGTTTCCGGTGTTAGAGGCGTTTGCCTCTGGGTTGCCGGTGGTGACCTCGGGCGCGGGTGGGCTCAAGGAGGTCGGCGGCGACGCCGCGATCGTGGTGGAGGGGCGCGATCCCGCCGCGTACATGGAGGCGCTCGAGCGGTTGGGCGAGGATTCGGACGAGCGCGAGGAGCTGATCGAGAAAGGTTGGGCGCGCGCGCGGCAGTTTACGTGGCAGCGGACGGCCATGATGACGGCAGCACTCTATAAACCGCTCTTCTGACGCGGTTACCTCACCGCCTTTTCAACATCTCGCGCATCACCTCCACGTCCTGCCGATCCTGCGGCCGATTCGCGGCTTCCTTCGAGCGAATGATGTCTTCGAGCCGCGCGGCGAGGAGCGTGTGGCCATAGACTTCGAACCGAACAGCGTTGGGCGCCAGATCAGCGAACCCCCCCGTTCCCGAGGGATTGAAGGCGAGGTCGAGCCGACCCGCCTTGGTGATCAGATTCCAGATATCGGCGCGGCCGAGCATCTGCGGACTGCAATCGAACGGCAGTCCCTCCGGGATCGGCTCGGTGTAAATGCGAGCGTCCAGCTCGCGTAGCGCGGCAGCCAGGTGCAGCAGGTTCGTGGCGTCGCGCGCCGGCGTGATATCGGCGTCGCGGGTGAAGCGCGGGAATCCCTGCAGTCTGGCGGCGAGGGCGCCGATCAGCACGAACTCGACCTGGTGCCGCGCGAGCGTCTTGAAGAGCAGCTCCGGATCGAGGGGCGCGACGCTCTCAGACACGACGTGCGTCATGGAGGAACTGGCTGACGTTCTTCACCTCCTCAAGCCGCTGCTCCGGTGTCATGCGCAGGATGCCGGGCACCTCCGCCAGCATATGTGAGCCGACGACGACGGGAGGTTCGAGCTGCGCGCGCAGTTCGACGCCTGCAGCCGCCAACAGACGCTCGAGCGTCTCCCAGGTGGGGGATGTGAGGCCGCGCTCGATGCGCGCGATGACCGACTGCGCGGTGCCGGCGCGGCGCGCGAGGGCCCGCTGGCTGAGACCGGCGCGCGTCCGCGCCTCGTGGAGCAGGGTGGCGGCGGTAGGAAGCGGCATGGCTAATGATAGCTAATCAGCTATCAGCGACAAGCTCGGTTTAACGACTTGACCAGCCGTCAGTTAGGGGCCAACTTCTCCAGCCTGTCTTTCGGAAGCCCTTGGAAAAATGACACCCTTCGGGTTCTTATTGGACAAGAGAACACGCGTTGCACTGGCGCTGAGCCTCTGCGCGCTCGCCGTCGTTGGCAGCAACGCGTCCGGACAGGTCACTCCGGGACAGATGCAGCAGGCCATGCAGAACCCCGACGTCATCCGGCAGAGGTTGATGGAGTCGGGGCTCTCTGCCGACCAGATCCGTTCGCGGCTGCGCGCGAGCGGCTATCCGGAGAACCTGCTCGACCCCTACCTCGGCTCAGGCTCGGTACCGGCAGGCGTTCAACCCGGGACGGCCGAACTTTCCGCCATTCAAGCGTTGGGATTCGGTCCTCTCGGCCCGACCCAGCAAGTGGATACGGGGATGATCCGGTGGCGAGGGGATACCCTCGTGGCCAAGAGCAATGTCTTTGGCGTAGACGTGTTCCGGCGCTCGACCACACAGTTCCTGCCACTGCTCGCGGGGCCGGTTCCACCGGACTACCACTTGGGACCGCGCGATGTCCTCGTCCTGATCCTCACGGGTGACGTGGAGCTCGCCTACACACTCCAGGTGACGCGCGAGGGGTTCGTCTTCATCCCGCAGGCCGGGCAGGTTTTCGTCTCGAACCTCACTCTGGACCAGCTACGCGACGTTCTGTTCGCCCGGCTCGGCCGCGTGTACTCCGGCATCAAGCGCGGGGCGAACGCGACGACGCGCTTCAACATTTCAGTGGCCAACGTGCGGGCGAACCAGATCTTCGTCGTAGGTGAGGTGGCGCAGCCGGGCGCTTACCAAATCAGCTCGCTCGGCACGGTGCTCACGGCGTTGTACGCGGCGGGCGGCTTGACTGACCGTGCGAACATGCGCCGGATCGAAGTGCAGCGGCTGGGCAAGGCAGTCGCGTCGCTCGATCTATACGATTATCTGCTCCGCGGCGACACGCGCAGCGACATCCGGCTCGAAACGGGGGACGTCGTGTTCGTGCCGGTGCACGACACGCGGGTGCAGATCTCGGGGGCGGTGATCCGACCGGGGATCTACG
>QHUJ01000231.1 GCA_003221895.1 Gemmatimonadota bacterium | reverse complement strand
CGCCTCGATCCTGTGCCTGGCCGAGCGGATCCAGCGCGGCGAGAGCGGTCCGGTCACCGACCTGCAACGGCGTCAGCTCGGACTGATCTGCACCGCCGCGCTCGGACTGAGCTCGGTGGGGAAAGACATCGTCGATCTCGAGCGCAGCGATCTGCTGCTGGAGCCGCAGCTGGCGCCGTTCTCCGTCACGGCGGTCCTGGAATCGGTGCACGACATCGTCCGTCCGGTTGCCGAGGTCAAGGAGCTGGAGCTCCGGTTCAACCCTCCGACCATGGACGAGCGGCTCGGCCATCCGGTGGCTTTGCGGCGCGTGTTGCTGAATCTCACGACCAACGCGCTGAAATTCACCGAGCGCGGCTTTGTCGAGATCACCGCGGAGGAGTCGAGGCCCGGTTGGATCGAGTTTGCAGTGCGCGACACCGGGCGCGGCATCGATCCCATGATGAGGGCGACGCTGTTCGACGCCGTGCGACACGTGCGCCGCGGCGGCGACGAGGTGCGGGGAAATAAGTTGTTTTCGACGACGGGACTGGGGCTCGCGATGTGCCGCAAGCTGTGCGAGGGAATGGGCACTGAGCTCAAGGTCGACACGGAGATCGGTCGCGGCACGCGGTTCTTCTTCGAGCTGGAGTTGCCGATCTGTCGCGCTCAGCGCGAGCCCGGCCGCCACAGCGACCCGCAGCGCACGCCGGAGACAAGCGCCGCCTAGGCCACCGGCAAGTCGAGCGTAAAGAAAAACAGCGTGCCTTTGCCGGGTGCCGTGTTGTACTTCAGCTGCCCACCGAGCGCCGCCACGAGCCGCTGTGTGATGGCGAGTCCCAAACCAGTCGCGGAAAACACCGCTCCACGCGAGGCGGACGGGCGCCGGAACGGCTGGTAGAGCGTTTCTTGCGCCGTGGCGTGGATGCCCGGTCCCGTGTCCTGCACGGCGAACTCCAGCTGATCGCCATCAAGATCCGTCGCACGCACTGTGATCGTCCCGGCGCGGGTGAACTTGAGCGCATTCGTCACCAGGTTCAGCAGGATCCGCTGCAGCTCGACCGGATGTCCGAGCCGCCGATCGACGTTCGGCCGGATGAAGTTGACCTCGAGCCCCTTCTGATCCGCCAACGTTCGCACGACTTCCTGAACTTCCGACAACAGCTTGGTGACGGAGAACGGTCGCGCTTCGGGTTCTTCCAGCTGATCCCGTTCGCGCGCCATCTGGAGCGCGTTGCTCGTGACCGTATTGAGCGCGTGCGCCGCCGCGTAGATCAAACGCAATTGGCGCAGCTGCAACGGCGTGAGCGGGCCGCTCCAGCCCTGCTGTAACCGGTCGGCCAGGAGCAGCAACGACGTCAGCGGCGAGCGCATGTCGTGGACGAACTCGATCAGGAATTCGAGACCATCGATCCCGACCAGTGGCGCGCCGGGGAGTTGCTGGAAGCGCCCCTCGATGGCGGCCCGGACCACGCGCAAGCGCCCGACGATCTGCAGCACCTGACTGGCGGTGCTCTCGCCCGCGCGGGCCAGGGCCAGCAGCTCGTCCTCGAGCAGATCGACCAGGTGCAGGCTGAGCCGCAGCGAAGGCCGCGGCGTCAACGAGTCTATAAAGGAAGCATCGCCCCGGTCTGCGGCCAGCGCGGATGCGGCCAGGATGCGGGGGATGTCCGCGCCATGGGTCGAAGGCCCATACTGCTCGCGCCAGCGGGCTTCCACGCGCCGAATGGCACGCGTCAGCAGGCGACTGTTGATGCCGGTGACAGGAGCAACTCCGATGGCTGGATCGGAGCTGCGCTCCCGGGCAGTTCCCGGGGCGGGCGTGGGGCGGTTCATTTTGGGCGCATCGCTAAGGTTGATGCTGCCCATGACGAAGGACACCGCCAAGCACGGCGGTGGAGGAGGGGGGGGGGCTGGGGGGGGGGACCACGCGGTCCGCTGCGTCCTCGCCGACGATCACCTCGTGCTGCGCCAGGCCCTCAAGCAGCTGCTGGAGCGTCGCGGCCTGGAAATCGTGGCCGACGAGGCCGACGGCCAGGCGGCGGTGGACGCCGTCCAGCGTCTCTCGCCCGATGTCGCGGTCCTGGACGTGGCCATGCCGGTGCTCAACGGCGTGGATGCCGCGCGGGAGATCGCGCGCATCGCGCCGTCCTGTCCCGTGATCCTGCTCTCCGGTCTCGACGACGCGCGCTTTATACGCGAGGCGCTGAAGGTCGGCGTGCGGGGATTCGTCCAGAAGAGCCAGGGTGCCGACGACCTGGTTCACGCCATCGAGGAAGTGCGGAGCGGCCGGCTGTACGTCAGTCCCGGCGCGTCACAGGCCATCGTGGACGCTTGCGCGACGCCCGCGGCCGGCGACGGTTCCCATTTGACACCGCGCGAGCGCCAGGTCCTGCAGCTCGTCGGCGAAGGCAAATCCACCAAGCAGATCGCGGAAGCCCTGCATATCAGCGTGAAAACGGCCGAGTTTCATCGCGGGCGCCTCATGAAGAAACTGAATGTCCACGACACGGCGAACCTGGTTCGGTATGCCATCCGCGAGGGCTGGATCGCCCCCTAATGCGCCAGTTGAAACCTGGGAGTACTCCTAGGTGTAGAACGCCGGTGCCTCCACAACGGGCCACACCACCGTCGTCCGCTCTTCCGTTGCCAACAGCTCCGCGGACCTCGATTCCGCCCGGACATCCGTTCGGCGCGGACGCGCGCTGCGTGGTGTGCACGATTCTGAAGAATGG
>QHUJ01000169.1 GCA_003221895.1 Gemmatimonadota bacterium | reverse complement strand
AAAACAACACCGCCACGGCTATAAACAGCGGCAACAGTATGCCGATGCTGTACACCATGTAGGCAAAGAACGACGGCATCTTCACACCGTTTTCTTGTGCAATCGCCCGCACCATGAAATTCGGCGCATTGCCGATGTAGGTGTTGGCGCCCATGAATACCGATCCCGTCGCGATGGCGGCGAGCACGCTCGAGTCGATCATGCCGATGTAGTTCCCATGCGGCGCGAGTCCCTGCAGTCCTGCCGCCGCCGCGGCGAACGCGAGATACGTCGGCGCGTTGTCGAGTACACTCGACAGCGCCCCAGATGCCCAGAAGAACTGCGCCGGCGTTCGCACCGCGAAATCGGATCGCTGGGCCCACGTGTTCAGCATCTCCAGCACGGGCGCCATGGTGGCGAACAACCCGGCGAACAGCACAACCACCTCGATCAGCGGACCAAACGTGAACACGTTCTGCGTGCGCCGTTCCCGCGAGCCCGCGAAGTAGCCGATGAGCGCGAGTGCCACGATGATCGCGCTCCGTCCCGGAGGTGACGCCAGGATCGTCACGATCACCCCCGCCAGCACGAGCATCTCGACCCAGCCCTCGATCCGCAGTGGCTCGTGGACGCGCGCCTCCTCCTTCTCCTCCCGACCCAACGCCTGCTGGTCCCAGAAGTAGAAGATCGCGAGCAGGATCCCGTTCACCACGAGCCATTGCGGCCAAAGCCTGAGCGTCCACGCGAACGGCACGCCCCGCAGGAAGCCGAGCAGGAGTGGAGGATCGCCGATGGGCGTGAGCAGCCCGGCGCAGTTTGCGACAATAAAGATGAAGAAGATGACGATGTGCGCGACGTGTTTCCGGCGTTTGTTGGCGCGCAACAGGGGCCGGATCAGCAGCACCGACGCGCCGGTCGTGCCGAGCACGTTGGCGAGCACAGCACCGATGCCCAGCACACCGGTGTTGACGACGGGCGTTCCGGCCAGTGACCCGCGAATGTGAATCCCTCCCGTAATGACGAAGAGGGCCCCAATCACGACGATGAACCGGAAGTATTCCTGCCCCTTCTCGACCAGGAGATGGGGCGCGTGGATGCCAAGATAGACGAGCGTCGGCGCGGAAATCAGCGTAGTGAGGAACGCTTTGTTGCGGCTCCGCTCCCACCAGTGCGGCGCCGCCAGCGGCATGAGTGCGATCGCCAGGAGCAGCGCGACGAAGGGGACTGCGGTGGCGGGCGAGAACACGCTATATGCTAATGCCGAGGGCGATGCTTGCCTCCTGAACAGCAGGGTGCCCGATCGTGAGTAGTTCGGGCGCCCCATACTCGATTGCTCCTTCGAACACGACGATCGTGTGCCAATCGCCCGAGAGCGCCGACCACCACCGCAGCGCCGCGAACCCTTCCTTCAGCAGCCCCGCCGCCACCGCTTGAGTCTTGGCCAACTCCCGACTCGCCAGCACGTCCGGCCGGATGCCGTACTTCACGAGGACGCTTGGGTCGCAGAGATCGGCGAGCTTGAGTTTTCCCAACCCGCACTCCACGAGCGCCAGGGCTTTACCGGACTCGATCAGCTCCTTACGGTCGATACGCTGCCCGCGAAAGCGCTGCAGCTTCTCCGCGACGGCGTGAACGGCGGTCTCGGCGAGATAGACGACCAGCTTGCCGGGGATATCAAATCGTCCGGAGCCCTGACTGGGATGGATGTAGCTGGAGGAGAACGGCTCGCCGGGCTGCGCGGCGGGGTCCCACGGAAAGACCCGCCATGGCATCAGGCGAAGGCGCCGGCCTTTTCCGCTTCGATCGCGGCGACCACTTCGGAAAGACGCCCCTGGCGAATCACGTCGATGGGGCGCCGATCGCCGAGGTGGGCGTTGATACCCCGTAGCCACTTCGGAATGCTGGAGAGGTCGAGAAAGCCCTCGAGCAGCGAGACGACGGTGTCGAGCCCCACGAGCTGCTCCCAGTTCCGCGCCGCGGGCGCTTCGCCGCGCTTCCACCGGACCACGGCGCTCCGGTGCACGCCCAGGCTGCGCGCCAGGTCGGCGTCGTCGGGGAAGGCGACCTTGGCGACGTGGTAGCGCTGCTTGATCAGGCTTTTGTTGGCTCGACCGCGTCTGGCCATACGCAACAATATTGTTGCGAGGAACCGGAGCGTCAAGGTAGATTCCGCCTCCATGCCGCACGAAGCCGCCATCATCGTCGGCGCCGGACCGATCGGTCTCGCCTGCGCCATCTCGGCGAAGCGGCGCGGTATCGACCCGCTCGTCATCGACGCCGGCGCGCTCGCCAACTCGATTGTCCGCTACCCCATCGGCATGACGTTCTTCACGACGCCCGAACGGCTGGAAATCGGCGGGCATCCGCTCGTGTGCACCGGCGCCAAGGCCACGCGCGAAGAAGCGCTGAAGTACTATCGCGGCGTGGCGCGCGCTGAGGGGTTGCGTGTCCGGACGTACGCCACACTGATCGATGCCCAACACGTGAAAACGAGGTTGGGCGTCGAGCCGATTACGTGGGACAGGCTGGTTCTCGCAACCGGCTACTTCGATCACCCGAATCGTCTCGGCGTGCCGGGAGAGAACCTGCCTCATGTGCATCACTACTTCGACGAAGCTCACCTGTCGTACGGTTGCGACGTCGTCGTGATCGGCGGCAAGAACTCCGCGGTCGAAGCGGCGTTGCAACTGTTTCGCGCCGGCGCCCGTACGACGACCATCATGTATCGCGGCAAGACCTGGCCCAAGAGCGTGAAGTATTGGCTGCGCCCCGATCTCGAGAACCGCATCAAGGCGGGTGAAATCCAGGCGCGGCTCGGCAGCCAGGTGGTCGAGATCACGGAGCGCGATGTGCTGGTGCGAAGGGCGCTGGGAAACGAAGAGCGCATTCCCGCCGATCGCGTCTACCCGCTGATCGGCTTCCAGCCCGATTTCGAGTTGTTCACGCGCATCGGCATCAAGGTCGATCAGGAATCGGGACGGCCCGAGATCGATGCCGACACGCTGGAGACCACGGTCGCGGGTGTCTATGTCGCCGGGAGCGTCACCGCGGGCCTCAAGATCTCGGAGATCTTCATCGAGAACGGGCGCTTCGATGGGGAGAAGATTTTCGGTTCGTCTTCGGAGCGACGGCGTGCTCAGGCCCTCTACCAGGGGATTAGACGGGAAACGGGGGAGTAGTCCCTTCCCATTCAAAGTCCCGGAGCTAAGTTGCGAATCATGTCCGAACTCCGCGCCGCCTTAGCGGAAGCGCTCGGCCCCCTGTATCGGATCGAGCGCGAAGTCAGGCCGGTAGGAGAATACCGGCTGTTTGTGGCAAGCCAATCCGAGAACGGCACGCAGCTCCTGGTCAAGATTCTGCCGGCCGCTCTGTCGCTGGGCATCAACGATCTCCAATTCGAGCGCGCCGTGCTGCTGCTGGCCGAGAAGCTGCAGCACCCTCATCTCGTGCCGCCACGCGGGGCGGGGCGGGCGGGTTCCTTCGTTTACCACACGCGGCCCTTTGTTCCCGGGACGACGTTGCGCGCCTGGATCGGCAACAACGGTCCCATTCCCCTCGCGCGGGCAGTCGAGATTCTCCGCGGCGTCCTCGCCGGCCTCGAGCACGCCCAGGCCGCCGAGATCGCTCACGGTGAGCTGAAACCCGAAAATGTGCTGCTCGCCGACCAGGGCGTGCTCGTAGCCGACACCGGCATCGCGAGCGCGCTCGGCAAACCGGCGACGGCGCGCAACGACATGGCCGCGGTGCAGTCGCTCGCGCGCGAGATGCTGTTGGGAAGGAAGCCGACGATTGGCGAGGAGCCGCTCGAGCGCACCCGCGCGCTGCCGCTGTGGCTGACCGAGTGGCTGCGCTCGCGCTGGACGGACGCGGGTCGCGCTCTTGCGGGCATGCGACCGCCGCCGCCCTCCAGCTCCCAATCTTCTCAGCTCTTCGCCTGATCGCTCGCAGCAACGCCACGCCGTCGATCCATCTCCCGTGGAGAGTGCATTCGTGTCGCGTCGAAACCTGTTGTTGATTGCCGTTGCAGTCGCTGTCAGTCCCGCGGCACTGCCCGCGCAAGGCGCGTTCGGCAGCGGAATCGCCATGAGTGGCGGGGGCCGCGAAGTGGTGGTCGGCCAACCCGGCAATGCCTACGGGCCCGGCGTGGTCTACATCTACACGCAGGACGCGAAGGGTGCCTGGACCGCCGCCAAGAAACTGACCCGCTCCGGCGCGACGAACGGCGACGGCTTCGGTTCTGCCGTTGCGCTCGACGCGGGAGGGGGGGGGAACTCGCTGCTCGTGGGCTCGGAGAAAGCCGATTCGGAAGTCGGCGCGGTCTACGTCTTCACGCGCGACGCCAGCGGCTGGAAGGAAACCGGACGCCTCACGCCGAAGGACGGGCAGGCGGGCGACGGATTCGGCGCGTCGATTCTGCTGGCGGGTGACCGCGCGTATGTCTCGACCGGTTCCAATCGGAGACGTGGTGCCGTTTACATCTACCGCCGCAGCGGCCAGACGTGGGCCGCTGAAACGACCCTGACGCCGGCTGATACCCTGAACACGACGTTCGGCCAGGCGGTGGCGGCATCGGGCAACCGGCTGATGATCGGCTCCTTGCGCGCGGATTCGGGAACGGGCGCCGTCTACGTCTACAATCGCGAGGCATCGGGCAACTGGAAAATGGAGGTGCGCCTGTCGTCTCCCGGACCGACGACGGGACGGGCCAGCTCGTTTGGGTCGGCGATCATTCTCCGCGGCGACACCGCGATCATCGGTGCGCTGAACGATCGCGCCGCCGGTGCAGTCTGGTTCTTCAGCCGTGACAGCGTGAGCGGGCAATGGACTCCCGTGATGCGCGTGTTGCCGTTCGACGGCTCGTTCGGGGCGCGGTTCGGCTCGGCGCTCGCCGAGGTGGGCAACGAGCTGTGGGTGGGCGCGGCGGGCGCGAATCAGTTCCAGGGGCGCGTGTATCGCTTCACCCGCGATTCGACCGGCTTCCCGACGTCCACGAAGGTGGGCCCTGCCACCCTGGTCGATGGCGACCGGTTCGGCGGTGAAATCGTGGCGAGCGGCTCAGTCGTGGCAGTGACGATCGGCAATGAGGACTACGGTGAGGGCGGCGTCGCGCTCTACGCGCGGCGCGCCAACGGAACGTGGCAGCAGGCTGGGCATCTGGTGGGCGATGTGACGAGCCTGGCGGCGATCACCGGCGCGCAGCGCGAGTGCACGAGCGGCAAGGTGCAGATCTTCGGCTGTAGCCAGGTCGATCTAATGTCATTCCTGCCGGTCTCGGCGATCGGCGGCAAGCGCGGCGTGCAGCTGAGCGACATCTGGGGCTACACCGATCCGCAGACCGGCAAGGAATACGCGTTGGTGGGGCGGGTCGATGGCACGGCGTTCGTGGACATTAGCGAGCCGACGAAACCTGTGTACCTCGGCGATCTGCCGAAGACCACGGGCTCGCCAGGCACGTTCTGGCGCGAGATCAAGACCTACAAGCATTACGCCTACATCGTGTCCGATGCCTCGCGCAATCACGGCATGCAGATCTTCGATCTCGACCGGCTGCGCGGCGTGAAGACGCCGCAGAAATTCACGGAAGACGCGCACTACGGCATGGCGCACAGCGTGCACGACATCGTGGCAGACACGGCCAGTGGCTTCATCTATCTGACCGGCTCGAATGCCGGCGGTGAGATGTGCGGCGGCGGGCTCCACATGGTGGACGTCCGCGACCCGGTGAAGCCCAAATTCGCGGGCTGCTTCGCCGATCCGCAGACGGGCCGCCAGGGCACGGGGTACACGCACGACGCGCAGTGCGTGGTCTATCATGGTCCCACCACGAAGTATCAGGGCCGGCAGATTTGCTTTGGCTGGAACGAGACGCACTTGTCGATCGCGGATGTGACGGACAAGGCGCATCCGGTCGCGATCTCGCGCGCGGCGTACCCGAACGTCGGCTATGCGCACCAGGGCTGGCTCACGGACGACCAACGCTACGCGTATGAGGACGACGAGCTGGACGAGATCGAAGGCCTGGTCGATGGCACCCGCACGCTGATCTGGGACGTGAGCGATCTCGAGAATCCTCTGCTCGCGGGCCAGTACATCTCCAAGAACAAAGCCACCGACCACAATCTCTGGCTGGTCGGCAACACGATGTATCAATCGAACTATGTGAGCGGGTTGCGGGTGCTCGATATCACCGATCGTCTGCATCCGAAGGAGATCGGGTTCTTCGACACCCATCCCGTGGGCCCGGATGAGCCCGGCTTCGAGGGCACGTGGGGCAACTATCCGTTCTTCAAGAGCGGCGTTGTCGCGGTGTCGAGCATGACCGAGGGCCTGTTCATTCTCAAGGCGCGCCCGACGGCGCCGGTGCCATGAACATCCTGCTCGCGCTGCTGTCGCCGATATTCGTCTACGTCGCGAATCAGGCGTCAGGCAAGGTCACGGTCATCAACGCGGCCAACGACTCCGTCGTCGCGATCGTCGACTTCACGACCATGGGGTTCTCGGCGCATCCCAAGCCGCATCACATCGTGGTCGAACCCGACGGCTCGTACTGGTACGTCTCGCTGGTCGGCGACAACGTGGTGGTCAAGCTCGATCGGTCCAATCACGTCGTTGCCAAAGCGGAAACGGTGACGCCGGGACTGTTGGCGCTCGACCCGAAGAGCACCATGCTGTACGCGACGCGCTCGATGTCGGCCGTCAACGCGCCGGCGCGGATCGCGGTGATTAATCGGAAGACGATGACGCCGGAAGAGGTCGAAGTGCTGGTGCCGCGCCCGCACGGTCTCGCCGTCGCGCCCGATGGCAAGCACGCCTACATCGCGAGTCTCGGCGCAAACCAGATCGCCGTGTACGATGCCAAGCGCGAGCAGGTCGGCATTGTTGAGGTGCCGGGCGGCGACACGAGCCAGGTGCTGGTGCAGCTCGCGGTCTCTCCCGATGGCCACACGCTCGTCGCGACCGCGCAGCTCACGGGCAAGCTGCTGGTCTTCGATCTCGCCGATCCCGCCAAGCCGAAGCTCGTGCAGTCGGTTGCCACGGGTGATTGGCCGTGGCTCGTCGCCTACACGCCCGATGGCAGCGAAGTGTGGGTGCCCAACCAGCGGTCGAATGACGTCACCGTCATTGACGTGAAGCGCTGGAGCGTTGTGACGACGGTGAAGGGTGACTTCGCGCAGCCCGACGGCATCGGCATCTCGGGCGACGGCCGCCTCGTGTTCGTCGCCAACCACAACACGAGCAACGTGATGAACATGGGCGGGATCAGCATGGCCATGCCGGCGCCCGGCACGACGGCGGCGCCGGGCCGCGTGATCGTGATCGATGCG
>QHUJ01000099.1 GCA_003221895.1 Gemmatimonadota bacterium | reverse complement strand
GACGTGCGCCAGCTCGTCCACGAAGCTCTCGACAATGAACCCGTTCTGCGACGGCCCCACTCCGCGCCACGGCGCGATGGGAATCCCGGGGTCCTCGGTCACTCGTTCGAGGCGGAAGTTGGGAATCGCGTAAATCACCTCGTCAGCACCGCGCGTGATCATGAACGACGCACCGTCAGGCCCAACGAGCTTGTGGCTCCAAGCCACGGGCCGGCCCGTCTGGTCGAGACCGGCGCGCAGCAGGTTGTAGGTCGCGGGGCGGTACAGACCGTTCTGGATGTCGTCCTCACGCGTCCACACGACCTGCACGGGCCGGTCGACCTTCGCCGCCAGCTCGATCGCTTCGTTGGCATAATCCACCGGCCCGCCGCGCCGGCCGAATCCGCCGCCCAGGTAGGTCACGTGAACTGTGACGGCTCCGACGGGGAAGCCCAGGACCCGTACCGCCTCGCGCTGGATGCCCTGGGGGTTCTGGGTGGGTGCCCAGATCTCCGCCTTGCCGTTCGTCACGTGTGCGGTGCAGTTCATCGGCTCCATGCAGGCGTGCGCGAGATACGGAGCCTCGTACACGGCTTCGACGGTGCGGGCGGCCCCCGCGAGCGCCGTGTCCACATCGCCGATGGCGCGGACCGATTGGCCAGGATGCGTCGCAGCGTCGGCGAACGCGCGCGAGATGCCATCACTCGACCATCGCGCCGTGTCGCCCTCGTCCCACTCGACCTGCAGCGCTTTCTTCCCCTGGAAAGCCGCCCAAGTGTTCTCCGCCACCACCGCCACACCGCGCGAGATCTGTTCCACGCGAAGCACGCCAGGGATGGCGAGCGCGGGCGCCGCATCGAACCGCCGAACGCGGCCGCCGAACACCGGGCAGCGCGCCACCGCGGCGAACGCCATACCGGGGACACGCACGTCGATCCCGTAACGTGCCTTGCCGGTGACCTTGTCTGCCGAGTCCACGCGCGGCACCCGAGTCCCGACGATGCGGAACTCCGCAGGCGGCTTGAGCGGCGGGTTCTCGGGGACGGGGAGGGAGGCCGCGCGCGCCGTGAGCTGCCCGTAGCGGAGTTGCCGTCCGCTCGCGCCGTGCCGCACGACCCCGCGCTCAGCCCGGCACGCTTCGGGCGGCACGCCCCAGGTGAGCGCCGCAGCTGAGATCAGCATCTCGCGGGCGGCGGCGCCGGCTTTGCGGAGCGGCTCCCAGCCACTCTGGACGCTCCGGCTTCCCACCGTCATCTGATCGCCATAGGCTGGATTGGCATCCGCCTGGACAACACGGACGGTTTGCCAGTCAACGTCGAGTTCCTCGGCCACGATCATCGGCATGGCGGTTTTGACGCCCTGGCCCATCTCCGAGCGGCCGGTCCAGATGCTCACGGTGCCGTCGGGATGGACCTCGAGCCACGCGTTGGGCTTGAAGGTGCCCGGCGCGGGCCGGTGCAGGTGAAACCCGATGACGAGAGACGCGCCGACGGTCGCACCGGTCTGGAGAAATTCGCGCCGCGTCTGGGTTGCGCGTGTCATGCTACACCTCCCCGGCCGCGCGGTGGATCGCGCGGCGCACGCGCTGGTAGGTACCACAGCGGCAGATGTTAGTCATCGCCTGGTCGATCTCGGCGTCGGTGGGGCGCGGCTTCTTGGCGAGCAGCGCCGCCGCGGCCAGCACCTGTCCCGATTGGCAGAACCCGCATTGCGGCACGTCCTCCGTGATCCAGGCTCGCTGCACCGGATGGCTCCCGTCGCGCGAGAGCCCTTCGATCGTCGTGATCGAGCGGCGGCTCACGGCCGACACTGGCGTCATGCACGTTCGCGTCGCCTCGCCGTCCACCAGGACGGTGCAGGCGCCGCATTGCGCGATACCGCAGCCGAACTTTGTTCCCGTCAGGCCCAGCGTGTCGCGTAGTACCCAGAGGAGCGGCATGGCGGCCGGAACGTTCACGGTGTGGGACCGGCCGTTGACGGAGAGCGTGTATGGAGGCATCGCTTTGCTCGAGGACCTTGGCTTCAGCCCAAACTATGGTGCGTACCCTCGGTAGCGAAAGGCCCCATCGGGTGGGTAACTTCTTCGTGCTTGAAGCTGGCGACTTGGAGCCACTTCGCCGTCTGTGCAACTTCGCAACTACCCTTGGAGCTAGTGGCTGGCAGCTGCAAGCCTAGTTGCAAGACGGCAAGGCGGTGTGATGGATCCGGGAAGTGAAAGAACGGGACGTAGCGCAGCCCGGTAGCGCACCTGAATGGGGTTCAGGGGGTCGCGGGTTCAAATCCCGCCGTCCCGACTGAGTGAGATCAAGCCTCACACCGAGTTGCGGTGTGGGGCTTTTTCTTTCACTCCAAGCCCCCTGTTTGCAGCGTCAAAGGAGTCGGAAAAAGCGTACTCGGGATTGTGGCCGCGCGGATCCTTCCTCAGTATTGATGCGTCAGCACAAGGCCCAGGGACGGATGAAAGGACGTTGGGGACCGGCTGTTGCGGTCGCGGCCATCTCGCTGGTCTTGGGCGTGGGCTGGACAGACGCCCAGAGCGTGGATACCACGAAGCGGGAAGCGCCGCCCGATTCGGCGTTAGCGACGCCGGCCACCGTCGATGCGGGGCGCCTGGTTTTTCACGGCCGCGGATCATGCCACGCGTGTCACGGCGACAAGCTGCAGGGTGGTCCAATCGCACCCGCCCTCACGGGTCCGAAATGGCGTCACATTGACGGGAGCTACGGCGCTATCCTCGATCGCATCGATCAAGGGATGACAGGAACCGTCATGATGCGACGCCCAGGCCGCATCACCGAAGCCCAGGTCTTGATGGTCGCGACGTACGTCTGGGCTGTGAGCCACGGGCGCGCGCAGCCGTAGTGCCGCTGTTCAAGGGAGCGACATGAACGCCACTCGTGCCGTTGCAGCTGGTCTCATCGGGACCGCGGCGATGACCGCCCTGCTCCTCGTTGAGCCCTCGGTGGGCTTGCCCCAGATCGCCATCGGACAAATCCTGAGCACGGCGCTCGGCCTGGTTCCGGCGTACCTCACGGTCGGGCCAGCCGTCGGCTGGTGCGTCGATTTCTTGGCGGGGGTCGCGTTCGCACTCGTCTACGCGGGCGTCTTCGAGCGTCGGCTTCCCGGTGGAGCCCTGGTTCGCGGGGCGCTCTACGGCATGATGGTGTTCGTGCTGGCGCAGTTGGTCTTCACGCCGCTGGTTGGGGGCGGGGTATTCTCCCGCGGCGATCTCGAGATGATCGCCGGCAGTCTGCTGGGCCATCTGGTCTACGGTGCAGTGGTGGGCTGGATCTACGGCCTTCCCTCCGCACGCGGTCCGGTCGTCGTGGGTTGAGCGCGGCGGCCGCTCCGCGGCCTCGCTCCGCTTGACCGACTGCGCCGGTCAGCGGCGCTCCGCGCCGGACGCGTCAAATCCCGCCGTCCCTCCTGAAACGGCGAGCCGAAAAGGTTCGCCGTTTGTCGTCGTCCCTGGCACTTGACAATTACTCCTCGCGAGGAGTAATTATTGCCCCATGTCCGTTCCAACGCCTGCCGCCGCAATGGCGATTCGCGATTCGCTGGAAGAGGAGGTGCTGATCGCGCTGGTCCGAGCCGCATGGCTGGCGGCCGCACGATCCAATGCGGTCACCGCCGCCGCGGGGCTCTCGCCGTCGCAATACAACGTCCTGCGAATTCTCCGCGCGGCGGGGCGGGGTGGCCTCTCCTGCAGCGAGATCGGCGCGCGCATGGTGACGCGCGATTCCGATCTCACGCGCCTGATGTCGGGTCTCGCGCGCGCAGGACTCGTTGTGCGCGGGACCGATGCCGACGATCGCCGGCGCAGCACCAATCGGATCACGCCCGCGGGAAGGGCCCTGCTGAATCGCCTCGATCACGACGTCGCCGACGCCGCGACGCAGACCCTCGGGTCTCTCGGTCGTCGTCGACTCACCGCTCTCCGCGACTTGCTGGTCGCCTTCGCACCACCCCAACCCTCGGACCTCACGTGACCTATCGCTCTCGCTTCTCCGCATTGCTGTTGCCGTTCGCGCTCCTGGCCTCCACGCCTCACGTGGAGCAACCTTTGGAGGTTGTCATGTCTCCCGCTGAACAAGAGCTACGCTCCTTGTTGGCCACCTATGAAACGTCCCTGAACGCCGGCGATGCCGCTCGGATCGAACAGCTCTACGCCGAGGATGGCGTCTTCATGCCCGCGGGCTTCCCGACCGCATCCGGCCGGTCGGCGGTCCGGGGCGCGTACGACGCGGTCTTTGCGAACATCCGTATCGCCATCCACTTCACCGTCGACGAGCTGACAGTGAAGGGCGATGTCGCTTACGCGCGCACCCACTCGGCGGGCACGGCCACCGTGGTGGCCACCGGAGCGAGCGGGCCCGAGGCGAACCGGGAGCTCTTCATCTTTTCTCGCGGCGCGAATGGCTGGAAGATCGCTCGCTATATGTTCAACAAAGAATCATGACCAAAAGAATTCGCGTCGGCATCATCGGCGCCAATCCGGATCGCGGCTGGGCGGCGCAGGCGCACATCCCGGCCTTACAGTCGCTCCCGGATGACTTCGAGATCACGGCGCTGTCCACGAGCCGGCGCGAATCCGCCGCTGCCGCCGGCAAGCGCTTCGGAGTGCCGCTCGCGTTCGACAATCACGAAGACCTGGTGAACCGCGCGGACGTGGACGTCGTCGCTATCACCGTAAAGGTGCCGTATCACTTCGAGCTGGCGACCGCGGCGCTCACCGCGGGCAAGGCCGTCTATTGCGAATGGCCGCTCGGCAACGGCCTACGGGAGGCGGAGAAACTGGCCGCACTGGCGAAGAAGAAAGGCGTCCTCGCCGTGGCGGGGCTGCAGGCGCGCTCCGCACCGCCGGTGCTGTACGTGCGTGACCTGATCCGCCAAGGGTATGTCGGTGAGGTTCTGTCCACCACGCTGATCGGCTCAGGGATGGGTTGGGGACCGACGATAGAGCCTTACAACGTGTACATGAGCGACAGGAAGAACGGCGCGACGCTGCTCGCGATCGCGCTCGGCCACGCGGCGGACGCGCTGTGCTACTGCCTTGGCGAGGTGCGAGAGCTCTCGGCCACGATGACCATGCGCCGCAAGTCATTCACGATCGCGGGGACGGAAGAGAGCAGGCCGATGAACGCCGACGATCAGGTGTGCGTCACCGGACTGCTCGACGGTGGCGCCGCGCTCTCGATTCACTATCGCGGCGGACGTTCGCGCGGCACGAACCTGTTGTGGGAGATCAACGGCACCGACGGCGACCTGCAGGTTACGGCTGACGGCGGCCAGGCCCAGATCTTCGAGCTGACCGTACGTGGCGGCAGCGGTGCGCAGTCCTCGCCCGAGGTCCTGCCCGTGCCGCCGCAGTACCGGTTCTCGCCGCTGCACGGCCCTGCCATCAACGTCGCCCAGGCGTACGCACGTTTCGCGCGGGACTATCGCGAGGGAACGCATCTCTCTGCCACGTTCGACGACGCGGTCACGCGCCATCGGATGTTGGACGCGATCGAGAAGGCGGCGGCAACCGGACAGTGTCAAACGCCCGGCTGATCCGCCGGGAGCATCCACACTGGCTGGAGATGTTTGCCGTAGTGTTTGCCGGTCCATAATTGCCGATAGCTGCCAATGCGGTCCTTTGGTGCGCGTAAGTGCCGATAAAACAACGGCCCCGCATGGGGGCCGTTGCATTCAAATCCCGCCGTCCCGACTGAGTGAAGATCAGGCTCTGCAGCGGCTTTCGCTGTGGGGTTTCGGAAAAGACGGCGACCCCCTGAACTCTGCTCAGGGGGTCGCGCGTTGTGAGTCTTGTTGTGATTCTGCTACGATTCTCGGTCGGTCCTCAGGGCGATTCATGTTCGCTAGGGTCGTCCCTGACGTTGCCGCTCGCGTTGCTCGTCCCCGTGCTGCCGTGGCGTGGCCGTGCGCCCTTCACCTGGTAGTGCCACCACGCTGTGACGATCCCGCAATCCAGCGCCGGATGAGGTGGAGTGATGAAACAGTCCGCCGTAGCGACGTGTGTTAGCAGGCCTTCCATAGTGTGTACTCCGTCAGCACGTAGCCTCTCCGGGCGAGAAGGAGGGCGAAATACCCTCCACCCTCCTCCTCCGAACAGATCCGGTCAGGCGTTCAACGCCTTCTGCGGCGTAAGTTCCACCGCCTTCTGCTGCGTGACTTCCACCTCGATCAAATGCGGCTTGGCCGTCTCCGCCTTCGGCAGCGTGATCGTCAGCACGCCGAGGTCGTAGGTCGCCTTGATCTTTTTGGGATCGATCGAGGCCGACAACCTGAACGTCCGCTCGAAGGCGCCATAGGTCCGCTCATAGCGATGGACCTTCTCGGCCTTCTCCTCCGCCACCTGCGCCTTCGTGCCCGTGATCGTCAGCAGGTTGCCCTCGACCGAGATCTTCACGTCCTCGGGCCTCACTCCGGGTACCTCCGCGACCAAGCGGATGACATCGGGCTCCTCGAAGATGTCCACCAGCGGCAGCCAGGCGGTCGTCGCGGCCTCGGGTACAGACCACTCGGACGCGCGTAACGGCTCGCCGTTGAAAGTCCGGCCCATGCGGTGTTCCAGCTGATGCAGCAGATCCAGCATCGGGTCCCTCGTCATAATACCGACCATATGGTCCTCTTTTGCTCTTGTGAGTCGTTGCAACGAACTATGGTGCGTTCTAACCAGTGCAAGATACGCTAGTTGTACTAAGATTGTCAAGTGAATAGTAAGAATTATAGTGCACTTCACAAATATAGTTAAGCACCAACGGCGCTTTACCTACCCCGTAGGTACAGGACCATCGAGAGGTCTTTCGGCGGCCTGGACGCGGCCCTCGCCCTGGCCCTAAGCTCGACCAGGTCCGAGATGACCCGACGCACGCAGAAGCGACCTACGTACTCCCAGGCGTTCGTATCTGCCTTCACGAAGCACGGTATGAACTCACGCTGCGTCGCGAAGACTCGCGCCCAGCGCTCGATCCTAGGACCGCGGGCGGACAGGATGACATCAGGGGCGTCGGGGTTGAGATCGGGCCTGAAGCAGCCGCATACGACGCGCCCGTCCCGGTGCGGCAGGGAGCTCGAGAGGTCGCCGCCGAGCGCCTGACGGATCTCCCCCCGTGTGTAGCT
>QHUJ01000148.1 GCA_003221895.1 Gemmatimonadota bacterium | reverse complement strand
CATGTATGCCGACATCACCGTCTTCAACCCGGCGACGGTGATCGACCGCGCCACGTTCGAGCAGCCGCATCAGACATCCGCCGGCATCGAGTATGTGCTGGTCAACGGGAAGGCCGTGCTGCGGAAGGGTCAGATCACCAGCGAGCGGCCTGGTCGGGGACTGCGAGGGCCGGGCTACCGCGGGTCGCGCTAGGTGACGCTCGGCCGGATCGTATTCGCCTGGATCGTCGTCGGCGCGTGGTTCGAGATCGCGACATTTCTCACGACCTATATCGTCAACCGGCTGGCCGTGCCACCGGACGCCACGGTCTACGTAGGCGTCCCGACGTTCGTGCTCAAACGGCGACTCGTGGAAGCCGCGCTGCTCACGTTGATCGCGTCATTGTGGTTCGATTCGCTGGGGAGCGGTGCGTGGTGGATGTTGTTTCTGTTGTTTGGATTGCTGGTTTCTTCACCGAAGTGGTTTACACCGGCACCCGAGGGAATGGCAAGGCGCGCGATCGTGACCGATATCGTGTGTGATGTTGCGCGGTACGTCGCTGCGGGAGCGCTGCTCGCCTGGCGTCTTTCGTAGCTATCTTCGCTGCACAATGACGACCATTCGGCTGACTGCGCTTTCGCACGGCGCCGGCTGAGCCTGCAAGCTCGGCCCTGCCGAGCTGGCGCAGGTCTTGCGCCACGTGCCAACCTTCACGGATCCACGCATCCTGGTCGATGCTTCGACGCGGGACGACGCCGCCGTGTACCAGTTGACGCCGGATCGCGCGATCGTGGCGACCGTGGACTTTTTCACACCCATCGTCGACGACGCCTACGACTTCGGTCGCATCGCCGCTGCCAACGCCCTCTCCGACATCTATGCGATGGGCGCTACGCCGTTGCTCGCGCTGAACATCGTCGGCTGGCCACGCGACACCTTGCCCTATGAGCTGCTGGGCGACGTGCTGCGCGGCGGCGCCGATATCGCGCGCGAAGCCGGAGCGTTCGTGCTCGGCGGCCACTCCGTCGATGATCCCGAACCCAAGTACGGCATGGTCGCGATCGGCGAGGTACACCCAAACCGCATCGTAACACTGGCCAACGCCCAAGCGGGCGACGTGCTCGTTCTCACGAAGCCGATCGGCACCGGCGTGCTGACGACCGCGCTGAAACGCGATCTCGCTTCCGCAGCGGATCTGGCAGATGCCGTGACGTCGATGGCGACGCTCAACGCCGGCGGCGCGCGCGCGATGCTCGCCAATGGCGCGCATGCAGCCACGGATGTCACCGGATTCGGGCTCCTGGGCCACCTGCACAACATGCTTGCGGCGAGCGGTGTGTCTGCCGAGATCGACGCGGCGAGCGTGCCGCTGCTCCCCAGGGCGGCGGATCTCGCAGCGCGCGGCGCGATCCCGGGCGGCACCAAGCGCAACCGCGAGGCCCTCGCGGACACAGTGCGGTTCGATGCCGCGGTACCCGAGACGATTCGCGTGCTGCTGTTCGATGCGCAAACATCAGGTGGCTTGCTGATTGCCGTGCCGCCCAATCGAGCTGACTCACTGCTGGCCGCACTAAAGAATGAAAAGACGCCTGCCGCGGCGCGCATTGGGCGCATTGTGGGTGGACCGCCCGGAACTATTACGGTCTCCTGACACCCGGCTCATGGCCACGATTCCCGAATACCGCTCGTTGTCGCCGGAGGCGCTCGATGCGTTGGAGCGCGCCGTCCGGCAACACCTGCGGGTAGCGCTCCGGCGTCGCGGCACCGAATATGTCGTCGTGGCCGAGCGCCTCGAAACGAGCGGGCGCGATGACGTGCTCACGGGACGGTTACCCATGACTGGCGACCTGCTTGCGTTTCGCTTGCGCGACCTCGAGAGCTTCGCGGTGCTGCCCTGAGCGCCGCTCCGTAGCGTGTTCACCCGATTGCTGATTGGCCTGGACGGCAGCCCCAACGCCGATGAAGCGCTGGAGCAGGCGGTCGTCGTCGGCAAACGATTCAAATCCCGGCTCCTCGTCGTGCACGTCAGGGAGACGCACCTGCTCGGTGGTGGACGGCGCGCCTCCGACTCCGGTGAACTGCTGAGCCGCGCCGAGGAGCGCGTGAGCGACGCCGGGTTGCCGGTACAAACGGTTCAGCTGTTCGGTGACCCCAGCACAGAGCTCGCGACGCTCGCGCGTGATGTCGACACAGTGCTCGTGGGAAAGCGCGGGCGCTCCTCACCGGCGGATGGGCTGGGCAAGACGGTCTCGGCATTGATCCGGATCGCGGAGCGCAGCGTGATCGTGTGCGCGAGCAAGCCGTCGCCCATGAACTCCTGCGCCATTGCGTATGACGGCCGGCCGACGGCGCAACGGGCGCTGGCAGCGGTGGCCCGGTTTGCGAGCGTCACGCAGAGCACGGTGCACATCATCCACGCGACGATCGATCCGGCGATCGGCATTCTGGTCGTTGGAGAAGCGGAGGCGGTCTTGTCGTTGCAAGGCGTGGCGTTCGAGACACACATCGAGCGTGGCACACCGGGTGAAGCCGTGGCCCGGGTGGTTCAGCGCATTGGGTGCGACGCGCTGTTTGCCGGGGCCCACGTCGGCCAGCGGGCGCAGGTGACCGCTTCCCACGCCGAGGAGATCTTGCAGCAAACCGACATTCCCGTCGTGATCGAGCCATGACAGCAGGGCAGCCGTTCGTACTCGTGCACGCCGACGAGAGCTGTCTCGGGAACGACTCGAGCAAGGCGAGCCGCGGCGGCAACGCGTCGCTGATCGAGGCGCCCGCGGGCGACAGCGTGGCGCGCTGGGATTTCTACGACTGCGCGCCGCAGACCACGAACAACCGGATGGCGCTGGCCGGCGCGATTGCGACGCTGGAGTGGGTTCGCCGCCAGTGGCACAACGCCGTCGTGCGCTTCGTTTCAGATTCCGAGTATCTGGTGAAAGGGATGACCGAATGGATGCCCGCCTGGCAGGCACGGGGCTGGCGTCGCAAGACCGGCACGCTCGAGAACGTCGAGCTGTGGCAGGCGCTGGCGCAGGTGGCCGCTCATCATACCATCGACTGGCGGTGGGTGCGGGGCCACAACGAGCACGTCAAGAATGAATACGCCAACTTTCTGGCGATACGCTCGGCGGAGCAGCAAGAACGCTCCAACGGCCTGACCCCCTCCGGCTTCGACACCTGGCTGGCGCAACAGCGGGCGCGTGGTAAATACGTCGCTTTCGACCCCGATGAGGAGTTACATGAGCGCAAGTAAGGACCACCTGCTCGCCGCCGACCCGTCCTTGCAGGTCGATCGGATTCCGCTGTACGAGGTCTATATGCGGATGGCCGAGGAGCTGGCCAAGCGCTCGACCTGCGCGCGACTCCAGGTGGGGACCGTCGTCACCGATCAGCGGCTCGAGAACGTCCTGGCGATCGGCTACAACGGCAACGCGCGCGGGCTGCCCAACAAGTGCGACTCCACCGTCCCGGGGAACTGTGGCTGCATCCACTCCGAGATGAATGCGCTCGTGAAGGCGCCGGGCAGCGTGCGCGACAAGGTGGTGTTCGTCAGCGCGTCGCCCTGTGTGATGTGTGCCAAGTTGATCATCAACTCGGGCGTCACCCACGTCTTCTATCGGAAGGCGTACCGCGATCCGTCGGGCGTCGAGGTGTTACAGCAGGGTGGCGTCGTGCCCGTGTTGTATGATCGATGGGCGAGCGCGTGGAGAAACGGGGCGTAGCGTCAGCGCGGGAATCCTGACCATGGACGAACTGGATCGCTTATTCGGGTTATTGGTCGCGGCGCTCGCGCGAGAAACGCGTATCGCCGTGCCGTTCCCTGCCGCCGATGTTTACGAGCGGCTCGTGCCGTACCGCTCCAATCGCTCGCACCTCAATGTCGCCACCCATCAGGACTACGAGATGGCCGTGCTGCGCCTGCTCTCGGGCGAGCGCGGCTACGTGCAGCTCGAGCCGGAAAACGTGCGGGAAGCGATGCAGCGCGAGATCGCGACGATCAACCCCGATCCGACCTACTTCCGCACCTTTCCTGACGCGCAGGTCATGGTCAATGGGCGCGCGGCCGAGCGGATGCTGCATGCCGATCGCGCATATGCGCCGTCGAG
The DNA here is from genome assembly GCA_003221895.1 of Gemmatimonadota bacterium. Lineage (GTDB taxonomy): Bacteria > Gemmatimonadota > Gemmatimonadetes > Gemmatimonadales > GWC2-71-9 > 20CM-2-65-7. The sequence goes on along the minus strand of QHUJ01000148.1, from coordinate 47,734 downwards.
TGCGCCAGACGAGGATGAGGAGCTGAGCGACGCGACCGGCGAGAATCCCGTCCCCCTGTCCCACGTGCCGCCGGCCGCGTTCCGCGTCCCGCGCTCCAACGATCAGCCATCCTCCAATCAGTGCGAGTATTGCGGCGGCGTGCTTCCCGCCAATCGCAAGATTCGTTTTTGCCCGCACTGCGGGCAGCCGCAGGAGGGCGAGCTGAAATGCCAGGGCTGCGCCGCGGTGCTGGACGTCGGATGGGCGTATTGTCTGGCGTGTGGGAGAGCGACGGGATTCGAATGACGGGCCGTTGAAGACACATCACGTCGCCGTGATCGCGGGTGACGGTATCGGGCCCGAGGTCATCGAGGCGGCGATTCCGATCATTGATGGCGCCTCGAAAAAGCACGGCTTTGCTATTCTCTGGGAAAGACTTCCCTACTCAGCACATCATTACCTCCAGACGAAAGAAACGCTGCCGGATGCTGCCTTCCACCATCTGCGCGATGACGTCGACGCAATCCTGCTGGGTGCCCTCGGCGATCCCCGAGTGCCCGGGAACGAGCATGCCCGAGACATTCTGCTCGGTTTGAGATTCAAACTGGACCTGTACGTCAACTTCCGTCCCGTTGTCCTGCTCCACCCGGACCTCACCCCCCTGCGATTACCGCCCGTCTCGCCCGTCGATTTCGTGATTTTTCGGGAGAACACCGAGGGCCAATACCTCGGTCGCGGCCGAGACAGCGGCGATGAGCATATCGCGGAAGAAGTGAACACGGGCAAGGGGGTCGAGCGCATAATCCGCGCCGCGTTCGAGTGGGCACGGAGTCACCGCAAGACACGCGTAACGATGAGCGACAAGTCGAACGCGATCCCCACGCACAAGATCTGGCAGGAGAAGTTCAAAGCAATCGCGGCGGAATACCCGGGGATTCAAAGCGAGCATCGCTACGTCGATGCGCTCGCGCTGGAACTCGTCCGCGAGCCGGCGCGCTTTCAGGTGATCGTGACCAACAACCTGTACGGCGACATCCTCTCGGATCTCGGAGCGGGGCTCGTGGGCGGGCTCGGAGTTGCGGCGAGCGCGAACCTGCACCCCGGACGTCGCGGTGGATTGTTCGAGCCGGTCCACGGCTCGGCACCGTCGCTCGCCGGGAAGGGAATGGCGAATCCGGTCGCAGCCGTATTGACCGGCGCGCTCATGGTGGAGCAGCTGGGACACCCCGACGCCGCTCGCGATCTCGAACGCGCCGTCACACAAGCGCTTGCAGCCGGCGCGCGGACGCCCGATGTGGGCGGCACGTCCACGACGCGCGACGTCGCCGCCGCCATCGCCGCAGGTTTGTAGCGACTATATTCCCCCGAGTCTCGTAGCGGAGTCATCCCCATGAAAACCCAGGGCGCCACCAAGGACGTCGTCTTCCTGTCCGGTGTACGGACCGGATTCGGCGCATTCGGCGGCTCGTTGAAAGATTTGTCGGCCATCGATTTAGGCGTGGTGGCGTCACGCCACGCGATCCAGCGGTCAGGCGTTCCCGCGACCGACTTTGGGCACGTGGTGTTCGGCAATGCGCTCCAGACATCCGCCGATGCCATCTATATGGCCCGCCACGTTGGGCTCAAGGCTGGGCTGCCGATCGAAACGCCGGCCGTCACCGTCAACCGGCTGTGCGGCTCCGGGTTCGAAGCGATCACCCAGGGCGCGCAGCTCATTCTGCTCGGCGAAGCCGACGCGGTGCTGGCGGGCGGCGCCGAATCGATGAGCCAGGCACCCCACGTCGTGCGCGGCGCGCGCTGGGGCCTGCGGTTGGGACCGGCGCCGCTCGAGGACCTGCTGTGGGAAGCGCTGAAGGACCCGCAATGCGGCTTGTCGATGGCTGAAACGGCCGAGAGTCTCGCCGAGAAGTACAAGCTGACGCGCACAGAGGTGGACGCGGTCGCCGTGGCTTCGCAAAAACGGGCGAAGCAGGCGTGGGACGCCTGCGCCTTCCAGGACGAAGTCATCCCGGTGCCGGTCAAGGTGAAGGGCAAGGAGGTCGAGTTCCGGACCGACGAGCATATGCGGCCTGAAACGACGCTCGAAATCCTCAGCACGCTCAAGCCGTACTTCAAGAAGGACGGGCTCGTGACCGCCGGGAACGCGTCGGGCATTTCCGACGGCGGCGCGGCCACCGTCATTGCGAGCGAGGAGTACGCCAAGACCCGCGGGCGGAAGCCGCTCGGCCGGCTGGTCGCCTGGGCGGTGGCCGGCGTCGAGCCCAGGCACATGGGGATCGGGCCGGCGCCCGCCGCGCGCAAAGCCCTCGCCAAGGCGGGCATGAAACTCGAGCAGATGGATCTCGTCGAAGTGAACGAAGCGTTCGCGCCGCAATACCTCGCCGTCGAGCGCGAGCTTGGTCTCGACCGGTCTCGCACCAACGCGTGCGGCGGCGCGATCGCGATTGGCCATCCACTCGCGGCGACCGGCACCAGAATCACGATCCACCTCCTCCACGCGCTGCGCCGCGAACAGAAACGCTTTGGACTCGGCTCGGCGTGCATCGGTGGTGGACAGGGAGCGGCGGTCATCGTCGAAGCGTTATGACCAATATCCTCGTCACGGCCCTCGGCGTCATCGCCCTCTATCTGTTTTCGGGGCTCCGAGTGCTGCGCGAGTACGAGCGCGGCGTCTACTTTCTGCTCGGACATCTGCGTCCCACCAAGGGACCGGGACTGATTTTCCTGCCGCCGCTCCTCGCCAAGATGCAGAAGGTATCGCTGCGCGTGATGGCCATCGACATCCCGCCCCAAGACGTCATCACGCGCGACAACATCTCGATCAAGGTGAACGCGGTGCTGTACATGCGGGTGAAGACACCCGACAAGGCGGTCGTCGCGGTCGAGAATTACCTCTATGCGACGAGCCAGCTCGCGCAGACCACTCTGCGCTCCGTACTCGGCGAGACGGAGATGGACCAGCTGCTCGCCGACCGCGACAAGATCAACGCCATCCTGCGTCAGATCATCGACACGCGTACGGAAGACTGGGGCATCGAAGTGTCGGCGGTGGAAGTGAAAGACGTCGATCTGCCGCCCGAGATGAAGCGCGCGATGGCGCGGCAGGCCGAGGCCGAGCGCGAGCGGCGCGCGAAAGTCATCAACGCCGAGGGCGAGCTGCAGGCGTCCGAAAAACTGGCGCAGGCGGCGCACATCATCGGCCGCGAGCCGGCCGCGATTCAGCTGCGCTATTTGCAGACCGTGAACGAGATCGCGTCAGAGAACAACTCGACCACGATCTTTCCGATTCCCATCGATCTGTTCCGCGGGTTCATCGAAAACGCCGCGAGAGCGGCGAGCGCCTCTGACAACTCAAACACCCGCACGTTGCCCGCCCGGACGTCCGGTGAACGTGTGCCCGACGCTCCGCGGAAATCGAAAGCCAAGACGTGAGCGACCTGATCGACCGGAAGGCCCTCGAGCGGATCGTCCGCCGCGCCGCCGAGCTGCAGGCAGGATCGCAGGAGATCGGCGAGGGCCTGACGAGCCAGGACGTCCTCGCACTCGGCAAGGACGTTGGGATCCCCGAGGGTTATCTCCGACAGGCCATGCTCGAGGAGCGGACACGCACCGCACCGGAGTCGCCAACCGGCACCTGGGCGTGGCTGAGCGGACCCCACTCGCTCGTCGCGCATCGCGTCGTTCCCGGCGACCGCGCCACCGTCGAGCGCGCGCTCAGCCGCTGGATGACGGATGACGAGCTGCTCCAGCCCAAACGCCAATACGCCGACCGGACGTCCTGGGAGGCCAAAGCCGGCGCCTTCGCTTCGATCCAGCGCGCGATCTCGGGACGACGCCGCTATTCACTCGCCAGCGCGCGCGACATCACTTCCCAGGTCGTCCAGCTCGAGCCGGGATTCTGCCTCGTACGGCTCGAAGCCGATATCAGCCAGCAGCGGCGAACCCGCATCACCGGTGGAATGGTCATGGCGGTGTTCGGCTGGGGGCTGACGGGCGCGACCGCCCTCATCGCTCCGCCGCTGGCGCTAGCCCAGATCCTCGCGATGGTCCCCGGTGTCGGCCTGACCTTGGGCGGTGCGATGATCGCGCGCACGCACCGCGGCGCCAACGAGCGCATGCAGGTCGGACTCGAGCAGGTACTGGACCGCCTGGAGCGCGGTGAGACTCGCGGGTCACCGAGCCAGACGGCGCTGCCGTTCGTGCGCATCGCCGAGGAAGTCCGCAAAGTATTCGAGAATCCCAAGCCGAAGCCGAGGAGCTGAAGACCGTCATGGCCGAGATCAGGCGCGTCGGGGTGCTGGGGTGTGGCTTGATGGGGAGCGGAATTGCACAAGTCGCCGCCACCGCAGGCTACGACACGATCGTGCGCGACGTCTCTAAGGAGTTCCTCGACCGCGGCCGGGCCGGGATCGAGAAATCGCTCGCGAAATTCGTCGAGAAAGGCAAGCTCCCGGCCGCCGATCGCGACGCGGCGCTCCAGCGGCTCACATTCACGACCGCGGTCGCCGATCTCCAGCCGGTGGATATCGTGATCGAGGCGATCACCGAGGACCTCGCGCTCAAGAACGCGCTCTTCAAGGAACTGGACACCCTGTGTGGCGCGGGGACGGTTTTCGCATCGAACACGTCGAGCCTCACGATCGCCGAGATGGCCGCGGCGACCAAACGGGCGGACCGCTTCGTCGGGCTGCATTTCTTCAATCCCGTGCCGCTGATGGCACTCGTCGAGGTCGTCCGCACCGTGACGACGTCGGAGCAGACCTTCAAGCGCGCGTTCGCGTTCGCGGCATCGCTCGGCAAGGAGCCCGTCGCCGCCAAGGATAACTCGGGCTTCATTGTGAACCTGCTGCTCGTCCCCTATCTGCTCGACGCGATTCGCGCGGTGGAGCGCGGCGTGGGCAGCGTTCCCGACATCGACAAGGCGATGGTGCTCGGCTGCGGCTATCCCATGGGTCCGCTGACGCTGCTCGATTTCGTGGGGCTCGACACGACGCACCACATTGCCGAGATCATGTTCAAGGAGTACCGGGAGCCGCGGTACGCACCACCGCCGTTGCTCAAGCGCATGGTCCTCGCCGGGATGTACGGCAAGAAGAGCGGCAAAGGCTTCTACGATTACTCCGCCAATCCACCGATCGTCAACAACCTGGGGCTCTAATGTTTGGTTACGACGCCGCCCGCTGGCACGCCGTGCTCAACGACCTGCCCGCCGCGCTGCTGTTCGTCGCGGTGCTGTTCGACCTCGCAGCTGCCGCGTTGAAGCGCGAGTCGCTCATGTGGGCCGCCATCTGGACGCTCTGGGCCGGCGTGATTGGCGGGTGGGTCGCAGTCATCGCGGGCAAGCTCGCCGAGAGCTCGATTGAGCACGGCGAGGCGATTCACGAGATCATGGAGAAGCACGAAAGTATGGCGCTCATGACGATGGGCCTGTTCACCATCGTGCTGATCTGGAAAATGGCGCGCCGCTTTCAGATGCCCGCGCAGGAGCTGGCGCTCACCCGCGCGTTGAGTGTCGTCGGGATCCTCGGCTTGATCTGGACCGGCATTCTCGGTGGCAGGCTCGTGTTCGAGCATGCGGCCGGTATCCCCACGCAAAGGCTCCAGGCGGAAATCGAAAACCGCGAAGCGGGACACCAACACGAAGCGGGTGAGGAGCACGAGCACGGGGGGGGGGCTGCGGCGGACACCATAAAGCCGGCCGACACGGCGAAAGCCACACACACCCCCCCCCACCCGCCCGGCACACCGCCGCACAGTCACTGATGCGGCGTGCGGCGTTTCTCGCCCCGAGACTCGACGTGCTGCGCCGCACTTCGCACGCCGCAGTCGCGCTCTGTGTTGCGGCATGCACTCCGGTTTCCACGCGGCCCTCGTTCGCCCCGATTCCTGAGGCGTTGCACGCCGTAATCAACGCCCCTCCCGCCACCGTCGCACAGGCAGCCGCGCAGCTCCTCGCCGCGGATACCATCCCCGTGCGCTTCGTGAACGCACGCGACGCGTGGCTCGAGACCAAGGACTTCGCCGGCACCCACCGCTTGCGTCTCTGGGCCGATCCCGATGTGCCCGGCAGGTCCCGCGTCACGATAGAGGCGGTGTATCGCCCGATCGAGGATCCGTCACGTTCGCAGCGCGACCTCGAGCGCGCCTCGCCGCCCGGCTCGCCCGGTCAACTCCACGCCGCGCGACTGCTCGCGACACTCAAGGACAAGCTTGGAGTCACGAACTACTAGCCTCCGCCAAAGCCTCGGCGCACTGGAGTACTTCACATTCGGCTTCGGGAGTATGGTCGGGGCCGGCTGGCTCGTCGTCATGGACGATTGGCTGGGACGTGGCGGTCCCGGCGGCGCGATGCTCGGCTTTCTCGGCGGCGCGCTGCTGCTCATGCCCATTGCCCTGACATATGGTCGCCTGGTCCGGATGATTCCCGATGCCGGCGCCGAAGTCGCATATACCGAACGCGTGTTCCCCACGACCGCGAGTTTCATCGCCGGCTGGATGATGATGCTGGCCTACGCCATCGTCTGTCCGTGGGAGGCAGTGGCGATCGGGAACCTGTTGGCGCGCCTGTTTCCGGAAATGAACGCGGTCGCGCTCTACACGGTCGCAGGAAAAGTCATCACCTTACCGAGGCTGGTTGCCGGACTCGTGCTGACGGCTGTCATCGGTATCGTGAACTACCGCGGCATCAGCCTCAGTGGGCGCTTCCAAGACCTCACCACCATCGGCCTGCTCGCGTGCTTCGCGGTGTTCGTGCTGCTCGGGATCGGTCGCGGGTCGGCGACGAACGTGCAGCCGTTGTTTGCACCTGCCGGGCCGTTCATCTCCGTTCTTCTGGTGCTGCAGATCGTGCCCTACTTCATGGCGGGCTTCGAGTCCATCCCCAAAGCGTCGGAGGAAGCGCTACCGGGACTCCAACCTGGCACGCTCTCACGGCTCATCACGGTTGCCTTGCTGGCCGGTGGGCTGTTCTATGTAGTGGTCGTCGGCGTCGTTTCCTGGGTGTATCCCTGGACCGGCATCGTTCGGCAGCAGCTCGGCACCGACGCAGCATTCGCCCGCGCCTTTGGGACGCCCTGGATCGCGCGATTGATAATCGCCGCGGCGGTGCTGTCGCTGTTCAAGGTGTTCAACGGAAATTTTGTGGCCGCGACCCGTCTGTTGTATGCCCTGGGTAGGCGGCGTCTCGTCACACCATCGCTCGGCGCCGTCCATCCGACGTTCGGAACGCCGGCCCCGGCAATTGCGCTCGTCACGTTGCTCACCGGCGCCGCCGCGTTTCTGGGAGACGCGGTCCTGGTTCCGATCAGCGAAGTAGGCGCCGCCGCCGCCGCAATCGGGTGGTCCGCGGCGTGCCTCGCATTCATCGCGATGGCGCGTCGCGCGGGCACGCGCGCCGGCCTCACAGCCGCGGGCGCCGGTGCGTGCGTGAGTATTGCGATCGTGCTGATCAAGGTGGTGCCTGCGGTGCCGGGCAGCTTTACTGGAGTGGAATGGCTGGCGTTTCTTGCCTGGTGTGTGGTCGGCCTGGCGCTTCGGCAACGAGCCCCTGTACCCATCGCTCCATCTGCCCCAAGTCGATAGCCGCATCGCGACACGGCCCATTCGGGAGCTGCATCGTCAGACCAAGCACCGGGAGCTTACCTGCGACGTCGCGCAAGCCCGTCATCATGTCGCGCTCGCACGCCACCGCGACGACCGCCCTGGGGCGCCGTTCGCGGATCACCCGGCGCGCCAGCTGGCCCCGCGTCGCGACGAACACGGGCACCTCGTAGCGGCCCGCAATCTCCAGCACACCGTCGAGCGCCTGCTTCGACAGGCAGCGAGGGATCAGCACCAGCAGCTCGCCCTTCCCTACCTTTCTGCCCCGCCGCTCGGCGAAGGTGTTGTAGATGTCGATCGCCGCATGCTCCACCCAGTCGCGCTTTCCGAAGCCCCGCGCGATGAACGACGTGTAATTCATGAGCTGGAGATATGGGCCACGCTCCATCAGGCGCTCGGGCAGGAGGTTCTTCCCACCGTAGAGGGACGCCGCCAGCACGCTGAGATACAGCGCCAAGAGGCCTGTCAGCGTGGCGAGCGTGATCCAGAGGATCCGCGGCAGCGGAGTCCACAGCCCTCCGAGCCTCGGGCCGATCAGATAGAGAAGAAGGGCCACGGCCCCCGCGGCGGCTAGCACGGTCAGGGCGGCGAATCGGAAGAAGAGACCAGGCGCAGCCGAGAAGTCACCGGCGCGAGGAAGGGGACGTCCATCCCACTCGTCCCATTCGTGCCCGAGTCGTCTATCGACTTCGATGTGGATGAGCTGAGCGCGAGTCATTGAAGGAACGAAGCTTCACGTGGTGGTTCACGGGTGTCAAGTTTGGGGTGTGTTAGTCACTGATCCACGCATTCGCGCCGCGTACGCCGAGGGCGCCGGGGTGTATCGTATCGTACCCGATGCGGTCGCGATTCCCCGGGACACGGCTGAAGTCGTCGCGCTCGTTCAACATGCGGCCGCCTCCGGCACGACACTCATTCCTCGAGGAGCCGGGAGCGGGATGCCGGGAGGGAATATCGGGCGTGGTGTCATAATCGACATGAGCGCTGGTTTCTCCGCTCTCACGGTGGACTCACACAGCCGCAGCGCGCGTGCCGGCGCCTCCGTGACATGGGCGGGAGTGAACGCAGCCGCCAAACCCTACGGCCTCCGCCTTCCTCCAGATCCATCATCGGGACTCTTTGCGACATGCGGCGGGATGGTGGCGACCAATGCTGCCGGACCTCGCTCGGTGCGGTACGGCAGCGTGAGGCGGTGGGTGGAGGGTTTGGAGGTGGTCGGGGCGGAGGGGACGGTGCGAACCGTGAAGCGGGCAGCTGGGAGCGGGGAGCGGGTCAATCTGACACCAGACATCAGACGCCTGATCGCCGAGCGGTTTCCGAGGACGCCCAAAAGTTCGTCCGGCTACGCGCTCGACCACTTCGCGGAAACCGGCGATGAAGTGGACCTGCTGGTCGGCTCCGAAGGCACGCTCGCGGTCATCACGGAGGTCCTGTGGCGCCTCGATCCGATCCCGCCTCACAGCGCAGGAGCCGCGCTCGGCTTTGGGGACCTGGCAGCGATGGCCGAGGCGGTCCGCTATCTCGTGTCGCTGCAACCGTCGACGTTGGAGTTGCTCGATGACACGCTGCTCAAGTTCATCCCTGATGCGCCGGCAGTCGCCTGCCTGCTCATTGTCGAGTTCGAGCGCGAAACCGCCGCTGCCGCGCGCGGGGTCGTTGGCGACGCCGTCCGTGGCCTGAAGCACTCGCTGGCGCAAGTGGAGACGGCAGTCGATCGGGCTGGCCTCGAGAAGCTGTGGCAGGTGCGGCGTCTCGCCTCACCTGCCCTCGCGCGTCTGCCGCTCCCGCAGCGCTCGCTCCAGGTGATCGAGGACGGCTGCGTCCCGGTGGAGCGGTTGGGAGAGTACGTCACCGGTCTCCGCGGCGCGGCCACACGGCACGGCATCCCCGTGGCCATCTTTGGACACGCGGGCGACGGCCACGTGCACGTGAATGCACTTCCCGACATCACGCGACCAGGGTGGCGGGATGCGCTGCGCCGGCTGTTCGATGATGTCACCGATGTCCTCGTTCGCCTCGGCGGCGTGCCGTCGGGTGAGCATGGCGTGGGCCGGTTGCGCGCGGGAGTGCTGGAGCGGTTCTATGGGCGCGAGGTGATGGAGCTGTTTCGCAACGTGAAGCGCGCCTACGACCCGCTGACCATCTTCAACCCCGGTGTTATCATTCCCGCGACCGATTGGTCGCCCCTGGACGCGCTGAAGGTCGGCGACGGCGCAGCGGCGATCCCCGACGACATCGCCACCCGACTACGAGACGTGGAGCGCAGTGCAGCATGGGCCACACCGAAACCGGAATTGGCACGCCAGACACCGGAAACCTGACCGACTCCGTGGAGATCTTCCGCGAGCCCCGGATCTCCCTGATCGCCCGGCCGCAATTCCTCGAACCGGAGCATTTAGCCGTGAAGTGGCGGGGAGAGGCGAGCGACGGCGAGCGGCTGGCCGAGTATGCCGGCCGGCTCTGCTACATGAGCCAGCACAATCCGGTGAACCGCACGACCGCCGAATACCTCGAGAACATCAAGAAACAGGGCCATGGCTCTGTGCTGGAGCATGCGGTGTACGTGCTGCTTATCGAGGGCATCTCGCGCTCCTGCTCTCATGAGCTGGTGCGTCACCGCGCGGGGTTCGGCTATTCGCAGCTTTCACAGCGCTACGTCGACGAATCGCACGCCGCGTTCGTCATGCCGCCCGCGGTCGCGGGCGACCCGGCGCTCGAAGCGGAATGGGAGCGCCAGGTCACCGCGGCGCAGGCGGCGTACGTTCAGGCGGTCGAAGGATTGATGCGGCGCTACGAGTGGGTGACGGACAAGGTGCACCGCCGGAAGATGTCGCGCGAAGCGGCCCGGAGCGTGCTCCCCAATGCCACCGAAGTGAAGATCGTCGTTTCCGGAAACGCGCGCGCCTGGCGCACGATGCTCGAGCTGCGCTGCGGCGAGGGCGCCGAGCTGGAAATCCGGCGGATGGCGATGGCGGTGTTGCGCGTCTTGCAGAAAGAAGCGGGCGCGCTCTTCTCCGACTTCGAGATCTACACTGCCGCTGATCAACAAGAAGCGGCACGTGTTCTCCACCATAAGGTGTAGACGACGTCGAAAGAATTCGTCGCACGCAACCGTCCAACACCGTCGTCGAAAAGAAAATCGTCGAAGACCTCGTCGCAGAGAATCGTCGTTTCTCTCTTGCGCATCGAGAGATGATTTCGCATGTTGTTTTTCAGAATGCGAATAGGCCTCGCATACAATGAGAAGCCTGACGCGAATTCCGCGTCTGATGCTTACGCCGAATGGGATGATCCATCCACCATCGATGCGGTCGAGCAGGCTCTCGGTCTCTTCGGCACGGTCGTTCGACTCGAAGCCGACGAATCCTTCCCGCAAAAACTGACGCTCGCCCGTCCCGACATCGTGTTCAACATGGCCGAAGGATTGCACGGGCCATGTCGCGAGTCGCACGTCCCGGCGTTGTGCGAGTACTTGAACATCCCATACACGGGATCGGACCCGCTCACACTCGCGCTGACGCTGCACAAGGGGCGGACCAAGGAGATTCTCGCGTATCGCGGCGTCCCGACCGCGCCGTTCCGTGTCATCGAGCGCCTGTCGGACATCGAGCGGATGCCATTGCCCTTTCCGCTGTTCGTGAAGCCGGTCGCCGAGGGATCCGGTAAAGGGATATTCGTCAACAACTTATGCGAGACCCCCGCGCAGCTCGCGGAACGCGTCCTCTTCCTCTTAGACCGCTACGATCAGCCCGTACTCGTCGAGACCTATCTCCCGGGCCCGGAGTTCACGGTCGCAATCCTCGGCAACAACGGCGATGTGCGTTGCCTGCCGATCGTCGGGTTCGATTTCGCCACCCTGCCCACCGGCGCGCCGCCCGTCTACGGCTACGAGGCGAAGTGGATCTGGGACACGCGCGAGCATCCGCTCGCGATCTTCCAGTGTCCGCCGATCGGGGTCTCCGACTCGCTGTGCCGGGAGACGGAGCGCGTCGCGCTCGATGCGTACCGCGCGCTCGGTTGCCGCGACTGGTGTCGCATCGATGTGCGCGTCGATCGCTTCGGCGTACCAAATGTGGTCGAGTTGAATCCGCTCCCGGGAATTATTCCCGATCCTGCGATGAACTCCTGCTTCCCGAAAGCCGCGCGGGTCGCCGGGTACTCGTATGACGAGCTGATCCAGGAAGTCTTGCGGATCGCCTGGAGAAGGATGATGGGCCGGGCGGTTCTCCCGGCCACAGCGGCGGCGAGCGCGTGAGGGTCGTCGTTCTGTATGATCCTGGAGCCGAGGACTGGACCGCCGAAGACGTCGCGGGGGTGATGGAGGCTGTCAACGACATTGCGGCCATCTTCGGCACTGTGGGTCATCAGGTTCAGCGCGTCCCCGTTCGCCACGACATGCGGTGGTTCCGATCCTGCCGCCGCGCCGATCTCGTTTTCAATCTGTGTGAAGGCGTGCGCGGTGTGGCGCAATGGGAAGATCACGTCGTCGGCACGCTCGAGCTCGCCGGAGTCCCGTATACGGGCGCCGGGCCATGGACCACGGCGACGTGCCGGCGCAAAGCCGTCGCAAACATGCTGCTCGAGCGCGCCGGATTGCCCGTGCCGCGCTGGACGCTGGCGCAGGGAAAGATCGACGAGGATTTCCCGCTCCCGGCGATCGTCAAACCAGCCGCCGAGGATGCGAGCGCCGGAGTCGACCGCCAGTCGGTGGTCGCCGATCGCAAGAGCCTCAAGGCGCGCATCGCCGCGATGACGGAGCAGTTCGACGAGGTCCTGGTGCAGCAGTACATCGCCGGACGCGAATTCAATGTCGGCATCGTTGGCGACCGCACGCTGCCTCTGGCCGAGATCGACTTCAGCGACATGCCCGCGGGGACCTGGCCGATACTCACGTATGCTGCCAAGTGGCAGGCCGGATCGGTGGAGGATCTCGGCAGCAGACCGGTGTGCCCGGCGCAGATCTCGCAGCGCTTCGCGGACCGCTTGTCCCGCCTCGCCGAGGCCGCCTGGCGGACGATGCAGGGAAAGAGCTACGGTCGCGTCGACATCCGCGTGGATGACGCGGGGAAGCCGTGGATTCTGGAGGTCAACCCGAATCCCGACCTCACCGACGAAGCCGGACTGTCGCGCATGGCGAAGGCCGCCGGGTGGGATTACTCCGAGTTGATACGCCGCATTGCCGAAGGGGCCCTGCGCGAGGCGCAGGGGACGAAGGCCGCGCGTGAGCTGCTCGCTGCGCCCCGTCGGGCACGCGCACCGCGCACGGCTTGAGCAGCTGACGCGGGCGACCGGTCTCTTCCGCGCGGAAGAGGTCGCGACCGCGGTCGAGCTGCTGGACGAGTCCCTCCAGGGCGACGAGGACTATCAGTTCCTCGGCGCGTTCGACGGCGATCACCTGGTCGGTTACGCGTGCTGGGGCCCGACGCCGGGCACGACGGCGACCAGCGATCTCTACTGGATCGTCGTGGACCGCGAGCGCCAGAATACCGGCGTGGGTTCGCAGCTCCTGCGAGAGGTGGAGCATCGGCTGAGGGCTAACGGCCGGCGGCTCGTGGTCGTGGAGACCTCGTCGCGCGCCGATTATGGACCGACGCGAGGCTTTTACGAAACACGCGGCTACGCCAGAACCGCGACCATCCCGGGGTATTACGCGCCGGGTGACGATCTCGTGATCTTTACCAAGGATCTGACGAATGGAGACTTGGCAGGAGCTGCTCCGTAAGCGGAGCATCACATCGCTCGAGGCGCTGGCCGAGCGCTTCGGCCCCGAGCACGTCGGCGAAATCGACCGGCTTCGACAAGCCGCCGAAAACTTCGAATTCCGCATTTCTCCGGCGATGGTGGATTTGATCCAGACGCCGGGCGACCCCATCTGGCGTCAGTACGTGCCCACCGTGCAGGAGTTGGAAGTGCACGACGGGCTGGTGGATTCGCTCGAGGAAGACGCCAACTCCCCCGTTCCGAACATTACTCATCGCTATCCCGACCGGGCGCTCTTTCTCGTCTCCCCAGTGTGCGCGGCGTATTGCCGGTTCTGCACTCGGCGCCGCAAGGTCGGCGACCCCGAGAAGATCCCGATGTCGCAACTCGAGTCGGCGTTCCGCTATCTCGCGGAGCACCCGGAGATCCGCGACGTGATCATGTCGGGGGGCGATCCCCTGCTGCTCTCCGACCGGCGCATCGACGATATCTGCAAGCGGCTGCGGGCGATTCCGCATCTCGAGGTCCTGCGCATCGGCAGCCGGGTGCCCTGCCACCTGCCCGAGCGGATCACGCCGGCATTGTGCGCGATCCTGAAGCAGTACCACCCGCTGTACCTCAACACGCACTTCAATCACCCCGCCGAGCTGACGCCGGCCGCGGTCAACGCCCTCGGCATGCTCGCCGACGCCGGCATTCCGCTCGGATGCCAGACGGTGCTGCTCAAGGGCGTGAACGACGATCCGGAGGTCATGAAACTGCTGATGCAGCGGCTGCTCGCCGCCCGGGTGCGGCCGTACTACATCTATATGTGCGACCAGGTGGCGGGGGCCGAGCACTTCCGAACCAGCGTCGAGAAGGGGCTGGAGATCATCAGGGCCTTGCGCGGCTGGACGTCCGGGCTCGCCGTTCCACATTTCGTCATCGACGCCCCGGGCGGTGGCGGCAAGATCCCCCTGCTCCCCGAGTACGTCGTCAAACTGACTGATACCGAAGTGGTGCTGCGCAATTACACGGGCAAGACCTACCGGTATACGCAACCGCTGGAACGCATTCTGGTCGGATGACCCTCGGTTCCCCCCCTTGCAGAGTTCCGAACGCAGTCGCATATTTATGTCAGCGCATGCATAAACATACGAACACCCCGCTGCCGATTAATAATCCGCACACACCTTCAATAGGGAGCGGCAGGGCGCGATAGTGACACCAAGACCTGAACCCAGCCAGCCCGCTCCCTCACCGGAGCGGGCTTTTCGTTTGCTCGATCCCTGGCGCGAGCGCGACGCCTGCGGCGTCGGCTTCGTCGCGCGCGCGGACGGCATCCGCTCCGCCGACATCCTGGCCATGGCGCTCACCGCCGTCGCCCGCCTCGCGCACCGGGGCGCGGCGTCCAACGATAAATCCGGCGACGGCGCCGGTGTCCTGACGCAAATCCCCCATCGCCTGCTCGGCGTCGGGCCCGCCGAGCGTGTCGCGCTGGGGATGTTCTTCCTGCCTCCCGGACCCGCGCTCGATCTGGCCACCGATTTGGTCGAGGGCGTCCTGGTGAGCCTCGGAATGTCGGTGCTGGGATGGCGCGTCGTCCCGGTGGACGGCGGCGTGCTCGGTCCGCTCGCTGCCGCCAGCCAGCCGGCGATCCGGCAACTGTTCGTCGGACCGCCGGCAGGACCCCTCAATGCGCAGGCCTGGGAGCGGCGCCTGTACCTGGCGCGCCGCCTCATCGAGCGCAAAGCGGCGAGGTCCGCTCTGCCGCTCTTTGTCTGTTCGCTCTCGTGCCGGACCGTCGTCTACAAGGCTCTCCTCGTCGGCACTGAGCTGGCGCACTTCTTCGCCGACCTGCGGTCGCCCCTGTTCGAGACCGGCATCGCGGTGTTCCACCAACGCTACTCGACCAACACCTTGCCGAGCTGGCCGCTGGCTCAGCCGTTCCGGATGCTCGCGCATAACGGCGAGATCAATACCCTGTGGGGCAACCGCAACGCGATGCGCGCGCGCGAACCGGCGCTCGCCGCGCCCGTGTGGGAGAACGACATCGAGCTGCTCAAGCCGGTCGTCTGGGAAGACGGCAGCGACTCGGCGAGCCTCGACAATGTGCTCGAGCTGCTGGTGCGGTCCGGCCGCGACCCCGTGCACGCCCTCATGATGCTGCTGCCGGAAGCGTGGGAGCGGATTCCCGATCTGAATCCGGCACTGCGGAGCTTCTACGAGTATCACGCGGGACTGATGGAGCCGTGGGATGGACCCGCCGCCCTGGCCTTCAGCGACGGCGTGGTCGCCGGCTCCGCGCTCGACCGCAATGGACTGCGGCCCTGCCGCTATAAAGTGACGCGCGACAATGTCGTGGTCGCGGGGTCCGAAGTCGGCATCGTCGATCTCGACCCCGCTGACGTCGTCGAATCCGGCCGGCTGGGTCCCGGTGAGCTGCTCGTCGTGGATACGCTGCGCAACGTCGTGCTGCGGAGCGCCGATGCAAAAATGGAGGTCGCGCAGCGCTTACCGTACCGGCGTTGGACGACCCGCGTCGTGAAGCAACTCCCGAACAACGTCTCCGCCCTCGGGCCCGCGCTACCGGCCGAGGAGCTGACCGCGCGTCAGCATGCGTTCGGGTACAGTCACGAGGATCTGCGCTACGTCATCAATCCGATGGCCACGGCCGGGCACGACGCCATCTGGAGCATGGGCGACGACACCCCAATCGCGCCGCTGTCTCACCTGCCCCAGAACGTGTACGCCTACATCCGGCAACGCTTCGCGCAGGTGACCAACCCGGCGATCGATCCGCTGCGTGAGGAGCTGGTGATGTCGCTCGTGATGTACCTCGGCAGGCGCGGCTCGCTGCTCGCGCAGCGCCCAGGCGGCCGCACGCTGCTGCGCGTCGAGCATCCGGTGCTCTTAGCCGAAGAGATGGCGGCGGTCCGGCGCGGCGGGTCGGGCGGGTCGGAGTTGACAACGTTGAGCGCAGTGTGGGAAGCGGCCGCGGGACCGGAGGAGCTGTCGCGCGCGCTCGACGCACTGGCTCGCGACGCGGTGACCGCCGTGCGCCGCGGCGCCACGATCCTCGTCATCAGCGACCGCGAGGCGGACAAGGCTCGCGCGCCGATTCCCATGCTGCTCGCGATCGGCGCCGTACATCAGCGACTCGTGCAGGCGCGCCAGCGCGTCCGCGTTGGCCTCGTTGCCGAGGCCGGCGATGCCTGGGACGTCCATCACCTGGCGACGCTGTTTGGCTATGGGGCAGAAGCCGTTCACCCCTGGCTCGCGCTGCAGTGCCTGCGCGATGAGGCATCGTCAGCGGAGAAATACCGCAGCGCCTCCGAAAAAGGGCTGCTCAAGATTCTCTCCAAGATGGGAATCTCGACGCTCCAGTCCTACGCCGGCGCGCAGATTTTCGAAGCGATCGGCCTTGGTCCTGAAGTGATGGACCGCTGCTTCACCGGCACCGCGTCGGTGATCGGTGGGATCGGCTTCAGGGAGATCGCGGAGGACGTGCTGACGCGTCACCAGGCGGCGGGAGCGCTCCCCGACCACGGGCGCATTCGCTACCGCCGCGACGGCGAGGATCACGGCTGGTCGCCGCCGCTGGTGCGGTCGCTCCAGAATGGCGAGTACACCGCCTTCGCGGATCGCGCTGGGGCGCGCGCGGCTGCCGGCCCCCGGGATCTGCTCGACTTCCGTGCGCAGACACCCGTGTCACTCGACGAAGTCGAGCCTGCCGAGGAAATTCGTCGCCGCTTCATTTCCAGCGCGATGTCGCTCGGCGCGTTGTCGCCCGAAGCGCACGCGACACTCGCCATCGCGATGAACCGGATGCACGCCCGCTCCAATTCGGGCGAAGGCGGTGAGGATCCGGCTACCTACGTCACGCGCGCAGACGGCGACCGCGCCGACAATCGGATCAAACAGGTCGCGTCCGGCCGCTTCGGCGTGACCACCGCGTACCTCGTTCGGGCCGACGAGCTCGAGATCAAGATCGCGCAGGGCTCGAAGCCCGGCGAAGGCGGCCAACTGCCCGGCCACAAGGTGACCGACCTGATCGCGCGGCTGCGGCACGCCGTCGTCGGCGTTCCGCTCATCTCGCCGCCGCCGCATCACGACATCTATTCGATCGAGGATCTGGCCCAGCTGATTCACGATCTCAAGCAAGTGAATCCAGCCGCGCGTGTGGGCGTGAAGCTCGTCGCCGAGGCCGGCGTCGGCACCGTCGCGGCGGGCGTCGCCAAGGCGTACGCCGATTACGTGCTCATCTCCGGCCACAACGGCGGGACCGGCGCGTCGCCGTTGTCGTCGATCAAGCACGCCGGCTCACCGTGGGAAGTCGGCCTCGCGGAGACGCAGGCGATTCTCATGCGAAACAAGCTGCGCGAGCGCATCGAGGTGCGCGTGGATGGCGGGCTCCGCACAGGACGGGACGTCGTGATCGCCGCCCTGCTGGGCGCCGAGTCGTTTGGATTCGGCACGGCAACGGTGGTGGCGTTGGGCTGCGCGATGGCGCGCCAGTGTCACCTGAACAGCTGCCCGACCGGCATCGCGACGCAGCGCCCCGACCTCCGGGCCAAGTTCACGGGCACACCCGAGCAGGTCATCGCCTACTTCACGTTCATCGCTGAGGAAGTGCGGCGCATTATGGCGTCGCTCGGCGCGCGGCGGCTCGATGAGCTCATCGGACGCGTGGAGCTGCTGCAGCGGATCGAACGCCCCGAGACTCCGCGCTCGAGCACTCTGGACCTCAGGCTCCTGCTCGTGCCTCCCGCCAACACCACTGCACCGCGCCGCCGCACCGTCGCGCGGAACGTGCGGCCGGGGATCGTGTCGCTCGATGCGGAGATCATGGCGAGCAACCAGCAGGCGCCGCACGTGTTCACCATTGGCAATCATCACCTGACGGTTGGCGCGCGCATCGCCGGCGATCTCGCGCGTGCGCACGGTGGGACGAGGCCTGGCGAGCCGCTGCGGCTGCGCTTCCGCGGCAGCGCCGGCCAGAGCTTCGGCGCCTTCACGTTGCCGGGCATGCAGTTCTATCTCGAGGGAGAGGCGAACGATCACGTCGGCAAAGGACTGTGTGGCGGCGAGATCGTGATCAGGCCATTCCGCGGCGCCGGGTACGAGAGCGGCGTGTTGGTCGGAAATACGGCGCTCTACGGCGCCACTTCGGGCCGGCTCTTTGTCGCGGGCAGCGCGGGCGATCGCTTTGCCGTGCGCAACTCGGGCGCGATTGCCGTGGTCGAGGGCGCCGGCGACCACTGCTGCGAGTACATGACCGGCGGCGTGGTCGTCGTGCTGGGTCCAGTCGGCCGCAATTTCGCCGCCGGTATGTCGAACGGGATCGCCTACGTCCTCGATGAACGTGGCGAGCTCGAAGCACACTGCAATCTGGAAATGGCGTCGGTGAGCGATCTCAACACGATGGATGAACGTGTACTGCGCAAACTCATTCAGCAGCACTTCCACAAGACTGGCAGCGCTCGCGCCCGCAAGATCCTGGGCCAGTGGGAAGCGCATCGCGCGCTGTTCCGCAAGGTCGCACCGCCTGCAGTGGCGGTGACCGAACCGGTGCCCCTCGCCCCCCTCCAATCCACTGGGAGCCGTGCATGAAGCTCATCACAACGATCGTGCGTCCCGACCGTCTCGCCGAGGTCAAGGCCGCGCTGTTCCGGGCCGGGATCACCGGCATCACGCTGAGCCGAGTCAGCGGCCACGGCGGCGAGCACGAGCGGCACGAGCAGTATCGAGGTACCGCGCTCGTCATGGAATTCCACGAGAAGGTCAAGATCGACATGGTGTGTTCCGAGCCGTTCGTCGAGCCGTGTGTGCAAGCGATCCTCTCCTCGGCCCGCACGGGCGAGGTGGGTGACGGCAAGATCTTCATACAGCCGATCGAGCGGGTGATCCGCATCCGCACGGGTGAGGTGGACAATGCCGCTCTGACCGCCGTCAATGCCGACGCGGTGCAACGCGCGGCGATCAACGCAGCCGGTTAGGAGGTGCAGCGTGACACAAGCCACAGTTTCGGCGGGCGATACTGCCTGGGTACTCGTTTCGAGCGCGCTCGTCCTGTTGATGACCGTTGGTCTCGCGTTCTTCTACGGCGGCCTGGTGCGCCCCAAGAACGCGCTGAACACGATGATGATGAGCGTCGTCGCCCTCAGCGTGATCGGCGTCCAGTGGATGCTGGTCGGGTATTCCATCGCATTCGCCCCGGCAACTCGTGGCTCGGCGGCCTGTCGTGGGTTGGCTTCAACAACGTAGGGTTGGACCCTAATCCGACGTATTCGGCGACAATTCCCCTGCAGGCGCACGCGATGTTCCAGGGCATGTTCGCGATCATCACGCCCGCCCTGATCTCGGGCGCGATCGTGGAGGACGTGGCGGGGTCCACGATCGTCCTGTCGGCGAGCAAGGCATTCTGAGTTATTCTTCACCCCATGACTACGAGTGGGGTGAAGGGCGGGGGAGCGTCACTGAAGTTCAAGGTCGGCCTCGTGCAAATGAGCATGAGCGCCGACCCCGACGCAAACCTTGCCAAGGCGGTCACGCGCATCAAAGAAGTCGCGCGGCAGGGCGCCAACCTCATCTGCCTGCCCGAGTTGTTCCGCACGCTCTACATCGGCCAGCGCGAAGATCACGCACTCTTCGATCTGGCCGAGGCCGTCCCCGGCCCCACCACCGAGACTCTGGGGAAGGTCGCGCGTGAATTGGGAGTAGTGCTGATTGCGTCGTTATTCGAGCGCCGCGCGGCGGGTCTGTATCACAACACGGCGGCGGTCATCGATGCCGACGGCAAGGTCAAAGGGATCTATCGCAAAATGCACATCCCCGATGACCCGGCCTACTACGAGAAGTTCTATTTCACGCCCGGCGACCTCGGCTTCCGCGCTTTCGACACCAAAGTCGGCCCCATCGGCGCGCTCGTCTGTTGGGATCAATGGTACCCGGAGGCTGCCCGCCTGACGGCGCTGCAAGGCGCGAACATCCTCCTGTATCCGACCGCCATCGGCTGGCATCCCGTCGAGAAGCAGCAATACGGCGCGCAGCAGCTCGATGCGTGGACCACGATCCAGCGCAGCCACGCGATCGCCAATGGCTGCTGGGTCGCGGCGGTGAACCGCGTCGGCTTTGAGCAGCTGAGCGGTGAGGGCGCGGGGATCGAGTTCTGGGGTCACTCGTTCGTCTGCGATCCCTTCGGCGTCATCGTCGCCGAGGCTGCCGAGGACGAGGCGCTCGTACTCGCCGACGTCGATGTGGCGCGGATCGAGGAAGTGCGCCGCAACTGGCCGTTTCTACGGGACCGACGCACGGATGCGTACGGCGGCATTGAGCATCGTTTTCTCACTGATTAGGTCATCGGTCGTAGGTCATCAGAAAACCAACTGAGAACTGATTAGCGATGACCGACTACAGAATGCCCGCCGAGTGGGAGCCGCACGCGGCGACCTGGCTCGGCTGGCCCCACAACAAAAGCGACTGGCCCGGCAAGTTCCCGCCGATACCGTGGGTGTACGGGGAAATCGTCCGCGCGCTCGCGCGGGGCGAACTGGTCCGCATTCTGGTCAACTCTCGGGCACACCAGGCTCAGGCAGGTCGCATACTCAAAAAGGTCGGCGTGGATCTCGCACGCGTGGACTTTCTCCGTTTTCCTACCAACCGCGGCTGGACGCGTGACTTCGGACCGATCTTCGTGCGTGGAGCGAAGGGGCTCGCCATCGCGCGCTTCCATTTCAACGCGTGGGCCAAGTACAAGGACTGGAAGAAGGATGATCTGGTCGCTGGGCGTGCCGCGAAGCAATGCAAGCTGGCGCTGATCGACGGCAAGATCGTGCTCGAGGGTGGCAGCATCGACGTGAATGGACGTGGCACGCTGCTCACGACGGAGGAGTGTCTCCTCGATCCAAAAGTGCAGACCCGCAATCCCGGTTTGTCGCGCTACGAGATCGAGAACGTCTTTCGGGAGACGCTCGGCGTCACGAACACGCTCTGGCTCGGCAAAGGGATCGCGGGCGACGACACGCACGGGCACGTGGATGACTTGTGCCGCTTTGTGAATCCGGGAACCGTCGTGCTGTGCCACGAGGAGAATCCGAAGGATGTGAACTACAAACCGCTGGCCGAGAATCGCGAGCGGTTGCAGGGGATGCACCTGGAAAATGGGCGGGCTGTGGAGGTGATCGACCTCCCCATGCCCGCCCCGTTGTTCTTCGCTGGCGTCCGGCTACCAGCCAGCTACGCCAACTTCTACATCGCGAATGCCGCGGTGCTGGTGCCGACGTTCAACGATCCCAAGGATCGTATCGCGCTAGGCATCTTCGCCGAGCTGTTTCCCGACCGTCCCGTCGTCGGGATCCATGCCGTGGATCTCGTCTGGGGGCTCGGCACGTTGCACTGCCTCACGCAGCAGGAACCCGTCCTCACCCCCTGACCCCTCTCCGCCGGCGGAGAGGGGAATGAGGTGGTGCCAGCCGAAGTCTACCGGAGCTGCCAAATCTCAACGCGGTTCCCCGTGAGAATCGGAATCAGCACGCGGTTGCGCTTGGCGTCGTAGCCGATATCAGCAGGGCTCGGCACCCCGGTGATGATCTTGGTACCCTGCGTGCTGTCGAACCGCGTGATCGACGAATCCGTCCAGCTCGACACGACAACCTTCCCGCCGATCATCTCGACGCCGTCGAACCCGCCGGCGCCTCTCGCAATGACGGTGGGCGCGCGATCGCCAGGCTTCCACGCCATCACGGCCTTGCCGCCGTACTGCACGATGATGAACCGGCGCCCCACGGCGTCGAGCGTGATGCCATTGGGCCGGCCGAGCGTGTCACCCCGCACCGCGACGGACACTTTACGGTCCGGCCCCACGCGGAAGATGCGGTCCGGCCCGGGGTGCAGGATGTTGCCCACGTCATCGAACCGGATGCCGGTATCGGTGACGTAGATCGCGCCATTCGGAGCGATCGCGATGTCGTTCAGGAAGACCGCGCCGAGGCTGTCGAGTTTGACGCTGTCCACCGGAGCACCGCTATGCGCGTTGAATGCACGCAGGACGTCGATGTCGGCCACCCAGAGCGTGTCGCCCGATACCGCGAGGCCTTTGGGTGCGTTGAGGGTCACGCCTGCTCGACCACCCTCGATGAATTTGAGGACCTCGAGGGCGCCCTCCGGCCGCAGGCGGCTGATGAAGCCATTATTGTCTTTGGCCAGCGGGCCGCCGTTGATGTTCGAGACGAAGTAGATGTCCTGCGCCGAATCATGGAGCACTGACTCGGGCGACAGAAACCCGACAATCGTCGCGACCTTGGTCCCCCCTGGAGAGGGAGTCGGGGGCGGGGGCTGGGGTTGAGCGGTCGCTGGGGCAAGCGTGTCCGCGGCGTCCGACGCTTGCGGCGGCGGTCGGCGGCGGTCCACCGGTTGGCAGGCCGCGAGTGCTGCTAGGGTAACGCAGAGTACGGTCGGTCTCATCCCCCAAGGGTCGCACGAAACTGCCGTCGACGTAAAGGGGGGTTCCCTGTGATTCGCAGCACACGACTCTCGGTCGCGGTTACGGCAGTTGCCAGATTTCTACCCGATTTCCCGTAAAAATCGGTATCAGCACGCGATTTCGCTTCGCGTCGTATCCAATGTCCGCCGGACTGGGCACACCCTTGATGAGATTCGTGCTGATGTAGCCGTTCCCGTCCTTCGCGTTGGGTGCGCCGTTGATGTTCGACACGAAGTAAACGTCCTGCGTCGAGTCCCATTTGACCGATTCGGGCGTCTTGAATCCCTCGATCGTCGCGGTCCTGGCTGGCTGACTTCCCGACGCTCTTTGCTCTGCGCCGCTCTGGCCGACTTTCTCTTTCCCCTTGCATGCGCACAGCAACGCCAGGGCGCTCACAGCGCCGCACAGCGCCTTCAGGTCCATTGCGATCGTCCTCCGGTACGGTAGTGTCGAGCAAGACCTCTTACGCTTTCGCTTCCTCGAGCTCCTTCTTCCGGGCTTCAGTGACCTTGGCGGCAATCTCGGCCGGAGCGTCCTGGTACACGTGGAACTTCATCTTGTACGTCCCGCGCCCGTGCGTGATCGAATGTAGCGTCGTGGCGTACCGGTCGAGCTCAGCCTCCGGGACGAGCGCCTTGACCTTCGTGAGTCGTCCATCCTTCTCCGTTCCGACGATGTGCCCGCGACGCGAGGAGAGATCGCCCATCACCGCGCCCTGATACTCGTCCGGCGTCCAGACCTCGACATCCATGATCGGCTCGAGCAGCACCGGCCGCGCGCCCGGGCTCACGTTCCGGAACGCCAGGATGCCGGCCATCTTGAACGACATTTCGTTCGAGTCCACGTCGTGGTAGGAGCCGTCGTAGAGCTCGAACTTGAAATCCACGACCGGATAGCCGGCGATCGGCCCCTTGTGCGCCGCCTCGAGCACGCCGCGCTCGACGGCCGGGATGTATTGGCGCGGGATCACGCCGCCGACGATCTCATCCACGAACTGTACTCCTGAGCCACGGGGCAGCGGGGCGATCCGAATCCAGCAATCGCCATACTGGCCGCGACCGCCGGTCTGCTTCTTGTGCTTCCCCTGCCCCTCGGACTTCCCACGGAAGGTCTCGCGATAGGCGACTCTGGGCTTCGCGGTCTGCGCGTGGACACCAAACTTCCGCGCCAGCCGGCCCACGACGATCTCGAGATGCCGTTCGCCCAGGCCGCGAATGAGCGTCTGCGCCAGCTCGGCATTGTACTCGTGATGGAACGTGGGGTCCTCCTCGTGCAGCTTGTGTAGCCCGGTCGAGAGCTTGTCCTCCTCCCCCCGCTGCTTCACCTCGACCGCCACAGTGATCACGGGCTCAGGGAACGGAATCTTGGGAAGCACGAGCCCTTTGTCTTTGGTGGACAGCGTGTCGTTCGTATGCGTATCCCGCAGCTTCGCGACGACGCCGATGTCCCCCGCGTGCAGCTCGGGAACTTCAATGCGCTCCTTCCCGACCGCGACGCACAGATGGTTCAGCTTCTCGGATAGATCGCGCGGCGCATTCCAGACGTCTTGCCCGTTCTTGACCGTACCGGAGAAGATGCGGAACAGCGTGACGTCGCCGACGTGCGGCTCCGACACGGTCTTGAAGACCTGCGCCGCCAGCGGGCCGTTGTCCTCGGCCTTGAGCGTGAGACGCTCGGCGCTGCCCCACTTCTGCGCTTCCACCGGCGGCCGCTCCTGCGGCGCGGGACACAGCTCGACGATCTTGTTGAGAAGCGCGCGCGTGCCATACGTCAGCTCGGCGGCCCCGCAGAAGAGCGGGAACAGCTCACCCTTCGCCATGCCGGCCTTCATCGCGGCGATCGCTTCGTCGCGGCCGATCTCTTCGCCGCCGAGGTAGCGCTCGAGCAGCTGGTCGTCGGTGGCGGCGATGCTCTCGATCAGCTCCTGGGAGTACTTCTCGAAGCGATCCTTGTACTCGTCGGGAACATCGACCTCTTCGTACTCGCCGGCCTTCGTACCCTTCTTGTAGAGATGCGCCTTCTTCGAGAAGAGGTTGATGATCCCGTGGAATTCCGGTCCTTCGCCGACGGGAATCTCCACCGGGATCACCTTGGGCGTCAGCCGATCCTTGATCTGATTGAAGACGCGCTCGAAGTTTGCGTGCTCCTTGTCCATCAACGACACGAAGAACAACCGCGGCAGCGAGCGGCTCTCGCAGTAGTCCCAGACTTTCTCCGTCCCCACCTCGACGCCCGAGGTCGCCGACAACACGACGACAGCGGAGTCGGCCGCGTACACCCCGGCGAGCGCGTCGCCGGTGAAGTCGAGGTATCCGGGAGTGTCGATCAGGTTGAGTTTCGTGTCCATCCACTCGGCGACAGCCAGCGCGAGGTTGATGGAGTATTTGCGTTCGATTTCGTCTGCGGTGTAATCGGTGAGGGCGGTACCGTCCTTCACAGACCCATGTCGTTTACTCGTTCCGGCCACGAACGCCAGCGCATCGACCAGGGAGGTCTTGCCGCTCGCGCCGTGGCCGACGACGGCCACATTACGGATCTCCGGCGTCTTGTACACGCGCATACGGCGCAATTCTCCTGCAAGGGGGGAAAGAAATATGACCGGCGAGGCGGGGACACGGCTAGATCATAAAAAAAGAGGCCGAGGGACTGGGCCCTCGGCCTCTCGCGTTCATCACAGCGTCTTTAGCTGCCTACCTCTTCCATCTCCCCATCCGCCACGTCGTCGTGATCGTGGTGCGCAAACTCGACGTGCTCGCGCAGCCTGTGCAGGATTTGGAGACTTCGCAGATTGAGCGCGAGCGCCGTGACCTTGTCGCCGGCGGCCAATGCCGAATCGGCGCTGGCGCGCAGCGTGTCGACGTGCGCCAGGATCGCGCGAATTCGCGGCGCGGGCTGATCGCCCAGGAACTTCTCGATGCGCGCGACGGCCGTATCGACCGCCGCACCGGTGCGCTCGGGCGCGTTCGGGAAGATCGCGATCACCGCAGACAACAGGTCGCGGAACGCGGCCCGACGGTACGCGCGAGCCTGGGCGGTATCGCCGGCCATCCATGCGTGGAACGCCGAGTCGCGGTTGGCGCGAGCCGAGTCGAGGTACGCAATGGCAACGGGATTATCGGTCGTGCGGAGCGTGTCGATCACTCGACCGAACCAGCCTTCACAGGTGGTTCCGCCGTCGCGAGTAGCGGCGACGTTGTCGGCAATCACTTGCGCGTTCTGCGCGAGCACCAGCTCGTTCGTCGTCGAGCTCGCGCTCGTGGGATCCTGATTGCAGGCCGCGCCAAACACCAGCGCGGCTACTGCGACGGTCATGCGTCTGTGCATCACGATACTCCGGAAGAAGTCTGGTCTTGTGACGCTGAAGCTTAGATGACGTTAAGACTCGGAGGGAGGGGGCTCAGGTAACGGCGCCGTGGGAATCGGAGGAACGGGAGCCGCAGGACTGAGTGCCGCCTGAGGTCCAACCGGTGCGAGGCGCAGCGCGGCGAGCGCGGCGATGGCCATGAAGAGTCCCGCGAACAGAAAGGACGTGACCGGGCTCACGTCGTACACGGTCCCGATCAGCGGTGGCCCTGCCGTGCGACCCAGCGCGCCGATCGCCTGCGCCGCGCCGAGCACGGTCCCCTGCTCGTTGGGGTCTGCATAGATGGAGACCAGGCCGGTTGCTGCCGGTGCGAAGACGCTGTTGGAAACCGCCAGCACGAATGTCCAGGCGTACAGCTGCGCCGAAGTCGCGAGAAACGGAACGACCGCGATTGAGATCGCCATACCGACCGTCCCGGCGGTGACGAGGGCGCGCTCCCCAGTGCGCCGGACGATCTTCCCAAAGAAGTATCCCTGCACGGACGCCGCCGTGATCCCCGATGATCGTGAACAAGATCGCCAACTCGCGTTCTCGCCAGCCCAACACGGCTGCCGCGCGCAGCGGCAGCGCAACGGTGTACCCGGCAAAGCCGAGCGGGACCAGCGCCCAGACGGCCATCAACGGGCGCAACCGTGGCCGCGCGATCGCCTCTCCGATGTGTCTCAGGTCGAACATTGGACGGCGTACGCGTAGCTCGTGACCCAATGACTCCGGCAGGATGAAATACGCAGACAGAAAATTCGCGACGGACAACCCTACCGCGACGAGGCCAGGAGCGGCGGGCCCGCCCCAATGCGCCGCAAACCCACCGATGGCCGGACCCAGGCTGAACCCGATCCCGAACGCGGCGCCGATCATCCCCATCCCGCGCGAGCGCTCGGCTGGCGTCGTGATGTCGGCGACGTACGCTTGCGCCGCCGAAATGTTGCCACCCGCGAACCCGGAGACCACGCGGGAGATGAAGAGCACCCAATATGACCCCGCGAAGGCGAACAACGTGTAGCCCACGGCGTTCACCACCATCGTCGTCAGCAGCACCGGCCGGCGCCCGATACGATCCGACAGCTTGCCGAGGAGCGCCGTCGCGACAAACTGCATGAGCGAGAAGACGCCCACGACCGCGCCATAGCCCAGTCCCGCCGCGCCGAACCGCTGCGCATAAAACGGCAGGATCGGCAGCACGATCCCGAAGCCGATCAGATCGATCAGGACGGTGAAGAAGATGACGCCGATGCGGGAACGAGATGCGGGCATGCGCGCAGGAATATAGCATTGAGCGACTCTCACTCCTCGAGCATCGGATGGCCGACTGGCACGGCAGGCGAATCCGGTGGAGGCGGTCGAGGACGTGCTTGCGGGCTCGTGAAAACCCAGCCACCTTCAAAATCGCAAGCGCCCGTCCTGATCATCAACACAGTGGGGTTCACGATGCTCAAACACGTCCAGCGATTTACTCTCGCGATGGTCTCGATCGTCGCAGCTGCCTGCGTGTACGACGCCCCAGTCACTCCGAAGGACAACTCGATTACCGCAGCAACGACATCCAACAGCCCCTCGCTCCAAGTCACCGCATCCACAGCAACGTCCGGAATCGCAGGGCGATACCTGGTCGTCTACAGGCCAGGCGGCGCCGCAAGTTCGGATGTCAGCGCTGCGCTTCGCTCGAGCGGCGGGGCCCTCGAAGGCGCGTATGACAAGCTCGGCTTCGCGGTCGTCTCTGGTCTCTCGCCCGAGAGAGCGGCCCGCCTTGGACAGTTGAGCGGCGTGAGCAGCGTCGAGCCCGATGTGGAATTTGCGATCGACCCGGTGCGTCCGGCGGAACAACTGGAGACGGGTGACGTCGACATACAGAGTGTAGCGGCACCTCAGGGCGCGTTCTTCTACGGGTTCCAGTGGAGCCTGCGTGCGATCGCGGCGGACGCTGCCTGGGCGGGTGGTTCCCTCGGTTCACCAGACGTTTCCGTAGCGATTCTTGATACTGGCATCGATTATCGGCTACCGGACCTCGCGGGGCTGGTGGATCTGAATCGCTCGATCTCGCTGCGACCCGATGAGGACGCGCGACTGGCTGACGCCGTCAGTAATGGCTGGTTTCCGGCGGGGCTGCATCCCATTACGGACTTGAACGCGCACGGCACCCTGGTCGCGTCGCTCGTCGCAAGTAAAGCAAGTCTCTTCGCCGGTGTGACGAGCAGGACCACGCTCTTTGGAGTCAAGGTCTGCATCGTGTTCAACACGTGTTCGACGGCAGCAATATTGAACGGAATCGTGTACGCCGTCGATCAGGGCGCCGACGTAATCAACATGAGCCTCGGTGGGGCGTTCCTGAAGAAGCTCAACCCAGGATTCGTGTCCGTCATCAACCGGGTCTTCAATTACGCAAACCGGAACGGCACCGTGATCGTGGTTGCGGCCGGCAATGAGGCTGCACGGATGGACGCATTCGCCAACGCGTACTTCGCCTACTGCGATGCTCCGCACGTCCTATGCGTCTCGGCGACCGGCCCGAACGCCGTCGTGGGCGGTCAAGTCAGAAACCCCGATACGTTCGCGTCCTATTCCAACTTCGGTCGGTCTGTGAGTGTGGCGGCGCCGGGGGGTGGCCTGACCCCGTCGCTGCTCTCGTTTATCATCGGACAATGCTCGCAGACGGCATTGGCATGGCACCAGGACGCTCCGCCATCACCTGGAGCTCCGCCGCCGCCACCGGTAATCGACGGGCCTGCATGCCAGCCCCCTCCGGGCTTTATCTCGATTGTGGCAGCGGTGGGCACAAGCTTCTCATCCCCACATGTCGCCGGCGTCGTTGCGTTGGTGATTGCGAATGGCCAAACGCAACCTTCGCAAATCCGCAGGATCGTGGAGCGAACGAGCGACGATCTGGGCGCGAAGGGCAAGGATCCATTCTTCGGGAGCGGCCGAGTCAACGCCGCGCGTGCCGTGGGTGCGATTCCCTGAGGCGACCCGCCCTACTGGCTACAACCCCCCGCTCGTGCGAGCGGTCCCCGTGCACGATCCACGCCCAGATCGGATTCAACACCGGCTCGATAAGAAGGAAGAGCCCTACCTCGAGCGCCCGCAGCTGCGGCACGGCACGCGCGAGAAAGAGATACGGAATCCCCAGCTGGCACACGCCGAGGAACGCGACCACCGCCCAATCGACTGGCCGGCCGGCAATCAGCGGTCCCGCCATGATCACGGCAATGATGCTCGCCGTCATGTTGCCCGCTACGGCGGCGGCCGCGACCGACGCGCCGCGCGACGCCAGCCAGCGGTAGCCGATCACCGTGAACGCCCATGTCACCGCGCAGACCGACGCCAGGACGTTGCCCAGCGCAGGATCGGGCGCGGTCGTGGAGGGGCGGTCGGTGCCGAGGAAGAACAGGCCCAGGCCCACCGCCATCACCGCCATCTGCGCGATGTCGCGCCGGTTCGCGTGCTCGCCCAGCAGCACGGGAGCGAGCAAGAGAATGAACAGCGGACTTGTCGACTGCAGGAAGATCGCGCTCGCCGCCGTCGTGTGCTTGTTGGCCTGCACGTACAGCAGCGTCGTGGCGGCATAGGCAAAGCCGACGACGATGGTGCGCCAGGTCCAGCCGCGGCGCGCTTCGGGGAGCAGGACGAAGATCGTGAGCAGCGCCAGGGCGGCCCGAAACGCGGCCAACTGCCACGCGCTGAAGCTGCAGAACTTGATCGCCGCGCCGCCGCTCGAAAACAATACGGCCGCGCAGAGGACTTTGGATCGGGGACTCATGAACCCTCGCCGGGGAGCGAAGAATATAGACGCGAGCGGGAAACGTGGTACTTTCTGTGACGATGAGATCTCCGCTCCTGATCGCCGCAGTCTTCCTGGCAGCCTGCTCGAGCCCCAACGCGGCCCGCAGCGAGTCGCCCACACCCAGCCACGATCCCGATCTCATCGTGGCGGACGAGCTCGCCCGGACGACCGGGTCCACAGTGTTCGACGCCGTGCGCCAGCTGCGGCCCAACTGGGAAATGCGCGCGCAGCCTACCGCCATGATGCGGCAGAACCAGGGCCAGCTGATCGTCTATGTGGACGGCACGCGCTATGGCGGATTCGACAGTCTCCGGTTGCTCAAGTGGAGGAGCGTCTCGACGGTGCGCTACTACTCGCCCGGGAGCGCCGAAGCGCAGTTCGGTCCGGGACACCTCCTCGGTGCGATCGAAGTCAAGACGCTGCCCCATTAGCTCACGTGGAAGTGCAAGTCTTCGGCGTCAGAAAGAGCGCCGATACGCGTGCCGCGCTGCGCTTCTTTGCCGAGCGGCGTATCAAAGTCCACTTCGTCGATTTGAACGAGCGCGCCGCGTCGGTGGGTGAGCTGCGGCGCTTTGCCCAGAAATTCGGCGTCGCCGCGCTCGTCGACCGCGATTCCCGCCGCTTCGGCGACCTCGGCCTCGGCGCCGCGCGGCTCAGCGACGAGCGCTGGCTTGAGAAGCTCAGCCTCGAGCCTCTGCTGCTGCGCATGCCGCTCGTCCGCTACCAACAACAACTCACCACTGGACCCGCTCAGGAGACGTGGAACGCCTGGTACGCCGCCTCCAAGTCCTGACCGCCGCGCTACTCCTGGCCGCCTGCGCGACCGGAGGTGCTCGCGTGGCCGCTGACGATCCGCGCGCCGTCGATTCCCTCTTCGCGGCGTACTCCGGCACGTCGCGTCCCGGCGCGAGCGTCATCGTCATCCGCGACGGGAACGTCGTCGTGCGCCGCGCCTACGGCATGGCCGACCTCGAGCGCAGAACCCCGGCGGCTCCCGAGACCGAATACCGGTTGGCTTCGGTATCCAAGCAGTTCACCGCGATGTGCATCATGCTGCTCGCGAAAGACGGCAAGCTGCAATTCGATAAGCCGGCCCGCAGCATTCTCCCCGAGCTGCCCCCGGCCGCCGCGCCGGTCACCATCCGCCATCTGCTGAATCACACCTCGGGCCTGGTGGACTACGAGGACCTGATTCCCGAGACGCGCACGGCGCAGCTCGACGACAACGACGTGCTCACGCTGCTCGCGTCCAAAGACTCGGTGTACTTCCCTGCTGGCACGGCCTACCGCTACAGCAACTCGGGGTACGTGCTCCTGGGCATGATCGTGGCGCGAGTTTCGGGGATGTCATTTCCCCAGTTTGTGCAAGCGAGGATCTTCGGACCGTTGGGCATGACTGCCAGCGTCGCGCATGTCGAAGGACGGGACACCATACCGCATCGCGCGTACGGCTATTCTCCGCGCGGCGGCGGCTTCGAACAGACCGATCAAAGTGTGACCAGCGCGACGCTGGGCGACGGCGGGATTTACACCAACATCGACGACATGGCGCGCTGGGATCGCGCCCTGTCGGACACCACACTCGCCGACGCGGCGCTGCTGGCACTCGCCACGACGCCGCCCGCGCTCCCGCAGGGCGCCGCGACGGAGTATGGCTTTGGCTGGTTCATCGACAGCTATCGCGGCGAAAAACGCTGGCGTCACACGGGAGAGACGAGCGGCTTTCGCAACGCGATTCAGCGCTTCCCCGCGCGCCGCTTTACCGTGATCGTGCTGACCAACCGCTCGAGTGGCGAGCCCGGCGCGATCGCCGAACGGATTGCGGACTCCTACCTGTTTCGCTAGCGCTCGATCCGGTAGCCGAACGTCCGCACGGTGACGATGTGCCGCGGATGCGCGGGATCGTGCTCCAGCTTGCGGCGCAGCATCGCAACGTGCGTATCCACCGTCCGGCTCATCACGTCGTCCGCGTAGCCCCACACCTCCCGCAACAGCTCGAGCCGGCTCGCGACCCGCCCGCCGCGCTTGAGCAGGGCGACCAGCAACGCGTATTCCTTGGGCCGGAGCTCCGCCATGCGGCCCGCCCGCCGCACCTGATGCGTGGCGAAATCCACGGTCACGTCGCCGAAGCCGTGCAGCGCCGCGTCGCCGGCTCCTGGCCGCCGGATCCACTCGAGGAATTCCGCCGCGCGCTTGACGGTGCCGATCACGCGATCGTCGTCGAACGGCTTCAGCAGATAATCGAACGCCTGAATCTCAAAGGCGTGGACGGCGTGCTCGTCATATGCGGTCACGAACACAATCGCGGGCGGCCGCTCCTCCGCAGCCGCCGCGGCGACCGCAAAACCGTCGAGGTCGGGCATCTGGATGTCGAGAAAGACGAGGTCCGGCGCGCCGCGCTTCAGCAGCTCGACGGCGTCACGCCCGCTAGCGCACTCGTCGATGCGTGTGACGGCCGGGATCTGCTGGAGCACGCCGCGCAGCCGCCGCCGAGCCGGGGCTTCGTCGTCAACGATGATCGCGCGCATGATCGGTGAACGGAATCTCGATCGTCGCCACCGCACCCGTGTTGGGAGCGGGGGCGTTGACCAGATCGAAGCGGTGGCTCGGCCCGTATAGCTCCGACAGCCGCGCCCGGGTGTTTGTGAGGCCGAGGCCGGCGCCACGCTCCTCCCCTCCCTTCGTCAGACCCGCTCCCGCGGCGAGACCGGGGCCGTTGTCGCGCACCTCGAGATGCAGCTGATCGCCGGTGCGAGTCGCGGCGATTTCTACCTCCGCGACGCCGCCCTTGGGGGCGGCACCGTGCCGGATCGCGTTTTCGACGAGGGGCTGCAACAGCAGCGTGGGCACGACTGCCGATGCGGCCCGCGGATCCACGCGAAACGTGACCCGCAGGTGATCGCCAAAGCGCGCTTCTTGAATCGCGACGTAGTGGTCCAGCAGCTCGAGCTCCTCCTCCAGTGTGACGAGGGGGCCGCGCTCACGGTTAAACGACTGGCGCAGGAGCTCCGACAGCCGCGTGATCATGCGATTGGCTTGCTTGGGATCCTCGAGCACGAAGGCCGAGATCGTGTGGAGGGTATTGAAGAGGAAATGCGGCTGGAGCTGGCCAACCAGCGCGTCGAGCCGCGCCTGCACGAGCTGGGTCTCGAGCCGGGATGCGCGCCAGGCGTGATAGAACCCGGCCAGCATCGCGTAGACCAGCAGATTGAAGGTCCAGTACATCTGCACCGCGTCGGTGGCGCCGGTCCACACGGTATGGGGCGTGATATAGAGACCGAGCGCTCCCTTCACTGCGCCTTCGAACGCCGCGCAGGCACTGCCGATCAGCAGCGCCGCCGGGAGGTGAGCCGCGATGATGGCGAGCGGGCGACGGATTCGCACGGCCCAGGCGGCGAACGCCCACACTGGAGCGGTAAACAACGCCCAGCTCCACCATCCGCTGAGCTGCCACGCGATGATCCACCGCCAGGGCCGCGGGCTGCCCTGCACGATCTGATAGTGCATTTGAATCGCGAACAGCAGCGCCACCGCCGTCCACGCGCCGAAAACCAGCACAGCCCGTTTCATGAGCCTCATTGTACCATGCTACGAAGGTCACATTGGCGAGAGCGGTCAGAAGTATGTGAATTTCCCGGGCTGAGAGCCCGGGCTCGGCAGCACTGCGGCGTGTAAGGGCACACATTCAGCCGTAACAGTCACGAGGAGTCTCTATGCGAAGCCTTCTCATCGGACTCACCCTGCTCGTCACGACCGCATCCGATCGAGCTGCCGATCGACAGGCATTGCTCGCTGCCGATAGCACGCTCGCGCTCGAGGGCGCGTCGTTCACCGACAGCGCGTCATATCTCCATCCCGGTTCGCCACTGGTTCGCGGCGCAAGCTACATCGGCACATTTCTTACGAACGCCAAAATCGCACGCGGTCTCCAGCGCGAGCCCGTCTTCGCTGATGTGTCCGCCGACGGCTCGCTGGGCTACACGTGGGGGTGGACGCACTTCGAAGCGACGCGCGGCAAATACCTGGCCTGTTGGCGCAAGGCCGCGACCGGCTGGCGACTGGCCGCGTTCGCCGGCACGGTGCCGGTACCCGATTCCGCGCCCGCACATCTCGTCGGCAAGCGTGACTCGACTCCTCCCGTGCGCGGCCACGCGAATCCGCGCGACCTGCTGAAGGCCGATTCCGCATTCGCCGCAATGTCAGCCGCGCGCGGAGCCAAGCAGGCGTTCCTCGCCTACGCTGCAGAGCAGGCGGTGTCGTTTGGACCTGGGGTGAAGATGAATGAAGGCCGTGAGGCGATCGGCGCGGCGTTTGACAACTTCCCCGCCGGCGCGGTCCTCAAGTGGCGGCCCGTGGCCGTCGAGATCGCGAAGTCCGGCGATCTGGGCTGTACCGTGGGCGAGGCGACGATCAGCTCGCTACATCACTACAGCAAGTACCTGACGATCTGGAAACGACAGAGGGACAAGACGTGGAAGTTCGTCGCGGATGGCGGCAACCTGCGGCCCGCCCCGGCGTTGATTCACTAGAAGCGCACGGTCGCGCAGCTGGTCAGCGGTAACCGGCAGCTTGCAGGCTGAACAGCTCCGCGTACAACCCGCCACGGGCGACGAGCTCTTCGTGCGTGCCGTCGTCCACCAGCTCGCCGCCCTTCAACACGAGAATCCGATCGGCCATTCGCACTGTCGAGAAGCGGTGCGAAATCAGCACGGCCATCCGCCCCTTCGTCAGCTCGGCAAACCTCAAGAACACCTCGTACTCGGCGCGCGCATCGAGTGCGGCGGTCGGCTCATCGAGAATCAACACCTGCGCCTCCCGCATGTACGCGCGCGCCAGTGCCACCTTCTGCCACTCTCCGCCCGACAAGTCGACGCCATTGTCGAAGCGCCTGCCGAGCATCTGATCGAATCCCTGCGGGACACGCTGCGCCACCGAATCGGCCAGGCTGCGCCGCGCCGCCTCGCGAATGCGGGCGTCGTCGTCGAGTGCCTCGACTTGACTCACACCGATATTCTCGCGCAGGATGAAATCGTAGCGCACGAAATCCTGGAAGATGATGCCGGTGTTCTTGCGGAGACTCTCGAGATCGTACTCGCGCAAGTCAACGCCATCGAGCAGGATGCGGCCTTCGTCGGGATCGTACAGGCGCGCGAGCAGCTTCACGAGCGTCGTCTTGCCGGCGCCGTTCTCGCCCACGAGAGCGATGCGCTCGTGCGGCTCGAAGCTGAATGTCAGATGGCGCACGGCCCAGCGCTGCGAACCGGGGTAGCGGAACCCCACGTCCTCGAAGCGAAACCCGGTGGTGATCGGCCGGGGCACGGGCTGGGCGCCCGGTTTGGACACCACCGTCGGCCGGACGTCGAAGAACGTGAACAGATCGCTGAGATAGAGACTCTGCTCGTAGATCTGCGACAGCGCGAGCAGCACGCGCTGGATCGAATCGCGGCTTTGGCGGAACGAGCCGGCCAGGAACGTGAGCGTGCCGATGGTGAACGCGCCCAGCACGGTGCGATAGATGATCACGGCATAGGCTCCGTAGTACCCGAGCGTTCCGACGGTCACCAGCAACGTGGAGACGACATTGCGCCGCACCGCCAGCTTCTTGTTCTCCTCGTAGAACTTGTCCGACAACTCCGCGTAGCGACCCACCAGGAAACTCGAGAGTCCAAACAGCTTTACTTCCTTCGCCGACTCGTCGGACGCGCCCATGTAGCGCAGATAATCGAGCAAACGCCGTTCGGGCGTCCACTGGAACAGCAGCGAATAGCCCAACGAAGCGAAATGCGCCTCGCCGAGGAACGCGGGGACTACCGCGATGGTGAGCAGCAACAGCAGCCATGGCAACTGAACGAGCAGCACGGTCCCGAGCGAGACGAGCGTGATGAGGTCCTGTGCCGTCCCAAGCAGTAACGTGAAGAGCCCGATGCGGCCGATCGTCTGTCGCCGCGCCCGCTCCAGGTGATCGTAGATCTCGGGGTCTTCGAACTGCGCCAAGTCGAGCGTCGCGGCATGCTCCATCAGCCGCACGCTGAGGCGGTTGCCGAAGAGGTCGCCGAGCAGGCTCTCGAGCAGCGAGGACAATCGCGCCAACCCCTCGCCCACGACGGCAATCCCCAATTCGATGCCCACGAGAGCCGCGAGATGCGGCCAGGCTGCCGGGCGGCCGGCATGTACAGCCGCCACGCCCGCGATGACCGCATCGATGATGAGCTTCCCGATCCACAGGACCGCCACCGGAATGAACGACCGGACCACCCGTAGCAGCAGGATCGCGAGTGTGTAGCCTCGGTGCGTTTGAAACACGAGCCGCACCAGGGGCGGCACATGCCTGACCGCCGCGAGCCGCTCACCCCAGGAGGGTGGCGGCCCGTCATCGTGGCCGCGTCTTGTGCGGGCGGAGCGGGGGGAGCCGAGGGAGTGGGGGGAGCGAGGCGAGTTGGAGGCCATATTCGTTAACTTCGCATGAACAGTAGCGTCAGCATATAGACCCATGCGCCATTTCCTTATTGTAGCCGCGACACTCGCCGTGGTGTCGCCACGCCCGCTGGCCGCGCAGGCTCCACAGCTCAGCACGCGCGACTCGGCATTGCACGCCCTGAACCGGCTGGCGTACGGTCCCCGCCCCGGTGAAGTCGATAGCGTGGTCAGAATCGGGGTCATGCGCTGGATCGACCAGCAACTCGATCCCGATCGCATCGACGACGCGGCCCTGCAGCAGCGCGAACGCGAGTTCAAGATCCTCAGTTACGACCGCGAAGACCTCGCGCAACGCTTTCGTGATGTGCAGCGGGAACGGCAGCGCCTGCAGCGGGAATCCTCACCCCCTGACCCCCTCTCCGCCTCGCCGAGAGGGGGAACGGACATGAGACCGATGCGGGAATTCCGCGAGCTCGGCGGCGAGCTCCAGCAGCTCGCCATCGTCCGTGCGACGCTCTCCGAGCGCCAGCTCCGTGAGGTCATGGTCGATTTCTGGACCAATCATTTCAACGTCTTCGTCGGGAAAGGCGCCGACCGCTTCCTGCTGCCTTCATACATCGAGGAAACGATCCGGCCTCGGGCTCTGGCCCGGTTTGAAGACCTGCTGATCGCGACAGCCGAGAGTCCCGCCATGCTGTTCTATCTCGACAATGCGCAGAGTGTGGCACCGGGTTCCTCACCCCCGTTCCCCCTTTTCGCACGGCGGAGAGGGGGTCAGGGGGTGAGGTCCCGTCCGACGGGAATAAACGAGAACTACGCCCGTGAGCTCCTCGAGCTCCACACGCTCGGAATCGATGGTGGTTATACGCAGCAGGACATTATCGAAGTGGCGCGGATTTTCACCGGCTGGAGCATCGAGCCGCCGGACCGCGGCGCGGGATTCGTGTTCCGCGACTGGGCCCACGACCGCGGCACCAAGCACGTCTTTGGACTCACGTTCCACAACGACGGCAAGGACGAGGGCATTCGCCTTCTCAAGTTCCTCGCCAACCAGCCGGCCACCATGCATCACGTCAGCGCGAAACTGTGTATGCGTTTCGTCGCCGACGACCCGCCGGACGGATGCATCGACGCGGCCGTCGCCGCGTGGCAACACACCCGCGGCGACATGCGCGCAGTCCTGCGCGCGATCTTCACATCGCCCGACTTCTGGGATGCGCGCGTCGTACGGTCGAAAGTCAAAACGCCATTCGAATTCGTCATAAGCGCAGCCCGCGCGATCTCGGCTGACCCCGACTCGACGCCGAGACTCGCGCAGATGGTCGCCCGGCTGGGCGAACCGCTGTATCAGCAGCCGGCGCCCACGGGCTACGCAGAAACAGAAGCGCACTGGGTCAACAGCGGCTCATTGCTGGCCCGAATGAACGCCGCCGTCGCCCTGGCGGGGGGACGGCTACCCGGCATCGATGCGAATCTCGATGCGGTCATCCCCGCCACCACAGATCATGCACAGCTCGTCGACCGGGTGGACGAGCGCATCCTCGGCAGTACCATGTCTGCGCACACCAAGAGCGTGATTCTCGCGCAGCTCGGCGACATCAGTGATCCCACCCAGGCGCGCGTGCTCGCCGTTGGCCTGGCGCTCGGTGGGCCGGACTTCCAAAAGCAATGACCATCTCTCGTCGCGTATTTGTTCGGGCCGGCGGGCTCGCCCTCGTGAGCCTCGGGTTGGATCCGCTTTTTCTCGCGAGGGCCGCATTCGCAAAAACCCGCCGGCTATCCCCTCTATCCCCTCTTTCGGCCTCCGACCGCCCCATTCTGGTCTGCCTCTTCCAGCGCGGTGCCGTCGATGGACTGAACATGATCGTCCCACATGGCGATCGCCTGTACTACCAGGAACGACCCCGCATCGCGATCCCGGCCAGCGACGTCGTGGACCTGGACGGCCATTTCGGCCTGCATCCGAGCCTCGCGCCCCTGAAATCGCTCTGGGACAACAAGAGCCTGGCGGTGCTGCACGGGATCGGCTCACCCGATTCCACTCGCAGCCATTTCGATGCACAGGATTACATGGAATCGGGCACGCCCGGCCTGAAGTCGACGGGCGATGGCTGGCTGAACCGCTACTGCGAACACGATCGCGAGCACGCCGACACGCCGTTCCGCGCCGTGGCATTCGGCCCGCAACTGCCGCGCATTCTGGCCGGCAGCGCACCCTCGCTGGCCATCGACGATCTGCAAGCGTTCGGACTGCGCGTGCCGCAGGAGGACGCGCGCGATCGGCTCACCAAGGCCTTCGAAGAGCTGTACGATGGGGCCGGGACCGGTCTCCTGGCATCGTCATCACGC
This sequence comes from Gemmatimonadota bacterium, assembly GCA_003221895.1. Taxonomy (GTDB): domain Bacteria; phylum Gemmatimonadota; class Gemmatimonadetes; order Gemmatimonadales; family GWC2-71-9; genus 20CM-2-65-7. Next base: position 9,084 of record QHUJ01000148.1, on the reverse strand, counting down.
GAAGGATTCGAGGCGATCCAGATGCTGAAGCGCGCCGATCCCACGCAGTACCGGCCCGCCGGTGATGTCGAGTATCCCTCCGGTCGTCTCGGCCGGACGCTGCTGCAAATCGCGCAGCTCATCAAAGCGAATGTGGGACTGGAAATCGCATTCGCCGATTGCACCGGCTGGGATACTCACGTGAACCAGGGCTCGAGCGAGGGACAGCTGTCGGCGCGGCTGCGCGAGCTGGGGCTCGCGCTGTCGGCCTTCACGCGCGACCTCGGCGACGGCATGCACAACGTCGTCGTGCTGACCATGTCCGAATTCGGCCGCACGATTCGGGAGAACGGCAACAGCGGCACCGACCACGGACACGCGACGGCGATGCTCGTGATGGGGGGACCGGTGAACGGCGGCCAGGTACTCGGCCGCTGGCCGGGGCTCGAGATCGACCAGCGCTTCGAAGCCCGCGACGTGGCGGTCACAACCGACTTCCGCGACCTGTTTGGCGAGATCCTGGCGCGCCACCTCGGCGCGACAGACCTCACCCCCGTTTTCCCCGGCTACGCCCCGGTCGCCAGTCGATTCCCCGGAGCGATCAGGGTCTAACGCTGCTTCAGCATCACGACGATGCCAGGACCGTTTGTTGGTCCATAACGGGCGCCGACTTCACTCATAGTCATAAAGCGTAGCGAGTCGATCTGGTCGACTGGGACGGACCTGAGATAGCTCAGGCCGCCCATCTCGTGATCGTTCACGAAAACCGAAAACTCCGGCCCCGTGTCACCGGCGGTGGCACCTGGAAGGTTCAGCATGTTTCTGGGTGTCCTCAGCCACTGCGGTCGAATCAGCTGCACAACGTCATACGCGCTTCCCGCCGTTGGCCGCGCCCGTTCGATGTCCTCGACGGTGATGAGTTTGCTGCTGCTTTTCGGAGGGCGCGGCGCCGCAGCCTTAGGGGCAGCGGCAGCGGGGGGAGCGGGGGGAGCGGGGGGGGCGGCGGGCGCGCTATCCGGTTTTTGAGCCGGTAACGCGGTCGCTGCAACTGTCAACGCGGTAAGCGACGCCAGCCAGGGCGGAGTCATGACTCTGTTCCAAAATAGTGCGGCCGCCCCAGCGCCCGGTAGACCGTCCCCCCCTCCCCTCTCCCCTAGGTCCCCGATGCGAGGTCGAGCCGCACCGCGCCGTCGCTCGCGCCGTCGCGGATCGTCAGCCAGTCGGTACGCACGCGGTCCCATTCCTGAATCACGAGACCCTGATCCTCGAACAGCGCGCGAATCTGCGCCGGCCCGAACCCCGCGATCTCTTCGAGGATAGGTACCAGCACCGAGAGGGCGTCATCGCTGATCACGGTCCGCTTCGCGATATGCGCGACTTCACGCGCTTCGGAAGCGGCGATCGTGAACCCTTCTCCGCGGTTGACGTGGAGCATGACCGGAATGTCGGACTGCCCGTCACCGACGTAGATGACCTGGTCGCGCGGCACGATGTGCCGGGCGCGAATCTCTTCGACCGCTGCGACCTTGCCGTAGCCCGCGGCCACACGCACCAGCGACCCGATTTGCCCGCCATTCTCCTGGAACTGAAATCGCGTGCCAACGACATGGTCCGGCGGCACGATGCCGTCGAGCGCGGAGAGTACGACCTCCTCCGGGGCTGCCGAAATCACGTAGAAATCGAAGCGATGCCCGTCGATCCCCTGCGCGAGCATGCGGCTGAGCAGCTCGACATTCCGCTTGAGGCGGACGCGGCGGCCGACTTCCAGCAGATCGTTGCGGGTAACGCGGCGAAAATCGGGATCGTGCGCGAGTAGATAGGCCAGCTCGGCACCTTGTTGAACGAGATTGAGCTGCGACAACGAGGCGACGCGCTCCCGGAAACTCGGGATCCCCAGCATCTCGCTCAGGATGTGGCCCGAGTCGTTGAAGCTCAGTGTCTGATCGAAATCGCTTGCCAGCAGGTAATGCCTCTTCATCCCATCTCCCTTCGTTGACGGCTGCGCACTAAAAAGGCCCGCTCCAGTGTGGGGCGGGCCGCTCTGTGCGTTTGCGACATCGTGTATCGCTTCAGCTAGCGGCCGCCCCCCCGAGAAGGTTCCCGGTGTGGTGCATATTCTTGTGGCAGGCCGTGATCATCATGGCACCAAGGTACAAACGAGGGCCCCGAGCGGTCAACACCATCGCGTCACGGCCTTGTCACGGCTGCGGTTGCAACGTCTCGGTTGCGGTAATCGACAGCTCCAAACGTTCCGCTTTGCGCACCGCGGCCACCGTTGTTGCCGCGCCAATGCGATCGCTGGTAAGCAGACGGTGGAGATCGTCGATCCCGTGCACTGGCTGTCGATCGAACGCGACGATGATGTCCCCCGGCTGCAGCCCCGCGCGCGCCGCCGGACTGCCCGCTTCGACCGTCGTGATCAACACACCGCTCGGCTGAATCAGCCGATGCGCGCGAACGGCGAGACGCGGCAACGAAACATTCTGTCCGCCGACGCCGATGCGCGCCCGGCGCACATGTCCGTACGCGATCAGCTGCCCCACGACGAGCTTTACCGTACTCACGGCGACCGCGAAGCAGATCCCCTGAGCCGGAAGAATGACGGCGGTGTTCACACCGACGACGGTGCCGCGCGAATCGAGCAGCGGTCCGCCGGAATTCCCGGGATTGAGCGCCGCATCTGTTTGGATGACGTTGTCGATCAATCGTCCCGATACGGACCGGAAGGAACGGCCGAGCGCGGAGACGACGCCGGCGGTCACCGTGCTCTGGAATCCCAACGGATTGCCGATGGCGATGACCACCTGGCCGACGCGCAGCGCCGCGGAATCACCCAGCGGAGCCGTGACCTGTGCGGGGGCGTCGACCCGCAGCACCGCCAGATCGGTGTCCGGATCGTCGCCGACGAGAGTGGCATGCAGCCGGCGGCCGTCGGGAAACGCGACGTCGGTCTTGGTAGCGCCGTGCGCAACGTGACTATTCGTGAGTATGAAACCGTCGGGTGTGAAGACGAATCCCGATCCATGGCCCTGCTGCTCGCGCGGTGACCCGCCGCGGCGACGGTGATGGACCTCGACACTGACGACGGCGGGTGCGACGCGATCCACCACACCGCTGACGGTGCGAGAATAGGCGTCCAGCAAGTCAGTATCGGAAGGAACCTGCGCCGGCGAGGCCGGCGGATCGCCGGGCAATGCCCTGTCCGCTAGCGTGAAATTAGTGCTCATGTCACAGGAACAACCCGCGGTTCCCCAGGACCCGAGGGCTTACGCTTCCAGGATTCTGCGACGGTATAGTGCGAGTGTCGCCAGGCCGTACGCGCCGATCGCCAGCAGCAGCGCGCCGAGTGCCCAGTGCGGCCCGAGCTGCCAGATGCCGGCCACGATGTAGCCGACACTGGCGACCACGCCGAGCCCCACCACTTCCTTGCGCGCCATGAGAATCCCGAATACGTAGCCCCAGCTGAACGCCGCCAGACCGAGGAAAATGACCGCGTTTGGGATGATCTTGGTGGGATCGATGAGGTTGAGACCGCCGGCGAAAGCACAGAACAGGCCGATCACCGTATGCGTTGCGAGGTGCAGGGCCAGCGGGAGGGGTAGCGTGCCCATTCTGTTGAAGGTCATGCGCAAACATAACACGTAGATTTCACGCATGCAGGTGACTCGAACCTACCTGGAACTGAAAGATCGTGGGCAATTCAAGTCGGCGTTCGCCGATTTTCCCGACGTCGCCATTGCACACGCCAAGCGCCCCCTGCCGGAACTGTACCGGCAGTGCTACCGCGCCGTAGGGGAGGCGTTTTACTGGCGCGACCGCTGGGACTGGACCGACGACGAGATCAACCGGCATCTCGGCGATCCGGCCATTCAGCTGTTCGTCGCGACGCGGACGACCGGCAACAAACACGCCGATCTCGCCGGCTGGTACGAATTGCGGCGCGTCGTTGACGATGATTCGGTGGAAATCGCGTACTTCGGAATCGTCGCGGCGGAGTTCGGGCGTGGATTCGGCAAGCACCTGCTGTCGAGCGCCGTCCAGGACGCCTGGGCGCTCGGCCCCAAACGCGTCTGGTTGCACACCTGTACGCTGGACCACCCCAACGCGCTACCCAATTACCTGAAGCGCGGGTTTACGCCTTATCGCACCGAAAAGTACGAGGTAGATTCCGCCTCGTGAATTTCAACTTCCAGCTCACGCGCAAGCGCAAGTTCATCATCGCAGGAATCGTGCTCACTCCGATCCTGATCTTCGGGCTCTACACGTGGTCCGCGCTCCAGTGGAGCTACTCGGAAGGCGAACGCGCCGGATTCGTGCAGAAATTCTCGAAGAAGGGATGGCTGTGTAAGACCTGGGAGGGCGAGCTGGCAATGGTGTCGATGCCGGGCACAAATCCGGAGAAATTCTACTTTACTGTGAGAGATGATGACGTCGCCCAGCACATCAACGCGTCTCTCGGCAAGCGGGTCGCGCTTACCTACCAGCAGCACAAAGGAGTTCCCACGAGCTGCTTCGGTGAGACGGAGTATTTCGTGGTCGCTGTGAAGGTCGTGGGGCAATGAACAGCTTCGGCAGCCGGGCGACACTCAAGGCTGCAGGCTCCAGTTACGAGATCTTCCGCCTCGACGCCCTCGAACGGCGAGGTCTCCCGGTCGCCCGCCTCCCCTACTCTCTGAAGATCCTGCTCGAGAACCTGCTGCGCCGCGAAGACGGCCGAGTGGTCCCGCCTGAAGACGTCGAGAAGCTCGCGCGCTGGGAGCCACTCAAACTGCCGGATGAGGAAATCGCCTTCATGCCAGCGCGCGTGCTGCTGCAGGACTTCACGGGCGTGCCGGCGGTGGTGGATCTCGCCGCGATGCGGGACGCCATCGTGCAGATGGGCGGCGATCCCAAGCGGGTGAACCCGCTCCTGCCCGCCGAGCTCGTCATCGACCACTCTGTGATCGTGGATGAGTTCGGGACGCCGCGGGCGTTTCAGGTCAATGCCGATCTCGAGTTCCAACGCAACCGCGAACGCTACGCGTTGCTGCGGTGGGCGCAGAAAGCGTTCTCGGGCTTCAAGGTCGTACCGCCAGACACGGGGATCGTGCATCAGGTCAATCTCGAGTATCTCGCCCGCGTGGTGTTCACCAACGGCGGCCAGGCGTACCCGGATACTCTGGTCGGCACCGACTCCCACACGACCATGATCAACGGGCTGGGCGTCGTCGGGTGGGGTGTCGGAGGCATTGAGGCCGAAGCCGCGATGCTGGGCCAGCCGGTGTCGATGCTCATCCCGCAGGTCATCGGCTTTCGGCTCAACGGCCGGCTCACCGAAGGCTCCACTGCCACGGACCTGGTGCTGACGATCACGCAGATGCTGCGCGCCAAGGGAGTCGTCGGGAAATTCGTCGAGTTCTTCGGCCCGGGCGTCTCCACCTTGCCGCTCGCCGACCGCGCCACGATCGGCAACATGGCCCCCGAGTACGGCGCGACGATCGGGATCTTCCCGGTCGACCAGGAGACGCTGCGCTATCTCGAGTTCACGGGACGGCCGCGCGAGCAAGTCCAGCTGGTCGAAGCCTATATGAAGGAACAGGGGCTCTTCCACACGCCCGACGCGCCGGAGCCGGTTTATACCGACACGCTCGAGCTGAACCTCGCGACCGTGGAGCCGAGTATGGCGGGGCCCCGGCGGCCGCAGGATCGCGTGGGCCTCCGCGAGGTGCCACGAAAATTCGCGGAAGCGCTGCCCGGCCTGATCAAACCGGTCGCGGCGCCCGTCGGGGCTGCCTCATCTGCGAATTCCACGACGGTCGGACGGTGGGAAGGTGAAGGCGGTCAAGCCGGCCTCACGCCGCCGCGGCCCTCGCAGGCAAACATCAAGATCGACGACATCGAGCACGTGCTGGGACACGGTTCCGTCGTCATCGCTGCCATCACGAGCTGCACCAACACGTCGAATCCATCGGTGATGGTCGCTGCCGGCCTCATGGCCAAGAAGGCAGTCGACTCGGGACTGCGCAGCAAACCGTGGGTGAAGACGAGTCTCGCTCCGGGATCCAAGGTGGTCACCGACTACCTCGAGCAAGCTGGCCTCATGAAGCCGCTCGAAACCCTGCGCTTTCATCTGGTCGGGTACGGCTGCACGACCTGCATCGGCAATTCCGGCCCCCTTCCCGACGTCGTCTCGAACGCGATCGCCGAGTGCGATCTCGTCGTCTGCTCGGTGCTTTCGGGCAACCGCAACTTCGAGGGTCGGATTCAGCAGGAAGTTCGCGCCAACTATCTCGCCTCCCCTCCGCTCGTCGTCGCTTATGCGCTCGCAGGGCGGATCGATATCGATTTCCATAAAGAACCGCTCGGCATCGGGCTGAACGGCCCGGTGTTTTTACGCGACATCTGGCCGTCCACCAAGGAAGTCGCCGAGGTGATCAGCAAGTCCATTCAATCCTCGATGTTCCGCAAGAGTTACGCGCAGGTCTTCGACGGCGACGAACGCTGGCGGGGGCTGCCCGTGCCGGAGGGCGACCGGTTCGCCTGGGAGTCGACGTCGACGTACATCCGGCGCGCGCCGTATTTCGACGGCATGCCCGCGGAGCCCGGACCCGTGCGCGACATCCGCGGCGCCCGCGTGCTTTGCCTGCTCGGCGACAGCATCACCACGGACCACATCTCGCCTGCCGGATCGATCCGCAAGACCAGCCCGGCGGGCCAATATCTCGTGAGCCTCGGCGTGACGCCGCTCGACTTCAACTCGTACGGCGCGCGCCGCGGCAATCACGAGGTTATGGTGCGCGGCACGTTCGCGAACGTACGGCTCAAGAATCTCCTCGCGCCGGGCACCGAGGGACCCTTCACGGTTCATCTGCCCGACGGCGAAGCGATGACGATCTACGATGCGTCGCTCAAGTACGCCGCCGAGGGGACCCCACTGGTCGTGCTCGCTGGCAAGGAGTACGGCTCGGGCTCATCGCGCGACTGGGCCGCCAAGGGTCCGCGGCTCCTCGGCGTTCGCGCGGTGATCGCTGAGAGCTTCGAGCGGATTCACCGCTCGAATCTGGTGGGGATGGGGATTCTGCCGCTGCAGTTCGCGCCGGGACAGAGCGCGGCGTCGCTCGGCCTGACGGGCAAGGAGCGTTACGACATCCTCGGACTCAGCGACATGCCGAAGGAGTTGACGGTCACGGCCACGGCCGACGACGGGAAAGTAAGCGGATTCAAGGTCCTCGTGCGCATCGATACGCCACAGGAGCTGCTCTACTACAAGCACGGCGGGATTTTGGAGTACGTGCTGCGCCAGCTGGCGGGGAAAGCCGGGCCCTAGATCCCGTTCAGGAAGCCCTCCAGGTCCGCCTGCGGAACGGCGCCGACCTTCCGCGCCACTTCCTTGCCGTTCCGAAAGACGATCAACGTTGGAATCCCCCGAATGCCAAACCGCGGTCCGGTTTGCGGATTGCGGTCGGTATCGAGTTTCAGGACCAAGAGCTCACCCTGACGGCGCCGCGCCACATCGTCGAGCAACGGGGCCATGATCTTGCAGGGCCCGCACCAATCCGCGTAGAAATCGACCACTACCGGGACAGTTGTATCGGTCGTCACCTGGTCGAAGTTCGCATCCGACACGGCGATCGGCCGATCGAGCAGAATCGGCCGGCCGCAGCTCCCGCACTTGGGGCCTTTATCGACCTTGGTCAGGTCCACTCGATTGAGCGTGCTGCAGAAAGGGCACGCCACCGTCGCCTGGCGCATCTCAACCATGAAGTAAGGTAAACGACCAACGTTCGGGGCCGCAAAGACGCCCCCGATCACCGTCGATCGGGGGCGGGGGCGCTTTGCTTACTTCCCCGCGTGGCGCGTCGTTCGCAGTCGCGTGGTGAAGCGACTGTGAATCAATCGCGCGACGACGTTACATCGTGTGCTCTTGCTGCATGCGCTGCTGCATCGTGGTCACCCAGGCATCGACCTTCTGACGCTGCGCATCCGTGAGTACGGCGCGCGACTGTGCTGCGGCCGCCACCATGGCCCAATGCGCCTTCCCCATCGCCGAGTGGGCGGCTTCGAAGTGCGGCCGCAGCGCCGTGGTGTCGGGTGCGGCGGTCTGGAATGCTTGCGAGACAGCACCCATGTGCGTCTTGAAATCGGCCGCGCCGGCCTCGTGCGCCACTTTTGCTGAGTTCTCAATGTTGGTGAGTTTGCTGACTTGGTCGGGGGTCAGCTTGAGGGAGTCTTTCTGCGCCAGCAAATGCCCTGGTGTGTATGCGATGACACCCATCATCGGAGCCATCATCTCACGCATCATCCCCATCATCTCGTCCATGCCCCCGCGTCCCATGCCGGGGCCCATTCCTGGATGTCGCGCGTGTGTCGTGTCCTGCGCCGCGAGCGGCGCGGCAATACAGCACAAGCTGAATGTGATGAATCCCAGCACTTTCATAGAGTCTCCGTATTCAAAAGGGGTTCACGGTCAAGGCGCTGTTCGAGGATCTCTTACTGCAGTTGAGCGACTGGGGCGAGGCCGCGGCACAGAATGTATCGGGGATCAACGAGCGCCTCGAGTGCGGTGCTCGTGAGCAGGACGACACCCGCGATCAGCCATACCGTCCGCCCGATGTACCAGCGGTGCGTCGGGACCATGTAGATGCCGCGACGGAACGCCATGGGGTCAACAATACCCCGATCAGCGCTCCTCGCTAGATCGCTTGCTCTCCTCCTTCAGCGCGATTCTCCGCGTGTGCCCTCGGTTGTGGCGTAGACGATCAGGATGTGTGTCTTGGCGACAAGGTGCCACGAAATTGGTAAAGACAGTCTGAGGGGGGCTTGAGAATGCCTTCACGACGGCGAACTTAGGCAGCCCATGAATGGACTCCAGCGCCACCTCGGCGTGCGGGCGATGGCCGCGCTTGTGGTCGGCGAAGTCATCGCCATCGGGATCTTCCTGACCCCCGCGACCATGGCGCGCTCCGTCGGCTCGCCCCTGTGGCTGCTCGTCGTCTGGCTGTTGATGGGGGCGATGGCCTTGAGTGGGGCACTCTGCTACGGGGCCCTCGCCGCCCGTTTCCCGGAGGCCGGCGGCGGATACGTCTATCTGCGCGAAGCCTATGGGCCCGGCGTGGCATTCCTCTA
>QHUJ01000233.1 GCA_003221895.1 Gemmatimonadota bacterium | reverse complement strand
CGCTGGTGAATGCATTTGCGTCGACGTGTCAGATGGATGGCGCGGTAGTAGCCAGAGCGCAGGCGTACGATGCGGAGAGAGAGCTACCGTTTGCGGTGTTGGGAGAGTTGGTGAAGCAGTTGGCTCAGCAGCGGGCGATTGGGAGCGCGGATCCGGAGGCATTGAGTGAGTTGACCAGGATTACTCCGGAGATTTTAAGGGCATTCCCAGGAGTTCCGAAGCCTATGGAATGGTCCCCGGAGCTTATGCCGTTGCGCCTGGCGGATGCATTTCTAAAAACCATGGCTGCAGCGGCTGTCGACAGTCCCGTTTTGTTGGTAGTGGACGACATACATGCGGCCGACTATGCAAGTATCGCAATACTCCATACGGTTGCCCGCAAACTGACCGAGGGACGGTTTCTACTGGTTTTCGCAGGTCGAATAAGTGAGTTACGCCTCTCAAGCGCCGCCGAGGCTCTGACATCGGATGAAACGCTGGCCGGGCTGATTACTTGCCAACTTGACGTACTGTCCAACGAATCGGGAGAGAAGCTTGTCCGGAAACTGGTTGTGGCATCAAAACAAGGGGCCGCTCCGATTGAGCGAATCCTGAAGGCAGCACGCGGCAATCCTCTCGCGATAGAGCTGCTCACGCGTGAATGGATGGCTCACGGATCCACATCGCTCTTGATTGACTTGGAGGCATTGGATACCCAGCCCGCCGCTCGACTCGGCATTCCGAGAGCGATTGCGACTGTTTTCGAGCGTCAGTCTCGTCGTCTAGATGCGATCGCCCGAGCTGTACTCGACACGGCGGCCGTGCTCGGGAGGCGCCTAAGCGCAACGGAGCTATATCGTGCTAGTGATGTCACTCCGGGCCAAGCAGCCGAAGCCCTTTCGCGCTTGAGGGACGATGGTTTTCTTCGCGAAGTTCGTGGGGATCTGGAATTTCGGAATGAGTTGATCCGCGCCCAAGCGTATTACGCGGTCGCGGCTCCAATTCGACAGAACCTTCATGCAAGGGTCGCTGATTTCTTGTGTCAACGGCAATTGAGTGGGGATGTGAGCAGTTTGGAGATTGGTTGGCAATACTTGCGAGGTGCATTGCCAAGAATGGCATCCCCTTTTGCCGTTTCGGGGGCCGAAGAGGCTCTCGCAGCTGGAGCCCCTGCTGAGGCCCAGCAGATACTTGAGGCGCTGTTGTCGTACCAAATCGAAGAGGCGCTCCGTCAGCGGCTGGAATTCCTTTTGGCGAAGGCGCTACTTGACCGATCCAACGCGTCCAGAGCTATGCCGCTTCTCGAGGTACTATTGCAATCACACTCCTTGGCTCTCCGTGACAGAGCTGAAGTCACCAGACTCGTCAGCAATGCGCAATTCCTCTTAGCGAAATCACCGGGAAGCCTGAGAATCGCGGCAGCCAAGACATCCCTAGAGGCGGCGCAGCAGACTGGTGACGCTGAACTGCTACTTAAAGCGCTGTTGGAATACGCGAGGGCTTGCAAGAGCCTCGGGAACCATGAGGGGATCCGTCAAACGCGTTGTGAAACGGCAAGAATCATCGATGCCGGCTCTCAAACGCCATCTGCCTACCTCACGATCGCCTACTGTGACTTCTACACGTACGAGATTCATTCTGCGTTGACATCGCTCCAAAGAGCTGCGCAGTTAAGCAGTCGAGATCTTGCGCAGCTAGTATATGTCAACACAGGAATCGGAACCTGCTACTTCAATCTCTGCAGCTTTTCCGAAGCATTAGCATATCTACGAAAAGGTTTGGCGATTGCCGAACGAATTGGTGACGATTCAATGGCCTCTCGTATCCTCTCAAATTTGACTCTTGTATCCACGACCCTGGGTAGGTACGAGGAAGCCATTCAACTAGGATGTCACAGTATCGAGTTGGGCAAAAGAAGTATCAGTCAACCCGAATTGGTGACTGCTTATGCGGTTCCTCTTTGAGAACGCAAGCAGAGCTCTGGCGACTGGTAACGTCGCCTTGGCGCTCAGTCTCAAGCGAGAGATTGATAATCTAAGCGGACATAGCCAGCAGATATTTGTTCACGGTGGGTTAAGCGCAAAACTCGATGTTCTGCGAGCTCTGCATGACGAGGGTCTGGAACCAGCCGCAACGCTAGCTGCTGAAAGAATGACTTTTTTCAAGGATCGTATCCCGCTCTTCTACCTCGATGCATTGGCGATGAACGCTTGGTTAGAACAGATATCTACCGGCGGATACTCAGTTCAAACGGAGGAGAATCTCAAGGTCTTCACAATATGCGGTGCAAAGGGAAAGCGAGCGCTTCTGCAGGCACAAGGCTTCCTTACTTGATTACGGCCTCGTCATTCAAGCAACGACCTTGTTAACTCATAGCGCGCGCGCCCGTTCGAGACCAGGATGGCGCGTTCATGCTTGGAATCTGGGGCGCGTCAGCGACTAGCTGCGGACCGAGGAGGCGTCGTATCCCTGGGGACTTTGCTACCAGTTCCACAAGTTTAGGGTCAAACTGTCGCCCTGAGTGTCTTGTGAGTTCCTCAAAGGCTCTCTGAAGCGTAAGCGCCTTTCGGTACGGGCGATCAGTCGTCATCGCATCAATCGTGTCCGCAATCATAATGATGCGCGCGCCAATTGGGATACCCTGTCCCGCTAGCCCGTCTGGGTAGCCCGTGCCATCATAGTTTTCGTGATGGTTGCGAATGTCCGTTTGCACCCTGCCACGGAATTCTGCAATTGTTCCGGCGAGGTCCGCACTTCGAACGGGATGCGCCTGCATTAGCATCCGTTCTTCTGGGGTGAGTCGGCCAGCCTTTCGAAGAAGTGGCGCAAAATCCTCGTGGATCTTGCCAACATCATGGAGGAGAGCCGCGGTCGCGATATCATCTACATGCTTGGGTGGCAAACCCAGTTCTCTCGCCATCGATCGGGCGTATTCCGAAACACGTATTGAGTGCCCTGATGTGTAGGGGTCACGAGCTTCAATTGCTTTCACCATGAGTTCAAGCAATTCTCTATTCGCTCGCTCGGCCCGGATGTTCATCTGGTACATATGGCGTACGAAAAACAATGGCAACACAAGGACGGCAAGCCCAGGTATTTGCAACCGGATGAAAAGAAACGCGAGCACAATAGCCAACGAGCTCGAAACGAGATCATACAGGACGGAATCGCCCGCGATTCGACTCCAAGCTTCGCGTAGAGTGATGTCGGTCGCGGTAGATACCGCAAGGGCGACGGTCCCCTGGTTCACGACAAAAAACACAAGGACCATTGCTCCAAAAGCCAAAAAGTCTACCCGAACGGTATCGAAACCGACATGACCTCCAAGAGTGGCGTACACCGCTCCACCAAGACCGACGAAGAGCATGTATTGAGCAGTGTTGAACAGTGCTCGAACGAGCCGCTTACGCCTGACTACGTAGTGCGCAACTAATCCAGTAGTGCCAGCGATCACCATGGGCCACGGTGGTGCGAACAACATCACCGAGGCCAGAAACGGGATGAAAACTACAGACGACCCAACAGGAGCTTCTGCAATGCGAGGTACGGGAAGAAATGCTGAGTCGCTAGCAATGCCGAGAAGAGTGAAGGCTACTAAACCGTTCCAGAATGCCGCGTCGGCAATAGGAGGCAAATGCCATTCGCTTAGAAACAACAACAAAACCGCGGCCAAGCTGACGACCGCGAGCAAGAAGCGAAAGCTCCATCGCTCGAACCGGGGCTGATTCTCGCCCATCCAAATTCCTTGGCTCAAAACA
>QHUJ01000114.1 GCA_003221895.1 Gemmatimonadota bacterium | reverse complement strand
TCAATCAACAGTTGTCGCGGCTCCCACCTCCATTACCGCGGGGACGGAAACCGCCACGATCACCGTAACGGCGAAAGATGCGGCGGGGAATCCGATCGAGGGGGCGACCGTCGTGCTCACGGCGACGGGGAGTGGCAACACGCTGACTCAGCCGGCAGGCACCACGAATGCGAGCGGTGTGGCGACCGGGACGCTGAGCTCCACCGTGGCCGAAGTGAAGACGGTCTCAGCGACGATCAACGCGGTGGCGATCACCCAGACGGCGGCGGTTACGGTGACGGCCGGTGCCCTCGACGCGGCCCAATCGACGGTGGTCGCAGCGCCCACGTCCATTACGGCTGGAGCGGAAACCTCGACGATCACCGTGACCGCGCGCGACGCCCACGGCAATCCGGTTGCGGGGGCGACCGTGGTCCTGGCTGCCACGGGTACGGGGAACACCCTTACGCAACCAAGCGGGGTAACGAACGCCAGTGGAGTGGCGACGGGAACGCTGAGCTCGACGGTGGCTGAAGGGAAAACCTTGTCCGCGACCGTCAACACCGTGCCGATTAGCCAGACGGCAGTCGTTACCGTCGTCCCGGGCGGTGTGAGTGCAGCTCAGTCGACGGTTGTGGCAGCTCCGACGTCGATCGCCGCGGGCACGGGGACCTCGACGATCACGGTGACGGCGCGCGATGCCAACGGGAATCCGGTCGCGGGAGCAACGGTCATACTTGCGGCGACCGGGTCAGCCAATACTCTCACTCAGCCGGTGGGGACCACTAACGCGAGTGGTGTCGCGACCGGCACGCTGAGCTCCACCGTGGCCGAAGGAAAGACGGTCTCAGCGACGGTCAACGCGGTCGCGATTACGCAGACGGCTTCCGTGACCGTGACGCCGGGTGCCGTGGACGCGACCCGGTCGACCGTTGCCGCAGCCCCGGCGTCCATTGCAGCGGTCACAGAGACCTCGACCATCACCGTTACCGCGCGCGACCAGCATGGTAACGCCGTGGCCGGAGCCACTGTCGTGTTAGCTGCCACCGGGACAGGTAATACGCTGACGCAACCCGTCGGACCGACTAATGCGAGTGGTGTCGCCACCGGAACGCTGAGCTCGACGGTGACTGAGGCGAAGACGGTCTCCGCAACGATCAACTCGGTCGCGATCACGCAGACGGCGACCGTGACTGTGACTACAGGCGCGGTGAGCGCTGCTCAGTCGAGCGTGGTGGCGGCCCCAACGTCGATTACGGCCGGCAGCGAGACCTCGACGATCACGGTGACGGCGCGCGACGCGGGCGGCAATCCAGTTGCCGGGGCAACGGTTGTGTTGGCGGCGACAGGAAGCGGAAACAACTTGACTCAGCCCGTGGGGACTACGAACGGCAGTGGCGTTGCGACGGGCACGCTGAGCTCGATCGGCGCGGAATCGAAGATCGTCTCTGCGACGATCAATGGGGTCGCGATCACGCAGACCGCCACAGTCACCGTAACGCCGGCGGCCGTGAGCAGCGTAACGTCCACGGTGAGCGCTTCGCCCACGACGATCACGGCGAGCACGGGAACGAGCTCCACCACCATCACGGTGACGGTGATGGACGCGTATGGCAATGGGATCAGCGGTGCGAACGTGGCGCTCGCGGCGACGGGCACGAATAACACGCTGACACAGCCGGCCGGGCCGACCGATGCGAACGGTGTCGCCACGGGAACGCTCAGCTCCACCAAGGCGGAGACCAAGACGGTGTCGGCCTCGGTAGACGGCAGCGTGGCGCTCACGCAGACCGCGAGCGTGACGGTGAATCCCGACGGCATGGACCACGTAGCGTTCATCGTTGAGCCGTCTAACGCCACCGCGGGCGCGGCCATCGTTCCCGCGATGCAGGTCGCCATACAAGACCAGTTCGGCAACACGCTGAGTTCGGGTCCGACGCGAACCATCGCGCTCACCATCGTCAATAACCCTGGCGGCGGCACGCTCTCGGGCACGACACAGGTCCAGGTGGCTGGTGGAGCCAATCCTCGAGTGGCCGTGTTCTCGGATGTTCATATCGACAAGGTTGGGGTGGGATACACCTTGGTTGCTGACGCTACCCAGGGTCCGCTCAGTCCGGCCACGAGCACGGCGTTCACGATTACGGCGGGTGCTCCGGCTTCGATCGTGGTGAACGGGGGCAACAACCAGAGCGCCCAGGCGGGAACGGCCGTGGCCGTGGCCCCGTCGGTGTTGCTGCGCGATGCGCTCGCCAACGTCGTGCCCGGCGCGAGCGTGACCTTCGCGGTCACCGCGGGCGGCGGCAGCGTCACGGGCGCGTCCCAGACGACCAACGCCGCAGGTGTCGCCACGGTCGACAGCTGGACGCTGGGCGCGAGCGCGGGGACGAACACACTGACGGCGACGGCCGCGGGGTCGGGCATTACGGGGAACCCGGTCACCTTCACGGCGACGGGCACTGCGGGGACGGTAGATGCCGCGCAATCGACGGTGGTCGCGGCGCCCACGTCAATTACGGCGGGGAGCGGCACGTCGACGATCACCGTGACGGCGCGCGACGGGAATGGGAACCCGGTTCCGGGAGCGACGGTGGTTCTCACGGCGACCGGGTCGGGCAATACGGTCACTCAGCCAGCCGGGCCGACCGACGCGACTGGCGTCGCGACGGGGACGCTCAGCTCGACGGTGGCCGAGGGAAAGACGGTCTCGGCCACCATCAACGCGGTGGCGATCACGCAGACCGCCGCGGTCACAGTGACCGCTGGCGCTGTCAGCGCGGCACAATCGAGTGTGGTGGGCGCGCCCACGTCGATCACGGCCGGGACGGGGACGTCGACGATCACCGTGACGGCGCAGGACGCCAACGGCAATCCGATCCAGGGTGCGACGGTGGTGCTCACGGCCTCGGGCTCGGGCAACACGGTGACGCAACCCGGATTGACGAATGCGAGCGGTGTCGCGGCCGGGACGTTCAGCTCGACTGTGGCTGAAGGGAAAACGGTTTCGGCGACGGTGAACTCGGTGTCAATCACCCAAACTGCTACGGTGACGGTGACCCCGGGCCCGGTGAGTGCGGAGCAAGCGACCGTCGTCGCATCGCCGACGTCGATCACGGCCGGCAGCGAGACCTCGACGATCACGGTGACGGCGCGGGACGCGAGCGGCAATCCGATAGAGGGGGCAACCGTAGTTCTGGCTGCGACAGGCACCGGGAACACGCTGACGCAGCCGGTCGGGACCACGGACGCGAGCGGTGTCGCGACGGGAACGCTGTCCTCGACGTTCGCCGAATCGAAGACCGTCTCGGCGACGATCAACGATACAAGAATCGTCCAGACTGCGTCAGTGACCGTAAACGCCGGGACGGTGAGCGCCGATCAGTCGACCGTCGACGCGGCTCCCACCTCGATCTCAGTGGGGTCGGAAACGTCGACCATCACGGTGACCGCGAAAGACGAGTTCGGCAACCTGATCGCGGGGGCAACGGTAGTGCTGGCGGCCACCGGAACAGGGAACGTCCTTACGCAGCCAGACAACCCCACTAACGCGAGCGGTGTGGCGACCGGCTCGCTCAGCTCAATCGTCCCGGAAACCAAGACTGTTTCAGCGACGATCAACTCCGTCGCAATCAAACAGACGGCGACCGTGACCGTCGAACTCCTACCATGACTGCTCCCGCGTGCTGCTTATGATAGAGGAGGCCCGGATTCACCCCGATCCGGACGCCGCGGTCCAGCGCGAGCTGGGGCACCTCTTCGGGGTGATCAGAGCACTGCATCACGGCCGGTACGCGTCGGTCTATCTGGCGCGCGATGTCGAATCAAGAGCTACGGTGGCGCTCAAGACGATCGTGCGCCTCCGGTTCCTCGAGCCAGCGAATGCAACGCGATTTCGACGACAGGCGGCTGCCGCGGCGCGGCTGGATCACCCCCACATCGTCTCGGTGCACCGACACGGGGTGTCGCCATCGTTCCTGTGGTACTCGATGGACTATTGTCCGGGCGGTCCCCTCAGCACCGTCCAACCGATGGCGGTCATCGAATGCGTCACGGCCGTGCAGCACATCGCGAATGCGCTCGACTACGCGCACCGCAGCGGCACTGTGCACGCTGATCTGCGACCCTTCAACGTCTTGGGTGACGAGAGCGGGTTGATACGAGTCTCCGATTTCGGCATCCTGCGCGCGCTCGGCGGCGTGGCGGCCCTCAAGACGGTCCAATACCCTCCGGGGGCACTGGACTACATCGCTCCCGAGCAGCTGGTCAAGGACGGCGTGCCCGGTCCGGCCGCGGACCAGTATGCGCTCGGCGTTCTGACCTACGAGTACCTTGCGGGTCTGCCGGTCTTCGGTGCCACGTCGGCGGAGGATCTCGTGGCTCGGCGCCGTACCGGGTCACTACCCGACGTCACAGCCTTCCGTCCCGACGTGCCATCACCCATGGCAGGAGCCGTGCGGCGCGCCCTGAGCGAGGCACCCGGTGATCGTTTCGCGAGTGTCGCCGAGTTCGCTGCGGCGCTCACCGGCCCCACCGGGCCCGTTGTGCTGTGGCCCGCGGAGGCAACGTCGGACGACGACGATGCGCCGAGTCCCGTATTGCGGCCTCGTGGGAGGCACTGGTCGATTATGGGCGTCGTCCCCGCATTGTTCCTGGTCGCAGCGGCCAGCCTCTGGTTCGCCTTCTCGACCACATCACGATTGCCCACCGGAAGACCAGAGACTGGCCTGGTCCCGGCGGCACCCCCTGAGCAACCTTCAATCGACGTCACACGTGCGCCGGCGGCCGCCGCCGGTCGGCTCCCTGCTCCGCGACCATTGCCGTCAGCTCAGGTGGTCGTGAGCTCTGTCCCGTGGGCGGAGCTGTACGTTGATGGTCGACTGGTGGGTAACACCCCCGTCGTGGGCTTGCGGTTGCCACCAGGCCGGCACCGGCTGCGCCTGGTGCAGCTTGGCTTCCAGCCTCATGAGGAAGTCGTGAACCTCGCGCCGGGACAAACGTTGAAAATCACGCGCATTGTCCTGCAGCAGGAGACCGCACCGTGACTCGTCATCTCGCGGTGTGGGCGTGCGGAGCTGCGTTGGCGGTGGCGCTCGCCCCGCCCCAGGCCTCGGCGCAGAGCGACGGCTTGGTTGAGCGCGGGGTCCGCGCCTACCAGGATGTCGAGTTCGCAGCGGCCGCCACCCTACTGCGTCGCGCCCTGGCCGGCGGCATCAGCGACAGTGAGCGAATCCAGGCCCTCGCCTACCTCGGCGCGGCGGAGGTGTTCGTCGGGCCTCAACGCCGGGACTCGGCGCGCGCTGCCTTCCGCCGGCTGGTCCTATTCGATCCTCGGCAGCGCCCCGACCCTCTCGCATTTCCGCCGCGCGTGCTCGCCGTGTACGAGGAAGTCCGCCGGGCGACCAAAGCTGTTCGCGTCCAAGCCCCGTCCCAGGCGAGCTTCAAGCCGGAGGTCGAGAGCAAAGGATTGGTTGTTCGGCTGGACGCGACCTCTTCCCACGAGATCGAGGTCCGTATTGGTCGCGAAGACGGCACGCTGATTCGCACGCTGTATGTGGGGCCGGTGAGCGACAGCCTGGACGTGCGATGGAACGGGCTCGATATGGACGACGGCCAGGTGCGTTCGGGACGTTACGTGCTGTCGGTCGCGTCGCGCTGGTCTCTCAGCGGGCCGGTCGTGCGCATGGTACAACTGCCGTTGCGCGCCGAGCTTGTTGCCCCCGATACCCTCCCCCTGCTGCCCATGCTAACGGACTCGCTGCTCCTGCCGGAGCAGGCGTCGCTCAGCACCGGGATCGGCCCGCTCGCGACCGGACTGCTCGCGGGGGGCGCGGCCATAGCGCTCCCCTCGCTCGTCGCCGACGGCACTCAGCCGTCCGGCGCGCAATTCGCGGTCGCGGGGGCCCTGAGCTTGGCGGGCATCGTGGGTTTCGTGAGGGAGCCGGGGAGGGTGCAGCGTCGCAATATGGCGGCGAATACAGCGACGCGCGCGCAGTGGCAGCGTCGCGCCGACTCGGTGCGAGCCGAGAACACGCGCCGGCGCGACGCCGCGCGCTTGACGGTGTGGGTCGGTCCCGCAGCCGTAGTTGACTCGCTGGGGGAGGGGCCATGACGCGCCGGCTGGTGGTTGCGGCAGTATGCGTGACCGCGCTGGGAGGCAGTGCACTCGGGGCTCAAACAGCGAACTGGCTCGCGGTGGGAGCAAGCGCGAACCGGATTCGGCTGCAAACCCGGTTCGCCACAGGCGCGTCGTCGGACGTGTCTGGCAGCGCGTTGGGAGCGTCGGGCGACATCAGGCGCGGGCCGGTAGCGCTCGCGTTGGGGTACTGGCAGGGTCGGGTCGACGCGGATCCTGCCGGCACGCAGCAGCAGGATGTGATCGACGGGTACGCGCTGCTCGTAATGCATGCCCAACCGTGGCTCGGCGTGAAAGTGGGGGCGGAAGCGCGGAGCTACGTTACGCCTGCCGGCACCGAGCGCTGGGTGTTCTGGCAAGTTCGGTTGCGCGCCGAGCGCACGATCGTGAACCCGTCGGTCCGCGGTCACGTCGAGATATGGCACGCACTCTCGACCGAGGTAAACACACAAGGGACCGTGGACCGGGCTCAAGGAGGAGAGGTGGGCCTCACGCTGCAGCGCGCCCTCGGGCCGCTTTGGTTGCGGATGGCCTATGGGATCGACGACGTGCGATTAAACGGGAGTGAGCGGCGACAGACACTGGAAGCGCTGGCATTCTCGGTCGGGTACGGCGGGCGGTGAGTGGGAGTCTCGCTTCCTCCGGAGGGACAATGGAGCTCGCTCAGGTCACGAACGTCGTTCACGACATCGACCGCGCCGTGAAATTTCACCGCGACACCCTCGGGCTGCCGTTGCTTTTCCAGGCCCCGCCCTCACTGGCGTTCTTCCAACTGGGATCGACCCGGTTGATGCTGTCGCCGCCGGAGAACGCGGCGCAGGATCATCCCGGCTCGGTCCTCTACTTCAAGGTGAAGGACATCGAGAGCGTGCATCGCACGCTGGCAGGAAGAGGCGTTGCGTTCGTGGACAAACCCCACCGCGTGCATCAAACGGCGGACTACGACCTCTGGATGACGTTCTTTCACGATCCCGACAACAACCCAATGGCGCTCATGGAGGAGAAACGGAAGGCCTAGTCTTGCGAAACGACGACCCCACCGCGACGCTCGCGACGAGAATGTTCGCGACGATGACGGGAAGGGAGTGGATCAGCGCGCCATACACCGCCCAGAGTCCCGCGGCCACTCCCTGCACGCGCCGCAGCGACTGCGGCTGCCCGGTGAAGTAGGAAACGAGAAACACCGCGGTCGCGAGCCAGCCGATCCAGTCGACGTTCCTCATCATGGTTGCTCCTTGAGCAGCTTCAGGATTTCAACATTCCCTGTTGTAGCCGCCAGACCGATCGCTTCCTTGGGATCCGCGCCGCGCGACAGCAGCAGCTTGACCGTCTCGCCGTTTCCGAAAAAGGCAGCGAGTCCCAACGGCGAAAATCCGTCACCGGAATGCGCGCTGAGCAGCTGGGGATCGCGCTCCAGGAGCTCGGCGACGCGTCGCGTGTCTCCCACGGACGCGGCGTCGAAGATGTCGAGCTCGGGGGCGGGCCGCACGCCGAGCAGCAGCGCGACGGCCTCCGGTTTGTGGTGATACTGCGCGATCAGCACGGGCGTATGACCGCGCTCGTTGCGAACGGTCGCCAGCCGCGGGTCGGCCTCGAGCAACGCCCGCAGCCGCCCAGTGTCCCCCGCTCGCACGACGTCGAAGATCTCCTGCGACGGCTCCATGACGTCTCCTGTCAGAACGAGACTCCCTTCCGGAGTGTGATTCCCCAACTCTTGCCCTTCACGCCCTGTCCGAAGCGGTAACCGAACGCGAGCTCGGCCGCTTCCCCGCGCACCGCGCGCGTCGGACCGAAGCGCAGCGACATCCCCGCGTTTCCCCCCTGGCGCGGCGACTCGTCGGAATACCACGCGCCACCATAATCCACAAAGGGAGCGAGACCCACGGCCCACAGGCCGAGAACGTTGTCCGCCACCAGAATCCGGTCCTCCAGCACAAACCACGTCATGCGCGTACCGGTGAAGTTGTGGATGCCGAACAGGCGCGGGCTCCGCTGCTCGAGCCAGGGATCGAATTCACGTCCAGGCTTGGGATTCGTCAACAGGCCTCCCTCGGCATGGAGAATCAGTGTGTGACCGTCGATATTCTGGCTCACCACGGTCACGCCTGCGCGGGTCCGTGTCGAGTCTAGCCCGCCGTTCGCATCCCCCTGCACCATCGCGAAGCCGCCCGTCCAGACCGTGGATCCCTGGGCGTGTGCCTCATACCCGACGCCGGACTCGATGACTGCTGCCAGGCGGATGCCCGGCGATAGATCGACGTCTTCGCGCCGCGCGTAGGAATTGAAATGCTCGAGCACGCGAAACCGGACCGAGCCGAGATCGATTCCGGCGCGCACCGTCGTGAATACCGAGTGGGGGAACGGCGTGGTGCCGGTGTCGGCGAAATCCTCACGCCGCCACTCCCAGCTGCCCCATAGCCGGCGGTAGGAGTGGCTGTTGGGTTGCAGCGCGACACCGCCCGTCAACCCGACGCGCAGCAGGCGATGCCACTGGGTCAGGATCAATGAGTCATCCCGATAGCTCAGCACGCGCTCGTCGGCGACCTGCCCGTAGGTTATGACGGAGTGCGGCGCCGCGGTCTCGTGAAACGGCAGGCCTAATAGCCATTCGCCCAGCTGCCCGTCCGACAGATGGGAGTATTGGGTCTGCAGCAAGGTGCGACGTCCGAAGAAATGTGGATCGATGAATCCCAGATCGAGGCGCCGGCGGTCCGGGTTCTTTCCGTAGACCAGCCCCACTTCCGTCGCGGTGCCGAGGAAATTGCGCTCGATGAAGCCAAATTGCCACGTCTCGTCGCCCCCCACACTCGAGTAGCTCGCCCGTGGCTCTGTGCTCCAACCATCCGACGTCACCGCACGCAGGGCGAGTTTGTCGCCAGGGCCGGATCGTATCGTGTCGACGCGCACGAATCGGAATACACCCAGCGTCCGCAGCATTCGCTCACTTTCTTCCACGCGTGCTGAATCGAACGAATCTCCGGGGTTCAGCAGCAGCCGGCGGCGAATCACCCACGGCCGCGTCCGCACGTGCAGCCCGTTGGCGAGATTGGCGACCCAGTCGGGGGCCGCGTCAGCAGTGTCGAAGATGTTGCGATTGACGATGATGATCGTATCGATCGTCGGACGATCGGGCGGTCGCTTGGCGGGTCGCCCGGTCTGCGCGGCCAGAGGAGCGAGCACGGCGCCCATGAGAAGCAGCACGGGCCAGCCTGCCCCTCTGGCCCGTCCCGCCCGTCCCGCCCGTCCGCCCGCCGTCACGGGCGCACGCCGTGAATTCGCTGGCGCAACCGATAGGTCGCGTGCGTCTTGGGATCGTTCCAGGCCGTGAAGTACAGCGTCGCGTCGATCCGGCCCGCGATCTGGCGCAGGCCGCGTGTCTGGATGGCGTAGCTGCCGCGGACCGAGTCCCCCCGCAAGGGACGGCACAAACAGGTGACGGTTGCGAAGGCGGGAATGGAGTCGCCCAACGAGTAGGGATGATTCGCGGCGCGCGCGCGCGCGTCGCCGAGATCGAGGGCGATGCTCAGCGAGTATTCGTCGCCCGCGGCCTCACTGGGATCGAAGTCGAACCGCGCGAGCACGACGTCGTGCCGCTCGAGGACGTTGGTATCCACGCGCAGGTGGACAATTGTGTAACGCGGGTCGGGTTCAACGATGATGCGGCCGTGCTGCTCCCACCGTCCTGCCTGCTGCAGTCCTTCTGTGTCGCCCGGCCGCGGCAGGATATCGCACGCCGAGGTCACCCCGGCGATCAGGGCCAATATGCGCACCGCGGTCATCAGGTACAGCAAAGATATACACCGCGGCCAGAGCGGCCGCGGTTAGTAGAGGTACGTCACCGCCAAGGCGAAAGTCACCTGAGTCTGGTTTCCACCGAACGCCGCCAACGTGGACCGGTCGTACCTGATCTCCGGGCGGACGATGGCACTCGGCCAGGCACGGACGTTCAGCGTCGCCGTGGCGCTGCCCAACTTGTGGCCGACGTTCGCAGGAAAGCCGAACGATCCGCTCGTGCGCGCGCCGTTCTCGTCGTTCACATAGTCGCCCCGCAGCGCCAGGCCGAGCAACGTGCTGACATCGTACGTCATCCAGCCGCCCAACGCCCACCACTGCGCATCCTGGGTTGCGGTCGGGAGGGCGGCGTTCGCCTGCTCCCGGCCGTAGTCACCCTGTACCCAAAGTTGTGACGCGCCCAGCTTCCGCCAAACGAGTGCCTCGACACCGTAGCGATTCGCCTTGTCGTTGCTTGTCTGCTCGGGGCCCCAGAACCCCGTGACGCCGATCGAAGTGCGTGCATCAGGCGAGATCCCCACGCGGCCCATCAGCGATTTGCGCTTGTTGTTGTCGGAAACCTGGTCCCACCCGTTGATCACGCGCAGCTGCACGTCGAGATACTGATTGAGCTTCGTCTCGACGCTCACACCGAGCCCAGTGAAGTTCTCGACGTAGACGAATTGGTTTCCCTCCGACCAGTTCGGATTGCTGTGGGTTTCGATCACCTCCAGGCCAAGCAGGGTCGGGATGCGTCCCGCCTTGAACTGCACTCCGCTCCCGTTTGCGGTTGGCAGGTTCAGCGTGACGTACAGGTGCGGGATATCGCCCTGGGTGCCGAGGTTGAACCCGCCGGACTGGATCACGGTCGCGTTCTGACCGAACAGGACCTCGGCGTGGAACCCGGCGCTGCGCTTCGCGGGGTCATACGGCTCGTCCAACACGATGCCCAACGCGTTCAGGGTGAAGCGGTTCTGGAGGCGGTCGTACAGTCGCCCCACGATGATCGTGTCGCCGCTACTGTGCCCGGAATAGGCGTAGGATGCTTCGGCGAAGCCGCTGAGCTTGAGCCGTGGCGGCGGTGGCGCGGTTTGCGCCACCGCCAAAGCCGGCGCGAGCAGCGCGCCGGCCAATACTACACGGCGCATCAGACTGGTTCCGGCTGCGTCGCGAGCCCAGCCGCCGGCTCGAGCGATGAGTCGGCCGGTTCGTTAATAATGATCACGGTCGATGGTTCCGGCGTGCTGGGGTACGCCTCCACACCCATCTCCGGCACATCAAGCCCGAGCTCCTCGACTTCAGCCGACACACGATGGCCGCCCACGACCAGACCGGTGACCTTCCACGCCCCGTACGCCATCGCGCCGACGGCGACGAAATTGGTCACGCCGCCCACTAGCTGCGCGAGAAGTTGCGACGGGTCGCCGTAGAACAGTCCACGCACCGCCCCGTCGACCCCGTTCCAGCCGGCGCCATAGGTGCCGTCGGCGAGCAGCCCCACAGCGAGAATCCCCCACAACCCGCACACTCCATGGACCGAGATGGCTCCGACAGGGTCGTCGATCTTCAGGGACCGCTCGACGAAGAGCACCGCGGCGCAGACCAAGACCCCTGCCACGCCCCCGATCAAGACGGCGGATGGAGCCGTCACGAAGGCGCACGGCGCGGTGATCGCGACCAGTCCGGCGAGTGTCCCGTTCGCCAGCATCGACGGATCGGGCTTGCCGTACTTGCGCCACACATACAGCATCGCCGTCAGCCCTCCAGCCGCCCCAGCCAGCATCGTGTTCGTTGCAATGACACCGATGCGCAGGTCAGAGCCCGCGAGTGTCGATCCGGCGTTGAATCCGAACCACCCGAAGGCCAGGATGAACGTGCCGACCAACGCCATGGGGATGTTGTGGCCCGGGATCGCATTCGCCGTCCCATCGCGGTTGTATTTGCCACGCCGCGGGCCGAGGAGGATCGCGGTGACGAACGCCATGACTCCGCCCGTCATGTGGACGACGGACGATCCGGCGAAGTCGACGTGGCCGTGGCCCAGCCCGAGGTTCTTTCCAAGCATCGCGAGCCAACCGCCACCCCAGGTCCAGTTGGCGTAAATCGGATAAATGACTGCGCCGACGAACACGCTGAACACGGCGAACGCGGAAAACCTCCACCGCTCGGCCAGCGCCCCGGTCGGGATCGTCGCGGCGGTGTCCATGAAGACCATCTGGAACAGGAAGTAGGCGAAGACCGGTGCGGTGTACGCGACGCCGGTCAGAAAGAACCCCGTTCCTCCGAACAGACCCCACGACTTCCCGCCGATCGTCACCGACACCTCGTGCGACAGCTGATCGTAGCCGCCCAGCGTCCCAAGCGGCCCCACGCCACCCGCCTGCAGGGCGAAGCCCACGGCCCAGTACGCGAGCATCGCGATGCCGTACACCATGAAGTTCATCGTCATGGTGTGTGCGGCGTTTTTCGCGCGCGTGAAGCCGGTCTCGACCAGCGCGAAGCCGGCCTGCATGAACATCACGAGAAACCCGGCGACCAGTGTCCAGACGAAGTTGATGGCAACGGTGTTGGCGTCCATGTCCCCCTCGGGTTGTTAGCGGTGTCATTCGATTCGTGCATAATATGCGCTGTTTCGCTTACACTCTGCAATAGAGCACGCATGACAGCTGCATTGTGATCGTATCATCATGCATGATATGCACAAAACGGGCCACAGGATGCCAGCTAGGGAAAAAGACCAACAACTAAGCGGTAGAAGGCGAGGGAGCGGGGACGGGTGCGGCGGGGGGGTTAGTACTGGGTCAGGTAACGCTCGACCTCCCATTCGCTGACGCGGCCGATGTACTCCTGCCACTCCTCACGCTTGGCTTCGACGAACCGCTCGTAGATGTGTGGCCCCAGGGCGTCGCGGATCACGTCGTCCTTCTCGAGCATATCCAGGGCCTCGTGGAGGTCGCGCGGCAGCTCGTCGATCCGGTATTTCCGCCGCTCGCGGAAGCTCATCTCGAAGATGTTCTTGTTCACCGGATCGGGCGGGGTGAGCTTGCGCTCGACGCCGTCCAACCCAGCCGCGAGCTGTACGGCGAGCGCCAGGTAGGGATTCGCCGATGGATCGGGCATCCGCAACTCGCACCGGGTGCCGATGCCGCGGCGGTCGGGGATGCGAACGAGCGGAGACCGGTTGCGCATTGACCACGCCACGTTGGTCGGGGCCTCGTAACCCGGAACCAGCCGCTTATAGCTGTTCACGAGCGGATTTGTGACGGCGCAGAAGCCGCGGGCGTGCGTCAGCAATCCGGCAATGTACGACAAGGCGACGTCCGACAGCTCCCACTGACCCTTCGGGTCGTGGAAGGCGTTACTGCCTTTGCGAAAGAGCGACTGGTGCGTGTGCATGCCCGACCCATTCTGACCGAAGATCGGCTTGGGCATGAAGGTCGCCAGGAATCCGTGCCGATACGCGACGTTCCGCACGACGAAGCGAAACGTCGCCAGATTGTCGGCAGTCGCCAGCGCTTCGGCGTAGCGAAAATCGATTTCGTGCTGCCCCGGCGCCACCTCGTGATGCCCCGCTTCCACCTCGAATCCCATGGCGACGAGATCCTTCACGATGAGGCGGCGAATCTCCTCGGCCCGGTCCACCGGCGTCTGATCGAAGTAGCCGCCGTGATCGTGCGTCACCGTCGTCGGCTCACCGTCGGCATCCAGCTGAAAGATGAAGAACTCGGCTTCGACCCCCGCCATCATCTCGTAGCCCAGCGATTTGGCTTGGGCGATCTGCCGCTGCAACGCCTGCCGCGTGCAGCCGGCGAACGCCGTGCCGTCGGGGTTGTAGATGTCGCAGATCACCCGCGCGACCTTGCCCGCGGCATCCCCATTGGGAAGCACGCGGAAGGTCTCGAGGTCGGGCTTGAGCACCATGTCTGATTCCTCGATCCGCACGAAGCCTTCGATCGACGACCCGTCGAACATGATGTCGCCTTCGAGCGCCTTCGCGAACTGGCTCTCGGGCACTTCGACATTCTTGTTGACGCCGAGGATGTCGGTGAATTGGAGACGCAGCGAGGAGACGTCCTGCTTTTTGGCTGTCTCTAAGATTTCGCGTTTCGTCGTCACGGAAGTCACAGGCGGCAAGGGCGGCACGGTTTTCACCCTGCCGCCCCTGTCGTCCATGCCGCCCTAGTTGTCAGGCGTCGTAGTACAGGAAGAACTCGTACGGATGCGGCCGCAGTGCCACCGCGTCGACATCCTTCACCTTCTTCATCGTCAACCAGGTGTCGATCAGATCCTGCGTGAAGACTCCGCCCTCGAGCAGGAACGCGTGGTCGGCTTGCAGCGCCGCCAATGATTCCTGCAGAGTTCCGGGCGTGTTCTTCACATGCTTGCGCTCCTCTGGCTCCAGCTCGTACAGATCCACGTCCATCGGCTTGGGCGGCTCGATCTTGTTCTTGATGCCGTCGAGACCGGCCATGAGCAACGCCGCAAACGTGAGATACGGGTTCGCCGAGGGATCGGGCGCCCGGAACTCGAGCCGCTTCGCCTTCGGCGACGTCGAGTACATCGGGATGCGGCAAATCGCCGACCGGTTGCGCTGCGAGTAAATCAGATTGATCGGCGCCTCATAACCAGGCACCAGCCGGCGGTAGCTGTTCGTCGTCGGCGCCGCGAAGGCCAGCAAGGCCGCCGCGTGTTTGATCAGCCCGCCGATGTACCACCGCGCCGAGTCGGAGATCAACGCGTAGCCGTTCTTGTCGAAGAACAGGTTGTTCGTGCCGTTCCACAGGCTCATGTGGACGTGCATCCCCGAGCCGTTGTCGCCGAACATCGGCTTCGGCATGAACGTCGCCGTATAGCCGTTCGCGGCGCAGACGTTCTTCACGATATACTTGTACATCATGATCTGATCGGCCATGCGGGTCAGCGTGTTGTAGCGCATGTCGATTTCCGTCTGGCCCGCGGTGCCGACCTCGTGGTGATGCACTTCGACTTCGATGCCCGACGCGATCATCGCGAGCATGATCCTGGAGCGCAGGTCCTGCAGCCGGTCGGTCGGCGGCACCGGGAAATAGCCCTCTTTGTGACGGGGACGGTGGCCCAGGTTCGCCGTGCCGTTGGTACCGCTGTTCCAGATGCCCTCTTCGGAATCGATGTGGTAATAGCCCTCGTGCGCGTTCTGATCGAAGCGCACCGAGTTGAAGATGTAGAACTCCGCCTCAGGCCCGAAGTACGCTGTCGTGGCGACGCCGCTCTTCTTCAGAAACGCCTCCGCCTTGCGCGCGACATACCGCGGATCCCGGGAGTAGGGTTCGCGGGTGATCGGGTCGACGATGTCGCACGTCAGAGACAGCGTCGGCACCTGCAGGCAGGGATCCACGAACGCGCTCGCCGGATCCGGAATCAACAGCATGTCGCTCTCGTTGATCGCCTGGAAGCCGCGGATCGACGAGCCGTCAAAGCCCAAACCGTCCTTGAAGGTGTCTTCCTCGAGCTCCTTCAGCGGAAGCGAGAAATGCTGCCAGGTGCCGGGCAGGTCGGTAAAGCGGACGTCGACGACCTGAACTCCAGCTTCCTTGGCTTTGCGAATCACATCCGCGGGCGACGGGCCCGCAGATGTCTTCGCGCCACCGGTCGCGGTGGGTTCCAGCGTAGCGGTCATTGGGTGGGATCTCCTTCCCGAGTCGTGGAGCCTTTTTGCAAGCGGCGAGCCATGCAGGAACCTAGAGGGGATTTGCAGGGGTGTCAAGAAAACCGGGCACGATCTGCAAGAAAACCGCTCAATTCACATTTGCACACAATGAAATGTGCAAACTGTGTGCTCAAATGTGCAACAAATGCGCTACAACGACTCCACAAAATGCAGCAGCTCCACCGCGGAAAACTCCCCGAAACGCTCCTGAATGTCCCTCTCCTGCCATTCAAGGAAGATCCAGCCGGTCGTCTTGTGCTGCTGGCCGCTGACGAAGTGAATGCGACCCCGCACCGCGCCGAGGGTGGTGTCAGGCTGTCCTTCGAGGTAGACGTCCCAGCGCTGCTCGCCGCGTTTCAGCTCGCCCATGTGCTTGCCGTACTCAGTGGCCGCCATGGGCCCTACACTACCGGCTTTCACTCCGCCCGCCAGCCCGTCTGCCGTGGTTACATTCCCGACGCCTATGACATGCCACGCTTGTGGGGCGCAACTTTCGCCTGGCGGGCGCTTTTGCCATAAATGCGGCGCCGCGGTTGGCGTCCAAGCCGCTGGATGGCGCGCCGGCTTGCCCTGGGGAATTGCAGGCGTGGCCCTTGGTG
This sequence comes from Gemmatimonadota bacterium, assembly GCA_003221895.1. Lineage (GTDB taxonomy): Bacteria > Gemmatimonadota > Gemmatimonadetes > Gemmatimonadales > GWC2-71-9 > 20CM-2-65-7. The sequence goes on along the minus strand of QHUJ01000114.1, from coordinate 60,944 downwards.
CACTGGTAGCCGTGATTGCAATCAACCTCCGGAGGGCAGACAGCACGGAGCAGCCTACACCTCCTAGCTCCATGCTCCGTCCTCCCGATATCAGCCAAATGACGCCGGAAGAGCGGGCCAACCGCCTGTTCAACCGCGTCATGGTCTTGGCGGAAGCCGGCAAGACCGACAGTGTCCGCTTCTTCCTTCCTATGGCGCTTGGCGCCTACGGTCAGCTGCCCCAGCTGGACGCCGACGCGCGGTATCACGTTGGCCTGCTGCAGCTGGCGGGCGGGGATGTCGAGGCCGCGCTTGCGCAGGCGGACACCATCCAGCGCTCGATCCCCACCCATCTCTTCATCTATGTACTGCGTGCCCATGCGTATCAGCAGCGTGGGAGCACCCAACTGGAGCGGCGAGCCTATGCGGACTTCTTACGCAATGAGCCCGCAGAGACGGCAAGGAACCGGCCCGAGTACACCGACCACTCCGACGCTCTGAAGAGTTTCAAAACCGAAGCCTCGCGGGTCACCGGAGGCAGGCTGGGCGCATGACCACGCTTCCCGTATCCCCTATCCCGCATCCCGGCATCATTCGCGTCGCGCACAGCCCGGACGCGGACGACGCGTTCATGTTTTGGGCGATGGCGGCCGGCAAGATCGACACCGGCGGCCGGCGCTACGTGCACGAGCTCGGGGACATCGAGAGCCTGAATCGCCGGGCCCTCGCCGGTGAGCTGGAAGTCAGCGCCGTGTCCCTCCACGCCTATGCCTATCTCGCCGATCGCTATGCGCTGCTCGCCCACGGAGCGAGCATCGGAGATCGGTACGGCCCGCGCATCGTCGCGCGCGAACCGGCACCGCGCGATCCGCGCGCGGCGCTCGCGCGGCGTCTGATCGCGGTTCCGGGTGAGCTGACGACGGCATTTCTGGCGCTGCGATTGTACCAGCCGGCCGCGCGTCACGTTGTCGTTGCCTTCGATCAAATCGAAGATTGCGTCGCTTCCGGAAACGCCGATGCGGGACTCCTGATTCATGAGGGCCAGCTGACCTACGCCGATCGCGGTTTACATCTCTGGGCCGACATGGGCGAGTGGTGGTATCAGGAGACACAACTCCCCCTGCCGCTCGGCGGCAACGTCGTCCGACGCGACCTCGGGGAAAGCCTGATGCGCGCGATTGCGCGCGATCTGAAGGCGAGCATCGAGTACGGATTGGCTCACCGCGCTGAAGCCCTCGCACATGCGCAGGGGTTCAGTCGCGGTCTCGACGCGAAACGGGTGGACGAATTTGTGGGCATGTACGTGAACGCCTACACGGTGGACTACGGCGCGACCGGGCGGCGCGCGGTGACCGAGCTCCTCACCCGCGCGCGACAGTCCGGCATCGTTCCGGGCCCCGTGGATCTGGCGTTCGTCGCGGCCGATTCCTAGTTTGCGCTGACTTCGCAAGGAGCCGCGGTTGACCGCACACGCCGGCGTCGTCACCGTACTGGTGGTCGATGACGAAGAGCCGATCCGGAACGCACTGCGGAAATTTCTAAGACAACAGCAGTTCGAAGTATTCACAGCGGGCTCGGCCGACGAGGCGCTGGAGCAGTTGCGCCTTCACAAGGTCTCGCTGATGCTGTCGGATATCCGCATGCCGGGGACCAGCGGGGTCGATCTCGTGCCGCACGCGCTCGAGATCGAGCCGGACCTCGCCATTCTCATGCTCACCGCGGTCAATGACGCGACCAGCGCCGCGCTCTGTATGCAGCGCGGCGCCATGGACTATCTCACCAAGCCGATCGAGCTCGCCGACCTCGGCCGCGCCGTCCAACGCTCGCTGAAGCGGCGCGAGATGCTGCTCGAGAACCGCCACCTGAATCAGTGGCTGAAGGAAGAAGTCACGACGCGGACCGCCGAGCTGCAACGCGAGCGACACCGGTTGGAGCGCGTTTCCACCGCGACGCTCGAGGCGCTGGTCAATGCGCTCGAGGCAAAGGATCCGTACCTGCGCGGTCACTCAGCCAGGGTCGCGGATTTCTCCGCGAACATCGCGACAGAGCTGGGACTCTCCGAAGAGGATGTGGACCGCGTGCGGATGGCGGGCCGGCTGCACGATCTGGGCAAGATCGGCACGCGGGACGCGGTCGTGAATAAGGAAGGGCCGCTCACGTCGGACGAGTTCGAACATGTGAAGCAGCACGTCATCATCGGCGCGCAAATTCTCGCGCCGCTCGTGCACCTGGGCGACGTCGCTTCGATCGTGAAAAGCCACCACGAGCGCTGGGACGGGACCGGCTATCCCGACGGATTACGGGGCGAAGACATCCCGCTCGGTGGACGAGTCATCGGCGCCGCGGAAGTTTACGATGCCCTGACGACGGCCCGACCGTATCAGGACAAAATGACGCCTGAACAGGCGGTCGCGCGGATGGCGGAGTTGTCGGGAACGGTGGTCGACCCCACCGTCTACGATGCGCTCGTCCGGATCGTGGGGCGGCGGCAGACGCTGGTGTTCCTCGACGAAGATGGGCCGACACTCTAAAAGACCAAACCCCGGGGCAAGAAGCTCCCCGGGGTTGGCGGTCGGGTGAAGTGGCCGTCACACTTCAGCCGCGACCCTTGCAACAAACGTGCAGCACCGCATTCAGGTTTCATACGATTAGATGCTCGATCCTGCTGAAGGGTTGCACCACTACCAGTGCTTCACCCTTCCAACGCGCGACATCGTAATTGTTTCTGCCTGCGACCCGCGACGCAATACGATCTTAGTATTAGACACGCCCCATGCCATTCCGTTGGGACCGAAAAACACGACCGGGTTCGAGACCTCCATCTGCACACCGTGGCTCGCCGGACCGGGCGTCCGCCACCAGGGAACCCAGCCCTGCGGCTCAAGACGGTCGATGCGAATCGTGTCGCTGTCGAATGCAACTCGCGCGCGAATTGCTCGCATCACGGCACCATGTCTTCCGACTGCCAGTGCTGTCGTGACATCGCGGACGGCGCGCTCCGTAGCGAGCCAGTCTATGAGTCTCGCCGCGCGTGGCACCCAGAAAGCCGTGAGAATGGCGGCGATGCACGTGACGACGATGAGTTCCAGTAGTGTGAAGCCCTTGGACATACATTGGTTATAACTGTCAGCGAAACCCTTCCAGCACCCGAAAAATCCGGCGAAAAGCCCGAAAACGCGTCATTTGCGGGCTAACGCCTCGGCGGCCCAAAGGCTATGTTGCTGCGCGTGATGGTCTTGCCCTTCGGCATACCGGCTGCAAATAAGGTACGCGATGACCACTGAAGCCAAAGCGCACCGCGCCGGACTTCCTCATGCGGTGTTTCTCCAACGGGTGACCGACGAACCGGCCACCTCCGCGCAGGTGCGTCTGGGCCAAGGCGCCTTCCTCGCTTTGCGGTTCGTCGATCTGCTGGCTCCTGATCGCGAAGCGCCGACCCCGGACGTGTTCCGCTATCAGTGGGCCGCGACCGAGCGCTATTGCGCGGAGCTCGCCGGCGAAGGCACCGAAGCGTCGCATCTCAGCTGCATCGTTCGTGCGACGGGTGACGCCCATAGCACCGGCGAACTCCACCTCATCGGACCGTCTTTGTTCGCGTACGCGCTGTATCTCGAACAGGAATCGCGTCTCGAGGAAGCCGAGGACGCGCTACACACCTTGATCGACGTCGGCGGCGATCGGCTGGCGACCTCGGACAATATCAGCGCGTGGATGCGGCTCGGTCGCGTGCGTCGTCTGCAGGCGGACTTCGACGGCGCCGATGCAGCATACGCTCAGGCTGGGAGAATCGCTGCGCGTGAAGACGAATGGGAGTTGGTACTGAGCAGTCGCATCGGACAGTGCAACGTCCTCCACTTCCGCGGAAATCTTGCGGAAGCGGAACGTGGCTGGCGGGCCGTGCTTGCCGACGCGACCTCGATGGGATTCCGACGGGGAATGGCCGAAGCGGAGCACGGTCTCGGCAATGCTCTCGAGCGACGCGGCCAAACCGCGGATGGTGCTCCGCATTTGTGGCGCGCCTACCAGCTGTATGAAGACAAGATGCTGCAGCTGCGGACACTCAAGGACCTGGGCAGTCTGTTGCTGCGGCTTGGCCATGTGAACCCGGCGGAAAACGCGCTCGCGGAAGTGGTTCGTCACGCCGTTGACGGCGAGAACCTCACCAACGCAATGATCGATTTGATGCACTGCGCCTCGACCCGAGACGATCGCGTTGGGTTCGAGCGGTGGCGGGAGCGCTGCCTCGAGCACATTGGGCAGTCGGCTCCAAACCTCCGCACCGACTTCGCCCTCAAGGCGGGGATTGGATATGCGCGGTTTGGGAATTATCGCAGGGCGGGCACCTCGCTGCGTGAGGCGTTGGAAATCGCCACCGCGCACGGCTTGCACGAGTTTGTGTTCCGCATAGAACGCATGCTCGCGGGCATGAACGACTGCGGCGCCCCCGACCGAGTCGAGAGCGCCGCCGTTGAGCGCCCATACCGGACTGAATCGCTGAGAGAGCTCTCAGCTTCGCTCGCGGCGCTCGGGAGTTAGGGCGATGCGAGCAAGTCTACCGGCACGTCACCGGATTGTTGTTATCGCACGTTACGCCGCTCGGCCCCGACGCATCGGCGCAAGCCGCCGCGGTAAGGGCGAACGACACGAGCAGCAGGACTACGGCACAGCGCAGGCGGCGGGTCATAAAAGACCTCCACGGTCCGAGAGAGATGGTGAGCGTCAGAGCCAACATGGGCGTCGTGGGCACTCGGGTTTAGGGCGTTTTTGCGGCATCGTAGGGCGTTTTTGCGGCAATTTGGGAATTCGTTCGGAGGACACCTAGGGAAATGCTGGTATTGGCAGCGGTTCCCGATCTGCAGTTCCAGAAACTCCGGGTGGCTGTCGCGCCGAAGTTTTTCGTTGCGCGTGCTTCCACATGGGATGATGCGCTGGAAACAATCCGCAGCCGCCCAGTCGAGATCGCCTTCGTCGACCCGGGGCTGAGCGGGATTGCGAGCCGTCAGGAGATCGAGCGCCTCCATCTGCTATTCCCGTCATTGCGGCTGATTCTCTACACGTCGATGACGCCGCAGCTCGCTCCGGTTCTCCTCGCGTTGGGCCAGTGCGGCATCCGCCAAGTCGTGTTGCGCGGCGTCGACGACCATCCGGAAGGGCTGTTCAACCTCGTCTCGGCCGAGGCCATGCACGCCGCCTCGCATCGGCTCCTCGATCAGCTGACCGTCGCGCTCGCCCCGCTGCCGTGCGAGCTCCGCTGGGTCCTGGAGGACGGGCTCCGCACTCCCGGCGTCGTGCAAACGATCCAGCAGGTCGCGGCACGGGCGCGCGTGGACCGCGGTACATGCGCCCGCTGGTTCGCGCGCGCCGGCCTGGCGAGCCCGCGGCACATCCTCGCGGCGGCGCGCGTGCTGTACGCGCACCGCCTGCTGCAGGATCCCGGCTTTACAATTGAAGACGTTGCGAAACGGCTCGGCTACGCGCAGGCAAAGACCCTGCAACAGCATGCCCGCACCTACCTCGGACTCACGGCCGGCGAGATGCGCCTCTCGTTGACCGCCGACGAGGCGACCGCCCGCATCGTGCAAGGCTTCCTCACGCCCGTGCGGCGGGCGGCGGCGGCGACCGCGTCATGATGACCTCGCCGCCACGCAGACCGGCGACCGTTCTGCTCGTCGACGACGAGGCCGGACTGCGACGGGTGCTGGAGCGATTCCTGGAGCGGCACGGCTACCGCGTGTTGTCCGCCGGGACGGCTGAAGCGGCCTACGACCTTTTGGCCTCGGAGATGGCGGACGCCCTCCTGCTCGACATCCATCTGCCGACGATGTCGGGATTGGCGCTCTACCTGGCCATTATCCACCGCTGGCCGGGGCTGGACGGCCATATCGCGATCATGACGGGGGATGCCGAAGCCGAGGAGGTGCGCACCTGGCTGGAACACCATCACTGCATGGTGATTCGGAAGCCGTTCAACTTGCAGCAAGTCGCAGAATGGGTATCGTCCGTGTTGGAACGAGACCGTTCCACAGGAGCGATGGACGCATGACGACAGTAGCACACGCAGATCCTCTGCATGTGCTTCGTGAATACCGCAATCTCGCGCCCTGGAACCTCCGAGACCTCTCGGTCGTGGTCGGCGCGGTTCTCGACGCCTCCGCCGTCACTCCCATCAATGCCGCGGCCCGCGCCGCGCCGAGCGAGCGCACGATTCGGTTTTACGTCACGCGGGGGCTCGTCAGTCCACCCGAAGGCCGCGGCACCGCCGCGACCTACTCCTATCGCCACTTTCTGCAGCTGCTGGCGATCAAGCTGCGTCAGATGGAAGGCGCCACCCTCGCCGCCATAACCAAGGACATGCACGACCAGACAGGCGACGTGCTGGAGCGGCGCTGCGCACAGGTGCTGGGGACATCACTGCCCGCGCCGGACCGGTTACCGCTCAAGGGCACCGATGAAATGCCGCGCGGCCGCTCCGGACGGGCGCTGACCGCGTGGCTGACGCGCGATGCCGAGAAGGAGACGGGCGGTCCGACGACCTGGCGCCGCATCCCGGTGACGCGTGGCGTGGAGCTGCACGTGGACGCCGATCACCCCCTCGCCCGCCTCGGCTCCGACGACCAGGGTCTCGCCGAGTCGGTGCGCCAGGCCATCACGAAACTCCTGCCACACAGCACGTAATACACAGTATCGTCTCCAACACGGAGTCCTGATGATGTGGCTGCTGCTGGTGGTGGTCGTGATCGCCGGTCTCTGGATGGTCGGCGCATACAACGGCCTGATTTCGCTCAAGAATCAGACGGTCAACGCGTTCAAACAGATCGACGTGCAGTTGAAGCGCCGCCACGATCTGATTCCCAATCTCGTCAATGCCGTGAAGGGCGCGATGAACTTCGAGCGGGCGACGCTGGAAGCGGTGGTGCAGGCGCGCAACCAGGCGGTGAAGGTGAACGCCTCTGGACCCGAGGCGATGAAGCAGATCAGCCAGGCGGAAAACGCGCTGTCCGGCGCGCTGACGCGGCTGCTGGCGGTCGTGGAACGCTATCCCGACCTCAAAGCGACGGGAAACATTGGTCAGCTGCAGGAAGAGTTGACGTCCACCGAGAACCGCATCGCCTTCGCGCGGCAGCTCTACAACGACACGGCGACGCAGTACAACACGAAGCAGCAGCAGTTCCCCACGACGCTGGTGACCGGCATCGCCAATGCGGCACCGGCCGAGCTGTGGGAGATCGAAGAACAGGCTGAACGCGCGGTACCGCAGGTTGACCTCTCCGGACGGTAATCTCTTCCAACAACAGAAAGCCAATCGCCGGCGTACGACGTGGCTGGTGATTGGCTTCGTTTTGTTCTTCGCGTGGCTGGGGTTCGGCGGGGATTTGATCTTCTATCTCTCGACAGCCCGCGAGACACCGTGGGAGAACGAGCATTATCGCCACGTAGTCCCCTGGTTTGGCATCGCCCTGACGCTCATCGGAATGATCGTCGCCCGGTACGCGTATCGAACCGGACCGCAGAAGGTGCTGTGGGCGACGGGGGCGCGAGAGGTTTCCGATCCGTCGAACGATGGGGAACGCCAGCTGGTCAACGTCGTGGAAGAAATGGCGATCGCGGCAGGGCTTCCTCGACCGCGAATCTGGATCATCCCGGATGACGATCCGAATGCGCTCGCAACGGGTCATGACCCCAGGGATTCGCACGTCGCTGTCACGCGGGGTCTGTTAGCGGTTTGTAACCGGGATGAACTGCAGGGCGTGATTGGGCATGAGTTGGGACACATCAAGAACCTGGATGTTCGGCTCATGACCACGCTGGCGGCACTGGTCGGTGCGGTCGCGCTGATAAGCGATGGCATAGGCCGGGGACTGGGTCGAGGCCGTTTCGGCCGAGCGGGCGGGGGGGGCGGGGGCGGACGAAAAGGCGGTGCCGGAGCGATCATCCTGGTGCTCTTGGTAGTGTGGCTCATCTCCTGGATGCTCGCGCCGACCATCACCCAAGTGTTAGCGATAGCTGTGAACCGGGGCCGCGAGTATCTCGCAGACGCCATGAGCGCGCAATTCACTCGTAATCCGCTCGCCCTGGTCAGTGCGCTCGAGAAGATCGAGGGTGCCGGCGCGCCCACCACGGCGATTAAGCGCGGAACAGCCCACTTGTGCATCGTGGACCCCTTGGGTCGGAGACTCGGCAGACGCGAAGGCTGGCTCGCCAACCGGTTGGCGACGCACCCGCCGATTAGCATGCGGATTGCGCGCCTGAAGGGGATGGGCTACGCGCAGGTGAAGAAAGAAGGGGGGCTGACCGTGTGAGCGGACGGGTCAGCCGGCCCGCGTTACGCGCCATTCACGAGTTTCGCGCCCGTCTGGTTGTAGCCGACGGCGACAGCTTCGTCGTACTGCCCAAAGGACGGCCGTTACTCGAGTACTACGCCAACTCGATCGCCCATCTGATTCCCGTTCGTGGACCGCGGCTCCCGTTCCACAAAGCACACGAGATCGATCCCGCTCTCCCGCGGTTGCGGCCCTCCTAACTGAAATAATCTGAACACGTTCAAGGCTGCTGATGGAGCGCTCGGTGGAGAAGGCGTGAAAACACGAAGCCCCCGGGACGGCTCAATAAGCTCGCCCGGGGGCTCCGACACATTGGCTACCCGGAGTCGAGGGCTTGCGCCCATCGTTCTTCTCTCTGTCGCCACCCATGGACTGTTCATCCAGGTTGGGCACTCAGAGGCTCCGGCTTCCATCCCCAAGCAACCCCGTCGGGTCGCTCGGTTCACCAATGTGGGTGCTACGGGTCAGATCAGGTCGCGGACCGATCCTCCGCACTGCACGTCGAGGCACCATTTCGACGTGGCTAGGGCAACGCGACTGGCCCCAGCTGTCCGACCCGGTGAGTTGACTCCCGGATCAACGAGCGCCTGAGCCCTTGGTTGCATCGGCGCCCTCCCCGGAATTTCCGTTCGGACTCGGTCTGAAGGCGTTGTTGGAACGCCAGGTCCCAACCCTTCCCTCCAAGCCGCGTGGGAACAATATAGGGGCCCCCAAAAACCGCGCAAGTGCCGATGTTTCTTCGGGTTAGCTCACTCTAGTGTGCATCGTCTGTGGAGAGTAAATAGCGCTCGCTCAATTCGTTCCAGCCTTCGTCCACATCATGTGGAGTTGTGAATCCACAGTCCGCACGTTCCCACATCGGGGTATTTAGCCCTCTATTGCCACCTCAAAGTAGGCAAACGGCTCGTCTGCGTCGGCCGGGATGAACAGGAAGCCGGCACCGCTCGTCGCAAACCAGCCCGCGAGCAATTGCGTGGAGCGTCCGACGGCAGGTTCCGTGAATAGTGCTTGGGTCCAGCGACGAATGTGACGCAGCTCGGGTGCGCGACGTGACAACAAACTCAGCGCCGCGCCCAAGCCGTGTGTAGCTCTTAGAAAGTGCGCGATCGCGTGGCCGCGTTGTGCAAAAATGTAGGAGCGGACTCCCGGCTCATCGTACAGCAAAGTACCTTCGTATGGATCGGCGGGCGGTGCATCCATGCGGGGGCCGAAGTAGACGAAGACTCGCGCATCACCGTCTCGACGCTCGACGACAATCGCCGCGGAGTCGGGGCCGAGACGCGCGGCATGAACGAGATCTTCCGCGGCGAGTATGCCGACCTGCGCGGTCCACTCGAGCGCGGCGAGTGCTTGGTCGAGCGGCAGTCCCACCGCGTCGTCGTAGGCGATGAGACGCGGCGCTTCACCGGCGCGCAAGAAGAAATGCGCGAGCGCCTCGGCGCGATCTTCAAACGTCCGCATAACGCGGGAGGTTGCGGGCGCGGGCATTTGAGGATAATAACGGACCAGGAATTCAACTGTTAGAGGAGTCGTTTGGAGATGCTCGCTGGAATCGTGATGGTGATCACCACCGTAGCGCACCCGCTCGGGGCGCAGGACACGACGCACAAGGACAGCGTGCCCGTGATCCCTATTGCCGCGCCGGCTCCTCCCCCGCCCGTTCCGCCCCAGTCGCCGGTGCCGCCCGCAGCCCCCGCGCCGACGCTCGAGCAGACGCGCTATATGGAGGGGCTGAAGACCGCAACACGTGGCATCGCCCAGCTGCGGGACGGATTGAACCGCGTGACGCGCACCCAGCAGGCCGATTCGGTGACCCGCCTCCACGCCGCCCGCCGCCTCGGCGGCCTGTGCACCAGCGCCCGCTCGTTCATTTTGAGCGGCCGGCCCAAGATGGCGCCGGCGGCCTACACCGATTCGTTGCGCATCCTCGCCAAGCAGTTGACGACTCGGCTCGATTCGCTGAACGCGGCGCTGCCGGCATGTGAGAAGGGCGCGGGTCGGGATTCCACGACGGCGACCGGCTTGACCAAGAAACTGGCCGCGTACGATGACGCCTTGCTCGCCTTCAAGAACGCACAAGCCGCGTTGAATAAGCCCGACAGCACCAAGACCGTCAGCCAACAGTAGACCAGTAAGCCGCGGTGCTACAATAGTTTAGTTGCTGCCCGCCTGCCATTGCCGCAGCAGGTCCGCGACGGCTTGGCGCGTATCGGGGAATTTGAGTCCCGAGCCGACAGACTGAAGTCGTGACTGACCCATGGCCCGCGGCAGCGAGAAGCGGAACGCCTCCAGCGCCCATCGCCGCACGTAACTCCGGTCGTCGTCCAGGTGCTTCACCAGCAGATCAAGGGCGCGACTACTGCCACGGGCGCCAAGTGCCGCGAGGACATGCAACGCGAAACGATCCCGTCCGGCGCGTGCCTCAACCGAGTCGATCAATGCCGTGTCCCCGCTCGCCGCGATCATGCGGTAGGCGGCGATCTGGATCGCGTCGCGGTACGCGGGCGTCGCCAGCGCCTGCAGCACGATGGCCCGTCGATTGGCTGTATCGGTGAGGGCCATAGCCGTCACTGCCGCCGCCCGGACGACGTCGCTCGAATCGCTGGTCCAGGCTCGGCGGGCGAGCGCGGCGGCCTGTGAACCGCCCAGGCCGCCGAGTGCCTCGATCGCGGCGGCGCGGACTTGCGCCGAGGTATCCGTGGCCGCCGCCTCGAGCGGCGCCAGCGCTACTGCCTGTGGGAAGGTCGCGAGTGCCCCGATTGCCGCGGCGCGCACGAGGAAGTAGTCGGCGCTGGTCGCCGCCTGGGCGAGTGCCGCACCGGCTGCGGCGTCCCTGGGACGCTGGCTCAGCTGTGCGATGACCCAGTGCCGATTCCACAGGTTCGGATCTCGCTGGAGCTGCGTTGCGAGCCAGGTTGTGGGTTGGTCGAAGCTCAGCTGCTTGAGGATCGCGTTCCCGTCATCGAAAACCACCATCGTGGGGGCGGTTTTCACATCCCGAACCACGATCGTGTCCTGTCGTCGCGTTAACTGGGCGCGTGCAATCACGTCCCCCGCCGCCGTGCCGACGCGTATCGTCACCGGCATGCGAAACACTGCAGGCGTCGTGTAGCGTACGCTGCTGCTGTCTGCCTTGGAGGAATCCTGCTGCACCTGCTGGGCGACGAGCGTTACAGTGGACGTGCTCGAGTCGTATCGCGCCGCAACCGAGAACTCCGGATAGCCCGCCTGATAGATCCACTGATCCCAAAACCAATCGAGGTTCTCGCCCGTCGCGTCGAGCACCGCCTGGCGGAGGTCGTCGGTGGTCGCGTTGTCGAGGGCATGGTCAACCAGATAACGGTTGACCGACGCCCAGAAGCGTTGCTCGCCGAGGTACTGCTTCAGCATCTGGAGGACGAGCGCGCCCTTGGGATAGATGTTGTTGGAGGCGAGTGCCGCCAGCGGCATACGTCGATCGTGGTCGATCTGCGTGAATTGGTTGTACTCGTCGAGGTAATAGTCTTCTTCCGCCCGGGCGCCCAGTCTGCGGGCCCAGTATTGCCCGGGCATGAACTCAGCGAACCCCTCATTGAGCCACATGTTGGCCCAGTTCTCGGTCGTGACGTAGTCGCCGAACCACTGGTGTGCGAGCTCGTGGGGAATGAGGATCCACTGGAACCACGGCCTGTCCTGGTAGTCGCGCGCTCGCGGGAGCCAATCGACGAGGGTTGTGGCGCTGACGTTTTCCATTCCCCCAAAGAAGTCGGCGACCGTCGTCTGCGCGTACTTGGCCCAGGGATAGTTGACGCCCGTGAGGCGTGAATACGTGTCGATCATGTCCGGCGTAGGCTTGAACAATGGGCGCGCCAGGGCCGAGTCCTCGTGGTAGACGTAGTAGTCGACGGGTGTGGTGCGCCACGTGTCGTGAATCCTGGCGAGCGGCGCGACGATGATCGAGACGAGATAGGTTGCGCTTGGCTTGTCCTGCAGCCAATCGAGAGTGCGTGACCCGTCCTTGGCAGTGATGTCGGAGACCAGCCGGCCGTTGGAAACACAGGTCATCCCCTTGGGGACAGTCGCCACGACTTCCCATGTCATCTTGTCGTTGGGAAAGTCATAGGTGGGAAACCACAGATGATTGTTGTCGTCCTCTCCCTGGCTCCAGACTTGGCGTGGACGGTGGGTACGGCCCTCCGGATTGATGAACGTTAGGCCGGCGCCGTTCGTGACAACGCCATGGTAGGTGACCCTGAATCGTGCCGTATCGCCGAAGCCGATCGCCTTCGGCAAGAAGACGACCAGCGTGTCACCGTGACGCGCCGTACGAAGGCTCCCGCCGGCCCCCCCCGTCACCGTGCGAATCTGGAGTTTGGCACCCGCGTCCAGAATCACGGAATCGAGGCCTGGCCGGCGCGCGACGAGCGTAGTCGTCACTCGCCCGTCGAACGAGGTCGAATCCCAATCGAAGTTCGAAACCTCGATCCGCTGGTGGATCAGGTCGTAGTCATGCGACCGGGTGTAGTGGTCGTTGGCGATTCGTTCGGTGTTGGTCTGCGCGGTGAGCGGAGCGGCTGCCCAGCAGGCCGCCAGCAGCGCGTGGAGAAGGCGCATCGTTTTCCTCATATCGAGGTGGGCCCGGAATCTATCTGCATGGTGCATTTGTGACCGGTGCTGCGATACTGTCGCTATGCTGCGTGTAAGACTTATCGGCAGGCCTGATTGACAGGCCCCTGCGGGTTCCATACTTTTGCCCGCGGTTCAAGCATACGTGGCACCGTCACTGGCTGTCTGCGCTTCCGCGAGGACCATATGTCTCGCGGATTTTTGCTTTGAGCCCGCCCAATGCCGCGGTGGCGTGGGTCGTTCCAGTCCGGGGCAGTGCCCCATTGTGCAGAGGTTAGAACAGTATGGCTAAGGGTAAGGTGAAGTGGTTTAACGACGCGAAGGGCTTTGGCTTTATCGCGCAGGAGTCGGGTCCGGACGTGTTCGTCCACTTCACAGCGATCCAGGCTGAGGGCTTCCGCAGCCTCGCCGAGGGCGACAACGTGGAGTTCGACGTCGCTCAGGGTCCAAAAGGTCTGCAGGCGCAGAACGTTCGGAAGGTCTGAGCGCTCCCCTCAGGGAAACGGGCCCGGGTCACACCGGGCCCGTTTGCTTTTCATATATTGGCGAATGACCCCACTACTCCTTCTTCTGCTAGTGGTCCAGGCAGCCCCCGGTGCGCCTCCGCCCCCACCGCCGGCCCCCGCACCGGGTGCGGCGCCTTCCGCCACTGCGAAGCCTGCCGTTGAGGCGTTTAGCTATCGCGGCTTTGCGCCTGGGATGCCGTACCGCGATTTCGCCACCAAGGCGCGGGCGATGGCAAGACCCAAGGAGATTCTCGGCTGCCAAACGATGAAGAACACCGCTCAGGTGATGGACTGCGGCGTACGCGTTCGCGATCCCTCTGACAGCGCCGCGTTCTATCTCAGCGCCAATGTGATCGAGGGTCGGACGTCCGTGATCTCGTTCATCGATTCGGGCAAGGTGTCGCTGGTCAAGCAACGGCAGAACGCCATGCGCAAGCAGCTGGGGAATCCAACGCGGCGCGAGCGCAGCATGTGGGAGTGGACGAATGGCCAACGCTTTATTCGCCTCAACTGGCGAGGGGGGCAGGATTGGCGGGTGGTGTCGATCACGCTCAACGACCGCGATGTGATGAACCGGATCGCGAGCTACGTTCCGCCGCCGAAATCGAAACCGCATAAGCCGTGAGCCGTGCGCCGGACGACTCAGACCCCGGCGCACGTTTCACATCGTAGCGTTCACGAGTTCTTCCGCAAGCTTCCCGATTCCCTGAGCTCCGACAAGCTGATCCATCCAACGAGGCGGCAGCGCCGTCTCTCCATGACGCGCGCCGAGCAGCGCACCTGCGACGGCCGCATTGGTGTCGGTGTCCCCACCCGCCTGCGCCAGGTGGATGAGCGATTCTTCGAGCGTGCGATCGTGCGCGACGAACCAGAACGCGATTTCGACACAGTGAACGACGTATCCCGTCTCGCCCGCCCGCGTGATCGGAAGGTCGCTTTCTCCCTCCCGCGGCACGCGATGGATGGCGTCGCGCAGCACGCGGGGCGCACGATCGCCGATCCGGTGCAGGACTTCCTCGATGAAATAGATGTTGCCGTGCAGCAGCTCCCGCGCGGCGAGGTTTACCGCCGCCGCGGCCCAGGTGCACCGCTCGTCGGCATGGGTGATCGCCGCCTGCTGCGTCGAGACCCGAATCAGCCGATCGAGATCGTCGTGGTAGCGCAGCGCCACCGGGACGCACCGCATGACGCTCCCGTTCCCCGCCGAACGGCCCGGACTCTCCTGATGCGCCAGGCGACCGGCCTCGAACGGCTCTTTCCCGCGATCGATCAGGGTGAGCGCGCGTTTGGTCGTCCAGCCGATGCCCCGACCGTCGACCTTCATCCATTTCACCCAGCGGTGTGCCACGTCGGTCGCGTCAAACCCCTTCGCCGCGAGCAGCGACTCGCCGAGCAGCAGCGCCATTGCCGCATCATCATCGTAGGGAGAGTTCTTGGGTGGGAGTGCGAGGTCGTGCAGGCCGTTCGGGAAGGCCTTCCGGATCGCCTCCGATCCCATCCCCTCCGTCGGGACACCCAGCTGATTGCCGGCAACCAGGCCCAGCAACGCGCCTCGAGCGCGGGAGACGAGCTGTGGGTCCATTGGCTCACAAATTAATGGGAATCGTTCTGGCCGTGGCCGGCACCTATCTCGTGATCCTGCTCGCGCTGTGGACGATGCAGGAGCGGATCACGTTCCCTGCCCCGAAAGCACCGGTACCGGATCCGGTACAGACACTCGGTTACGGTGAACGCATCGAGTTGAAGATGCAGGATGGGACGAACCTGGTTGGCTGGTACCTGTCGCCGGCGCCTGCGCCTCAATCCGCCGCCTCCCGCCCTGCCCCGCCTTTTCCCGCACTGCTCTGGTTTTACGGCAACGGCGAAACAATCGCAGCTATTTGGCCGATCATCCGCGATTTCCGTCCGCCCAACGCGGCGCTGCTGGTGCTCGATTATCCCGGCTACGGCGGGAGCGGCGGCCGCACGACGGAAGCCGGACTCTATGAAGCGGCAGACGTCGGCTATCGGGAGCTCACACGGCGACCGGAGGTCGACCCCCGTCGCATCTACGTGTACGGGCGCTCCCTGGGCAGCGCCGCCGCAACGCATGTCGCGGCGACGCACGAAGTGGCGGGCATGATCCTCGAATCACCCTTCACCAGCGCGCGCGCGATGGCGTCGCGGCACTACGCCATTTTTCCCAAAGCGTTGGTGCGATTGCGGTTGGATAACCTGGGCAGAATCGAGAACATCCGCTGCCGCACGCTCATCTTCCACGGCACCGCGGACAAACTCGTGCCCTTGGAAATGGGAAAGGAGCTGGCGGCGGCGGCCGGTGGCCCGGTGGAATTCGTGATGATCGAGGGAGCAGGACATAACGACACGTACGACATGGGGGCAAAAGCCTACCGCGAGAGGATGGCCACCTTCGTCAAATGACCACGACCGGCTGAAGCTGGTCCTTCTCCTCCTCGAAGATCCGCTGGGCCTCGTCGAGTGCCCGAATCACCCCAGGCTCTTCTGGATCGGGGAATTTGCTGCTCGCGGCTACCCGGCCGGTGAGCTTACGAACTCCCACCAGCGCGCGCGTGACCTCGCACCTTCCCAGATCTCGATCGGTGTGGCCGGCGACGAGCAGCTCCTCATATAGAGGAAGAGCGGCCGGATCGCCCAAGACGTACAGCGACTCAAGGATCTTCGGGGCGAGAAAGCGGCGTAGCATCTCGTCGCCGCGAATCCGCTGGAATAGCGCAATCACGTACGGCGCCTGCCCCGGATAGTAGCGAGCGGCCTCAACCGCCGCCGCGACGAACGCGTGGTGGGCGCCCGGCGTCTGCAGATAGCGGGCGAACAACGGCCACGCTTCCTTGGGATGTCGCTCGGCAAGTGCCAGGAACGCGAAGTAGCGCCGGCCCACTGGGGCCTGGGTGTCCGCGATGACGGTTCGCAGTCCCGCAACCCCCCAACGCGCGCCGACGAGCGCAGCGGCGGCGGCGTGCTGCCAGCGTTCCAGCTCGGGAACACGGAAGGTGACGATGTGCGGATCGAGAAACGCGCGGCATCGTTCGAGGACGGCGAGCAGCCGCCGGTCCAGCTCCGCGAGCGCGGGTTCGAGCTTCTCGGTGTTGGCGCGCCGCGCCAACGCGAGCGCCTCCCACCCCAGTTGCCCGAGACTCAACTCTTCCCACAGAGTGTCCAGCACGGTGGCGTCCCGCGCGGTGAGCAGACGCTCGAGTGCCGCGGTGAATCCACACAAACGCTGAATCACACTCATGCTGAAATGTGGAAAGCGCGTGGATATTGCGCTATCCCATGAGCAACCTTAACCTTGCCCGCACTCTCCCTCTCCACACCAGGAGGACAGTTTTGCGCAGGCTCGTCGCCGCGGCGTTGGTACTCACGGCCTGTGGACGCGCCGACAAAAGCCCCATTGTTCTCGGGTTGGCCGGCCCCTTTTCACAGCCCCGTGGGGTTTCGATGCGGCATGCCGCCGAGCTGGCGGTGAAGGAAGTCAACGCCCGGGGCGGGATTCGAGGCCGGGACCTCGTCCTGCGTGTGCTGGATGACAGCGGGCGACCCGAGGTGGCCATTCGCATCGCGCAACAGCTTGTACAGGACCCGGCAGTCGTCGGAGTGATTGGTCATCTCACTTCCAGCGCGTCCCTGGCCGCCGGCCGCGTATATGGAGAGGCTCGGCGCCCGGTGGCCATGATTTCACCCTCCGCTTCGAGTCCCGATCTCTCGGGAGTCAACCCGTACATGTTCCGCGTCTGCCCAAGCGACCTGAATCACGGGATCCAGCTGGCGCGCTACGCCCGGCAGGTGCTGAGAGCCCGCAGAGTGGGCGTGATCTATCTGGACGACGACTATGGGCGCGGTCTGCGGGCCAGTTTCGCCGCCGAATTCAAGAGGCTGGGGGGGGCAGGGGGGGCAGGGGGGGCCGGGGGGGGCGGGGAAATCGTGGAAGAAGATCCGATGCTTGCTACCACGCCGAGCCTCGAACCTTACCTCTCCCGCATGAGGCAGCAGGGTGGCGTGGACGCAATCATGCTCGCCACCGACCGAGGCGGGGCGGAGCTGGCGCTGAGCGAGATGGCGCGGATCGGCGTGCATTGGGCTCCGCTGGGTGGCGACGCCCTGAGCGGCATCGAAACCGCGGGCCCGCTCGCTGAGGGGCTCAGGATGTCGGTCGCGTATCTCGTCGATCAATCGGGCGACCGCAATGCCCAGTTTGTTGCCGCCTACGCGCATGCTTATCCCGGCGAGCGCCCCGATCATCGCGGGGCCGCCGCCTACGACATCGTTCAATTACTCGCGGGCGTGCTGACCGAAACCGGAGCCGATCGGCGTGCCGTTCGCGACCGAGTGGCGCGTACCGGGGGAAGCCTCCCGGCATTTGAAGGCGTGACCGGCTCGATCGCCTTCGACGCTCGCGGTGACGTGCCGGCGAAACCGGTCGTCATCGGCGTGGTGCACGCGGGAAAGCTGGCGCCAGAGACGCAGTGATGACCATCCGCTGGCGCATCATCCTCGGTCTGTCCGGGCTGCTCGCCGGCCTCGTGGTCGCGGCGGCGGTCGGGGTGACCTCGCTCGGCACACTGCGGCGCTCGCTGGAAATGGAGATCGAGAGCCTGCGCTCGTCGAGCGAAGTCGGGAGCGGTCTCGTTACCGCGGTGTTCGATGAAATCCGCCTGGGCGAGCAGTATGCGACGCAGCGCGGTGGGCACGGCGCGCGCGAAGAGTTCCAAAGCGCGGTCGATCAAGCGTTCAATTACCAGAAACAGCTGGACGCGTTGGCGGGCCTGTCCGAGGCCGATCGGATCACGGTCAGCCGTATCAAACAACTGCAGTCGACCATCCATGTCGATTACTCACTGGCCCATGCGCTGCTCGATCTCGGCCGGACGAGCGAGGCACAGGCGCTCACGGGCGCGGTCCGCGCTCCCGTGAGCGAGTTGAATCGCCTGGCCCGCGAGCTGTCCGCGCGGCAATCGGAGAAGGCGGCGGCCGCGGGCCAGCGCCTGGGAGGACTTGCGCGCCAGCGCGAGATCGCCCTGTGGCTCGTGTTGATCGCGACGGCGATCGTCGGCGTGATGGTCGGCGTGTTCACACTGCGCTGGGTCGAAGGGCCCCTGGTCCGGCTCGTGACGGCCGCCGAGCGCTTCGGCAGCGGCGATCTGCGCCCCGTGACGACGGGACAGATGCCGCGCGAGTTCGAGGTGCTGGCGGACGCGATGCGGCTCATGGGTGAGCGGCTACGCGGCATTGTCATGGAGGTCGTGGGCTCGGCCGACCGAATCGCGACGGCCGCGAGCGATCTCTCGTCGGTCAGTGAGCAGTTGGCGGCATCGTCGAGCCAGGTCTCTTCGGCAATGCTCGACATCTCGAGCGGCGCCGACCATCAACGCAACGAGCTGAATCAAACGCAAACGGGGCTCGACCAGCTGCGTCAGGTCACGGCCGAGATCATAGATGCCGCCGCGCGGGTGGCGAGTCTCGGCGAAGAGATCCGTTCTGTTGCCGACCGCCACCGCAACGACATCGCCGCCGCAGGAAATACCTTGCTCGACGTCCGCGAAGTGGTCCGCACCACCGGGACGGAAGTGACCCAGCTCGCCGAACAGAGCGCCGCGATCGACGACTTCGTGGACCTGATCAAGCGGATCTCCTCGCAGACCAATCTGCTCGCGCTCAACGCGGCCATCGAAGCCGCGCGTGCCGGTGAGCATGGTCGCGGGTTCGCGGTGGTGGCGGAAGAAGTCCGTCAGCTCGCCGACGAATCGGCGCGCGCGGCGGAAGACGTGGCGCGGACGACGCGCGTGATCCGCGAGCAGGTCGAGGAAGTCACGGCGACAATGGCGGTCGGGCAGGCGAAGGTGCGCGGCATCGAGTCGGTGGCCGAGGGCGCGGCGCGCGGGCTGACGGAAATCGTCGCCGCCATCGAACAGGTCGAGCAGGCGGCAAGTCGAGTGACGCACGCCGCGCAGGAGAACCGCGGCGTCACCGAGCAGCTGGGGGCGCAGGCCCAGCTGGTGGTGAGTCGCGCCGTTTCACACGCGTCGAGCGCGGAGCAGGTTACCGCGGCAACGGAGCAACAGGGAGCATCGACCCAGCAAATGGCGACGGCCGCCGGCGATCTGCTCCAGGCGGCCGAGAAACTGCGCGGGCTGGTCCGCGGCTTCCGAGTCTAGCGTTTCTTCTTTTTTGCCGGCGCCTTCTTCACCGCGACCGGCTTCTTCTTCCGCAGCCCCTCCTGTACCTCCCCCAGCACGCGGTCGCCTTCGTCGGGGCCTATCAGGCCGCGACGCACGGCATAGCGGACGAGCTCTTCGGCATCGTCGGTTGTAAAGTCGGCCAGGCCCACCGCCGCCCGCATCGCCTTGATGAGCGCGTCCGCAACCGGACTGCGCAGCACGCTGGCGATGCCGGGGAGGGCTTCGAGTAACGACGAGATCTGGGAACCACCGAGTTCGGCTGGCATCAGGGAGGTTAAAGGTCGCGCCAAGCTATACGAACCACCCCGGGGTCGTCAAGAATTGCGGCGGGCGATGGTCACGTCCGATTGGGTCAGGAGCTCGCCGATCACCTTGCGGGTCCGGGGGTCGAGCGGGAGCTCAAAATGCACATCCAGCCGGTACTCGGCGCGGTCCGCACCCTGCCCGGTGAGGGTGAAGCCCCGACGTGAGGGAGTGACGGCGTCGATCTCGATCTCCGCAACCGACTGAAAAGCCGGGCGATCCATGGCAACCTCCTGTTGCGGTGAGAGATAGCCCCGGGGGGAAGCGCGTCAAGAGCCGGTCTTATATACATTTCGTGCCGGAGGGGAGTCGCCGTGGGCAGACGCGGGATCAAGGAGTATCGGGCGCCGGAAGCCCTGGCGCTCATAGCAGCAGACCGGGCGCATGAGCCTCTTGTGTGCCCATCCTGCGGAACACGTACCATCCAACGCTCGCCCCGCCGCCGCCCGTTTCGCCCCGGTGAGTTACTGACTCCGGAGCGGATCAACCTCTCATGCGCCGCGTGCAGCCGGCATGCCTCTTATATCACGCGTGAGCTGGAGCCGCCGCGCGACGCGACCATGGATCCGCGGAGCGCATAAAACGAACCGCCTCGAGTATCGGGGGAATTAGCGTGGCTGGTGACGCGATACAGATGATGGGCACCGTGACGGAGGTGCTCCCCAACACGACGTTCCGCGTAAAGCTCGAAAATGGTCATGACGTGCTTGCCTACGTCAGCGGCAAGATGCGCAAGAATTACATCCGGATCCTGCAAGGGGACCGCGTGGCGGTGGACTTGTCGCCCTACGATCTGACTCGAGGACGGATTACGTATCGATACAAATGAAGCGGCGAGCCGGTAGCCCCCTTTAAGATGGGTGTCGGAACAACCGGTTCCAGCGAACTCGGAACGGATTCATCGCCACACTCATATAGATAACCAGCGGTTTCCCCCGGATGTGATCGCGCGGTAGAAATCCCCAAAAACGGCTGTCGTACGACTCGTCCCGGTTGTCGCCCATCACCCAGTAGTGCTGCGGCGGTATGACGATCGGTCCCCAATCGTGCGTGTTCGGATGGTAGTTCCCCGGATCCTTCCCCGCGTACTGCGGCAACTGGAGAGCTCTGATCTGGGCGCGGTACTGATCGTCGGGAGGAGGTATCAGCGCGGTGTGGAGCGCGTACGGCTCGTCGAGGCGCTGCCCGTTGCGGATTACTGTGTCGTGCACCATCTGCAGCGTGTCGCCCGGGACGCCGATGACCCGCTTGACGATGTTCAGGTTGGGCGTCGAGTCCTCTACCGACCGAAACACCACGATTTCCTGTCTCTCGGGCGCGCGAGCTGCCGGCAGCCGGCAACAGTGGAGGTGGGCCAGCGGAATCTCCAGCTCGCCACCAAACGTCACCTTGTTCACGAAAAGGAAGTCACCGGTCAGCAGCGTGTTCTCCATGCTCGCCGACGGAATGCGGAACGCCTCGACGAGATACGACCGCAGGACGATCCAGATCAGCACCGCCGAACCGAGCGCTTTAGCCCACGCAATCACCTCCTCCTTGAGAGTCTTCGGAGGAGGTTCTGAAACGCTAGGCGACGTTCGTGAAGGTTCTGGGCGACTCACGGGTGCTCGACCCAGTCGGCGATGAAGATGTTCGTCTCTCCCTGGACCTTGCCGTGGCGATTCGAGGCCCAGACGAGCTCGCGGCCGTCGGGAGAAAACATCGGGAACGCGTCGAACTCGGAGCTCGTGGTGATCTGCTCCAGCCCTGAGCCGTCGAGATTCATGAGATACAGATCGAAGTTGCGGGAACGCGGATTCCTGTAGTTCGACGCGAAGATGATGCGGCGCCCGTCGGGGTGGAAATACGGCGCGAAACTCGCGCCGCCCAGATTCGTCACCTGCCGCTGATGGGATCCGTCCTCGTCCATTACCCAGATCTCCATGCGGACCGGCCGGACCAAGTTCTGGCCAATCAACGTCTTATAATCGGCGGAATCCGCAGCAGTCTGCGGATGCCACGCGCGATAGACGATGTGCTTGCCATCCGGCGAGAAGAAGGGGCCGCCGTCGTAGCCGAGCGTGTGCGTAAGGCGTTTGAGATGAGTTCCATCGACGCGCATCGTGTAGATGTCGAGATCGCCGTCGCGCAGCGACGTAAAGACGATGGTCGTGCCGTCCGGGGACAGCGTCCCTTCGGCATCGTACTGGGGATTATTCGTGAGCCGGCGCGCACCCTGACCATCGGCGCTCGCGACGTAGATGTCGTAATCGTACAGCGCCCAGACGTAGCCTTTCGAGTAATCGGGACGCGGGGGGCAGGCAGCACCGCCGTGCTCGGTACTGGCGTAAAAAATCCGCCGATCGCCATCGAAGAAGTACCCGCACGTGGTGCGACCCTTGCCGCCCGAGACGCGATGCAGGCCCGACCCATCGATGTTCATGATATACTGCTGATCGCAGCCCGTGTCGGCTTCCTGCCTCTGAAAAATCAGCTGCTGGCCCGAACGCGCGAAATACGCCTCGGCGTTCTGGCCACCGAAGGTCAGCTGGCGAACGTTGCGGAGATGGATTTCGCCCGAATCGGCGGGGACGTTCAGTGCCTGCAGCAGTGCGAAAAGCACGGTTACGAGCATTGGACTGGCAAGGTAGACGTGAACGGGGTCACTGGCAATCGGCGCTGGCGTTGGTGTTAGATTATCCGCTCCGATGAGTAACCCGCAGTCACCCAAGCCACCGCGCCAGCCTTTGATGGACCCGCTCGGTCAGCTGTGCGCCGATGGGAAACAGGCCGCTGAGTACTTGTGGCAAGTCCCGAAGGACGCGGCTGTCCGGCAGAAGATCCTCGAAATCTTGTCGCAGATCGGAACCGCGAGCGCTAAACAAGGTCGCACGGAGATGCCAAGGCTCGCGGAAGAGCTGAAGATCGCCGCGCAGGCGACACCGTCGCCGCAACAGGTGGAGGTTTTGGTCGACGGATTCGACCGCCTCACCAAGCTGTGGCAAGCCGCCAAGTCCGGCCTGCTATGACCGAAACCGTCGCTCGCGTCGAGCTCGATCAACTCTGCATCAACACCATCCGCACGCTCGCCATGGACGCGGTGCAGAAGGCCGACTCCGGCCACGCGGGCACCGCGATGGCGCTGGCCCCGCTCGCGTACGTCCTGTGGCAGCGACATCTCAAATACAATCCCGCGAATCCCGACTGGCTCGATCGGGACCGTTTCGTGCTCTCGGCGGGGCATGCGTGCATGCTGCTGTACAGCGTGCTCTACCTCACCGGGTACGATCTCACGCTCGACGACATCAAGCAGTTTCGCCAATGGTCGAGCCGCACGCCGGGGCACTCCGAGCACGGCGTCACGCCAGGCGTCGAAGCCACGACGGGCCCACTTGGCCAGGGCGTCGGCAACGCGCTCGGGATGGCGATCGCCGAAGCCGAGCTCGCGTCGCTGTTCAACCGCCCTGGCCATGAGATCGTCGATCACCACACGTACTTCCTCGCCTCTGATGGCGACCTGATGGAGGGCATCTCACACGAGGCCTGCTCGCTTGCGGGACATCTCAAGCTCGGCAAGCTGATCGGGTTTTACGACGACAACCGCATCACGATCGACGGTTCGACCGACCTCGCCTTCTCGGACGACACGGCGAAGCGGTTCGAGGCGTACGGCTGGCACGTTCAGCGCATCGCGGATGGGAACGATCTCGAGGCAATCGATGCGGCGATAACGGCGGCGAAGCGGGCCACCGATCGGCCATCGCTCATCATCGTGCGAACGCACATCGCGTGGGGCAGTCCCAACAAACAGGACACCGCTGAGGCTCATGGCGCCCCGCTGGGCGCCGACGAAGTCCGGGCGACGAAGCAGAACCTTGGCTGGCCGTCGCTCGAGCCGTTCTACGTGCCGGACGAGGCGCTGGACGTGTGGCGTCGCGCCAAGGATCGCGGGGCACGGCTCGAAGCGGACTGGAAAAAGAAATGGGATCCCTACCGCACCGCGCACAAAGACCTTGCCGGCGAGCTGGATCGGCGTCTGGCCGGCACGTTGTCGGAAGGGTGGGATGCGGCGCTGCCGGTCTTCGGCCCGAAAGATGCGCAAGCTACCAGGGCCGCCTCAGGCAAAGTGCTGAACGCGATTGCGGCCAAGCTGCCGGAGCTGATCGGCGGCTCGGCCGATCTCACGGGATCGAACAACACCGAGATCAAGAGCGGCGGTGTGTTCGCCGCGGGCTCGCATGCGGGCCGCAATTTTCACTTCGGGATCCGCGAGCACGCGATGGGCGCGGCGCTCAACGGCATCGCGCTGCATCGCGGCTTCATCCCGATCGGCGGGACATTCCTGATCTTTTCCGATTACATGCGTCCGTCGATTCGGCTGGCCGCGCTGACGCATCTGAAGCCGATCTACGTATTCACCCACGACTCGATCGGCCTGGGCGAAGACGGTCCCACGCATCAGCCGATCGAGCAGCTCGCCGCGCTGCGAGCCATTCCCAACATGACGGTGATCCGGCCCTCGGATCCGACGGAAGTCGTTGAGGCGTGGCGCGCCGCCATTCTCCACAAGAATGGGCCGGTAGCGCTGGTGCTGACGCGGCAGAAGGTCGCCGTTGTGGACCGGGCCAAATACTCCGCCGCGACAGGGCTTCACAAGGGTGGCTACGTGCTGGCGGGGGCTGATAATCCTGATGTGCTGCTCATGGCGAGCGGCTCGGAGGTCGATTTGGTGCTGGGCGCCTACGAAAGGCTGAAGGCTGATGGCCGGCGGCCGGTGGCCGTCTCGATGCCGTGCCTCGAGTTCTTCGCTCGGCAGCCGCAGGGCTACCGCGATAGCGTGCTTCCGCCGGATGTGCCGCGCATCGCGGTCGAGGCTGCCTCGCCCCAATCCTGGTACCGGTGGGTGGGGGGGGGCGACAACGGCGTCGTTATCGGATTGGAACGGTTCGGCGCGTCGGCGCCCTACCAGCGTGTGTATCAGGAGCTCGGCCTGACTGTCGATCGCGTGGTAGACGCCGCGCGAAATCTCCGCTAGTTTTTTGGGTAATGAAGCCCACCTACATGGCGATGCGCTGTCTCTGTCCCTGCCCGATGTGTTGTTCGGGAGGGCGGACGATCGCGGCGCGTCATAATGCGGGGTAGGAAGTAGACGGGGCTCCCGCCCCAGACGCAGCACGAATCGGCCGCGACTCTCCGATCAGAGTCGCGGCCGATCTCTTCTTCAGGAGGAAACGGTGAGTGCTTCAGTTGTAGGTCTGTCCGGCAGTCCCGCACCGGTGTCACGCTCGCGCGCGCTGCTCGAGCTGGCGCTGGCGGCACTCGAGCGGCAAGGCTCGGGACCAACTCGACTCATCGACCTGGCTCAGCTCCCAGCAGACGGTTTGTTGGGCCGGCGCGAAGACCGCGAGGTTACTGCCGCGCTCCGCGCCGTCAGCGAGGCGGGAGTCATCGTCGTGAGCACGCCGATCTATCGCGCGACGTACAGCGGCTTGCTCAAGGTCTTCTTCGACCTGCTGCCGCAGGATGCACTCGCGGGCAAGGTCGCGATTCCGATTGCCACCGGCGGCGGGGCGGGGCACCTGCTCGCGGTGGATCACGGGCTCAGGCCGCTGCTCGCGAGTGTGGGTGCGCTGGTTGTGGCGAATGGTGTGTACGGCACCGACGCGCAATTCCGCAACGGCGTGCCCGAGCCGCCGCTCGTGGAGCGCATCGAACGCGCGGCGAATGAGGCGGCCGCTCTCGCGTCGGGGGTCACCACATGATCGGGATCTACTACGAGCACCCACACTGGTTCACGCCGCTCTTTGCCGAGCTGGACCGGCGCGGTACGCGCTACACGCTCCTGCACGCGGAAAATCACCGCTACGATCCGGGCGATCGGCCGCCATTTGACCTCGTCTTCAACCGCATGAGCCCGTCCGCCTGGCAGCGTGGGCACGGGCACGCCGTGTTCTACACCCATCACTTCCTGGCTCATCTGGAACGTCACGGCGTGCGAGTCGTCAACGGCACCAGAGCTTTCCATGCTGAGACCTCCAAGGCACTGCAGCTGTCGGTGCTGCGGGCGTTGGGGCTTCCCTATCCGCCTACGCGCATCATCAACAATCCGGCTGATGCGCCGGGCGCTGCGAGCGAGTTGCGGTTCCCCGTCGTCGTGAAGCCGAACGTCGGCGGCAGCGGCGCGGGCGTACGACGCTTCGACACGCCGGCGGACCTCGCCATTGCGGCGGCCAACGACGGGCTGGAGCTGGGTCCCGATCAGACGGCGCTGGTTCAGGAGTTCATTCCGTCCGAAGAAGGACGCATCACGCGGGTAGAAGTCCTGGGGGGCAAGTTCCTGTACGCGATCAGAGTCTACTCTTCCGGCGAGACGTTCAACCTTTGTCCGGCTGACGTGTGCCAGACGACCGGCGGTGCTGAGCTGGTGCGCAGCGCCTGCCCCGTCGATGCGCCGCGCAATGGGCTGCGGGTGGAAGGCTACGAGCCGCCGCCTCAGGTGGCTCGGCAAGTCGAGCAGATCGCAAGCGCCTGCGGCATCGAAGTCGGCGGCATCGAGTACGCGATCGATGCGCGCGACGGCCGGCTCTACTACTACGACATCAACGCTCTTTCCAACTTCGTGGCCGACGCACCACGGGTCGTCGGATTCGATCCGTTCGCGCGCCTGGCTGACTTTCTCGTCCAGGAGGCGCGCTGATGCGCTTCGGGTATTGGTTGCCGGTATTCGGCGGGTGGCTGCGCAACGTCGAAGACGAGCGCATGGAAGCGGAGTGGTCGTACGTGCGACGCCTGGCGCGAGCGAGCGAGCGCGTGGGATTCGATCTCACGCTGATTGCCGAGCTGAATCTCAACGACATCAAAGGACCCGACGCGCCGGCGCTGGATGCCTGGTCGACGGCGGCGGCGCTCGCCGCCGTGACGGAGCGGCTCGAGTTGATGGTCGCGGTCCGGCCGACGTTCCATCCGCCGGCGCTGCTCGCCAAACAGGCGGCGAACATCGACCACATCTCGGGCGGTCGATTGTCGCTCAATGTCGTGTCGTCGTGGTGGGCGGAGGAGGCGAAGCAGTACGGCGTGGACTTCGACACTCACGATGCCCGCTACGCCCGCACGGCCGAGTGGCTCGCCGTCGTGGATGGCCTCTGGTCGCAGCGCCGGTTCAGCTTTGCAGGGAAGTATTACCGGGTGGAGAACGCGATTCTCGAGCCGAAGCCGGTGCGGCAGCCGCGCCCAACCCTCTACGCAGGGGGCGAGTCGGCTGCCGCAAAGGCGCTGATCGCGCGCTCGTGCGACGGGTATCTGATGCACGGCGACCCGCCCGAACGCATCGCCGCCAAGGTCCACGACATGCAATCACTGCGCGACGCGAATGGCCTTGCTCCCATGGTCTATGGCGTCGCCGGCTATGTCGTCTGCCGCGCGACCGAGACCGCGGCGCAGCGCGAAATCGAGCGGATCACCGACGTCCGCCAGAACGCGGCCGGATATGCGAACTACGAGCAGTGGCTCGCGAACACGCAGCTCGAGCAGCGTGTGAGCCTCGAAGACTATTCGGTGTCGAATCGTGGGTTGAAGGCCGGGCTCACCGGCACACCGGAGCAGATCGCGGACCGCATCCGCGCCTTCGAGCAGGCCGGCGTGGATCTATTGCTGCTTCAGTTCAGCCCGCAATTGGAGGAGATGGAGCGCTTTGCCGAAGAAGTGATGCCGCTCGTCACCGAGCCGTCCGCTGTGCGATGAGGCGGCCGGCCTCGCGCCCTGAACGCACGCACGCCGACACGCCGGCGCCGTCATAGCCCGCGCCGGCGATCGCGAGCGGTGGCAGACGCTCGAGGCGCTGCCGGATCCCGGCGACACGCTCGGCATGATGAGAACGATATCGAGGCAAGCCGCGATTCCAGTAGAAGGTCCTCGACCACAACGGCTCGCCATGAATATCCAGGATCGCAGCGAGCTGGTCGCGCGCGAGCTTGGCCGGGTGATCGTCCGTCGGTCCGAGGTAGGCCCGCAGCAGCGCATGGCCGTCCGGAGCGCGACCCGAAAACTTGTGTGAAGCGTAGGTGCAGGCGCGGATCTGGTCAGGTGAGGGCGATTCGACGACAAATCCCGCGCCGGCGAGCGGCCGCCCGATCTGTTCTCGGCGGTACGCGAGCGACACCGTGACACTCGGCGCGTAGACGATCTCGGCGAGCTCGCGCCCTCCCCTCACCCCGACGCTTTCGAGCAGCCGGCCCGCGGTGTACGCCGGCAGCGCCAGCACGATACCATCGGCGTCATGCGCCGATCCGCCCGTAATGGCGAGCCGCCACCGCTTTCCCTCGCGCGCGATGCCGGCAACTCCCTGCGCGAGGCGCAATGAGCCGGCGAGACGCTGCGCCACTGCCAGGACCGGCTCGCACATCCCGCCCGCGAAGCTACGAAACCCCGCCGCCACCTCCGACGCTTTCGCATCGATTCCCAGCAGTGTGGCGGCAAGACCGGCATCGATCGGTTGAAACTTCCCTCCGGACCACAGCGAGGTGCCGCGTTCCAGCTGCTCGATGACGCGGTCACCGATGCCGAGCTCTTGAGCCAGGGCCGGAAGCTCAGGCTCGCCGGCCAGAAAACCATCAGGGCCGCCCTCGACCACAAATCCGTCGACCTGTTCGGTGACGATCACTCCACCCGGCCTACGCTCGCTTTCGAGGATCGTCACCTCGCTTCGGCCCGCGCGCTCCAGCTCCCACGCCGCCGCGAGTCCCGCAACCCCGCCCCCCACGACGATGATCCTCACATCCAACCTCGTTGGGCCGCGGCGTCGCGAACAACGGCCGCGACGGCTGCGACAAGGCGCGGATCGTCATTCAGCGAGCGCGTGCGCTCGAGCTGGATACCGAGTCGCTGGGCGAGTGCCTGGCCCTCGACGTCGATGTCGTAGAGGATTTCGACATGATCGCACACGAAGCCGATGGGGACGAGCAGGACCGCATTGTTTCCTGCGCGAGCGATCTCGGTGATCACGTCCGCAACGTCGGGCCCGAGCCATGGTTCGGAGGTGGCGCCCGCGCTTTGATACGCGAAACGCCACTCCCGGAGGCGTGCGCGCCCGGCGACGTCGGCAGCGCTGGCTTTGAGCTCGTCCGGATATGGGTCCGCCGAGGCCAGGATCTTCTCAGGCAGGCTGTGGGCGGTGAAAATGACCTGAACGGTCGTTGGCTGGGGGAACCGCTGCAGCGCTTCGGTTATGCGGCCCGCCACACCTTCGAGAAACGGTCCCTCTCTCCACCACGAGCGAACGAGCGTGACGTCCAAACGGCCGTCCGCGGCCTGCAGCAGCTTTTTCTCGTAGGCTCCGACGGACATGTTGGAGTAGTGCGGCGCCATCGCGACGCCCACCACGCGCTGGTGCCCCGCCCGCGCGATCTCCTCCACGACGTCCGAGATGTACGGATGCCAGTGACGCATTCCCACGTAAACGTTGAACTGGTCGCCCAACACCTTCCCGACGCCCGTAGCCTGGGCACGAGTCAGCTCGAGAATGGGCGAGCGTCCGCCGATGCGCGCGTACCGCGCGCGGATTTCCTCGACGAGCTGGGGACGCGTAACACGGCCCCCGCGGATGTCCTTGAGGTAGGGCTCTACCTCATCGAGGTTACCGGGCCCACCGTACGCCATGACGAGGACGGCGATCTGCTCACGCGTCATGCACCAGGTCCACGACCGCGCGGACCGCCGCGACGTCGGTCTCGGGAAGGATGCCGTGGCCGAGGTTGAAGATGTGCCCGGGTCGGCCCCCGGCGCGCTTGAGGATGTCGCGGACCTGCCGGTCACGCTCGGCGGCAGGCGCAAGCAACGCCGCCGGCTCGAGATTCCCCTGAATCGCTTTGCCGTCGATGCGCGTCCAGGCGCCGTCCAGCGGAATCCGCCAGTCCACGCTGATCACGTCGCCGCCTGCCGCCGCGAAGTCCTCGAGGAACGTTGCCGTCCCTGTGCCGAAATGAATGACGGGAACTCCCGCCGCGCCGGCGAGCTGCAACGCCCGCCTGCTGTGCGGCTGGACGTACGTGCGGTAATCCTCCGGGGACAGGCAACCGACCCAGCTGTCGAATAATTGCAGCGCCTGTGCGCCGGCGCGCGCCTGTCCCGCGAGAAAGCCACCGACGAGCTCTGCCAACTTGGTCAACAACAGGTGCCAGGTGTCAGGTGCCTGGTACATGAATCGTTTGGTCTTCGTGAACGTGCGGCTCGCGCCCCCCTCAATGGCGTAACTCGCCAGCGTAAAGGGCGCGCCCGCAAAGCCGATCAGGGGCACGTCGGCCGGCAACGCTCGGCGAGCGAGCCGTACCGCCTCAAAGACATAGCCGAGCTCGGCTTCGAGATTGAACGAGGGCAACCTCTCCACGTCCGCCACGGCTTCGATCGGCCGCGCGATCCTGGGACCTTCTCCCGCGGCAAAGCTCAGCCCGAGCCGCAGCGGCTCGAACGGCAGCAGGATGTCGGCGAACAGGATCGCGGCGTCGACGCCGAGGCGCTCGACCGGCTGGAGCGTCACCGCGGCGGCGAGCTCAGGGTGATGACAGAGATCGAGGATGGAATGGCGCTGGCGGAGTTTCCGGTACGCCGGCATGTAGCGGCCGGCCTGCCGCATGAACCAGACGGGCGTGACGTCGGTACGCTCCCGGCGGCACGCTTTAAGAAACCGCAGGCTCCCGTGCCTCGAGTGCGATGAGGATCGTGTCCCCGTCCAGTTTCACCTGGTACGTCGCGATCGCGTGGACCGGGGGTCCGCCCAACACGCGGCCGTTTTCGAGCGAGAAGATTCCTTCGTGCCACGGGCAGGTGACGGTACAGCGCGCGCGATCGACGGTGCCTTCGGACAGGCTGGCGCGGGCGTGTGTGCAGCGATTCGCGATGGCGTATACCGTGCCGTTCACATTGAAAAGGGCCACGGCCTCATTGGCGGCATAGACACGCTTCGCGGTGCCCGGGGGCAGCTCGGCCAATGTCGCGACGGGGGTGAAGCCATCGTCGCGCGCGGGCCGGCGCGACACGGCTTGCGCCGATCCGGCGCCGCCCAGCGTGTCGAGCATGTCCCACAGCGACATCTGGACGCAGGTCAACGTCGGCGTATCCCGCAGCGTGTACGACGACGCTTCGCTCTCGCGCAGCTCCATGACCAGATCGAGAAACTCACCGGGGTTGTCGCCCTCGAAGGCCACGATGAATTCCTGATCGTCCAGCCCGTAGGAGTACGTCGTGTTGAGACGGATGGTCGGGTACTTGCGACCGATGCGCACGTGCTCGTCCATCATGCGCTGTCGTTCGGGTTTCGGCAGCGCGTACCACGGGCGCGTCTTGATGAACGGGTACACAAACAGGTATTTGGCCGCGCTGGGCTGGATCACCAGACGCTGCTCGTGATTCGGATCCGCCGGGAACTCGTAAATCGAGCGGCGCGTCATCGCCAGGTAGCTGTACGGAATCGAGAGATAGGCGCCGAGGTCCGTGCGGTTGAGGGCCGTTTGCAGCGCGACCAGGGCGTCGAGGTCTTCGGCGACTTGCCACAGCAAAAAATCGGCGTCACCGCGAATGCCGACGAGACCGTAGGGCCGGAGCAGCAGGCGACCGCGATAGCGCTCCAGCGTCTCCCCGAACTCGAGCTTCGCCGACGCCTGGCGCTCGGCGGTCAGCCTGCGCCACGCTGGATCGAGTTTGTAAAAGGCGTAGCGAACGACTTGGCGTTTTTCAGCGGGTGCGGCCATGGGGGGAATTTAACGAGAGTTCTTGCGCGCTGCGCTCTGGTCCCGCCGATATGCCTTGAGCACGAGATAGGTCAGCCAGCTAAAAACCGTCAGCGGGAGCACCACCATCACCAGCGAGCTCAAGAAGTAGATGAGATCGATGTGCGGACTCATCGGCCGATGAACCGTTGCAGATGGCGCAGGTAGTACGTCAGCCCGGCTCCCAACACCCCGAAGGCGATGCCCAATACCATCTGGCCACGCAAGAGAGCCCAGATGGCGAAGCCGGCGCAGAACACGATGCCGGTGGTGATCAGGACACGATGGAACGAAATCATGGTGTCGTTACGCCGCGACCTTGTCGAGCACCATCAGTGTCAACAAGGCCGGCAGGTACAGGATCGAGACGAAAAAGAGGCGCCACGCGCGCGCCGGTGTCGCGGCGAAGAGCAATCCGGTACCCGCGGCAACGTAGCCGAGGCCGAGGACCAGCGCGCCGTAGAAGTACCAGGCGCCGGTCACGCCGACCAGCGTGGGAACGAGGCTGATGGGCAAGAGCGCAACGGCGTACAGCAGCGCCATGCGGCCGGTGTCGCGCCCATCCTCATCCGCAAGACTCAGCATCCGCAGGCCGCTCGCGCGGTAATCGTCGCGGTACAACCAGGCGAGCGCGAGGAAGTGCGGCAGCTGCCACAAGAACAGGATCCAGAACAACGCGACCACCGCCACGCCGAGACTGCCGCCGGCGGCGGTCCAGCCACCGACGATCGGCAGCGCGCCAGGGACGGCGCCCACGAGCGTGTTGAGCGAGGTCTTCCGCTTGAGCGGCGTGTACAGCAGCACGTAGCTCGCGAAGGTCAGCGCCGCGAGCAGCGCCGTCAGCAGATTCACCATCACTGCGAGATAGCCGACACCCACAACGGTGATCGCCGTCGCGAACCAGATGGCGGCAGCCGTGGTGAGGCGGCCCGACGGCAACGGCCGGCGCCGCGTGCGGACCATCCGCGCATCGACGTCACGCTCGCGGATCTGGTTCCAGGCGTTGGTCCCGCCCGCGACGAGCGCGGTCCCGATCAGCGTGTTGACGAGCAGCGCCAGATTCACGTGATCGCGCGCGCCAAGGTAGAATCCCGCGGCGGCCGTGAGCAGGACCAGCTGCGTGATGCGCGGCTTCGTCAGCTCGAGCAACGCTACCGTACGTGCTCCATGATCACAGCGCTCACGAGAATGATCGCCAGCGGGATCGGGATGATGAAAATCACCCGCAACCGCCAGCGCTCGAATTTGAGATGCATGAAGTACAGCGCCACGAGGAGCGCCTTCCATATCGCGAGGAACAGCAGCAACAACAGCTTGAGGTTGCGCGACAGCGGCAGCTCGAATGCCAGCGACACCTCGGCGACCGTGAGGATAAACAGATACAGCCAAATCAGCAGGTAGTTCGGCCGCTTGTGGGTCTCGCTGGGTTGTGAGCTCGTTGCCGTCATGAACTGGGCCTCAGATCAGGTAGACGATCGTGAAGAGAATGATCCACACCAGGTCGACGAAGTGCCAGTACAGACCGATGACTTCGATCCCGCGATAGTCCTGCGGCGAGTACTTCTCCGGCAGCACCTTTGTGAAGTACAGATACGTCATGCTGATCACGCCGCACGTCACGTGGAAGCCGTGGAAGCCGGTCATGGTGAAGAACGTGGAGCCATACAGCCCAGCCACGGCGGCGCCATACCTGATCGGATCGGTTGCGGCATGCTCGGCAAGCACCGACCCCTCGCGAAAGCCAGCCGGCGTGAAACCATGGTGCACCAACTTGAAGTACTCGATGAGCTGCACGCCCACGAACCCCGCTCCGCAGATCATCGTGACGAGGAGCCAGAACTTGAGCCCGCCATCGCGCAGCAGCTTCCCGGGCACGGGCCGCAGGAAGTATTTCTTCCCGTCCTGAATGGCCGCGTAGGCTTTCACCATCGACACGGACGAGCAAATGAGGAGAAATGTGTTGAACGCGGTGAGCGGTACGTTCAGGACAGCGCTCGGCTTGGCCCATTCCCCCGGCGCGCCAAAGCGCAGCACGATGTAGGATCCGATCAGCGCCGTGAAGAACATCACGTCGCTGGCCAGGAAGACCCACATCCCGAGCTTGCTGCTGTAGACACCCGCTCCCGGCTCTGCCGGGAACGGCGGCCGCATTTGATCGAGGACTTGAGTCCCGTGCGTCATCGCACTCTCCCGGTCAGTGCCCGGCGGCCGGCACGGGGGCCGGCACCGGATCGCGGTCAGTGGGCAGCTTCACGAATTGCGGCAGGAAGTCTTTGTCGCCGGCCTCCGGGGAGCTGAACTCGTACGGGCCGCGATACACGTTGGGGGTGCGCTCCCAATTGCCGTGCGGCGCAGGATTCGGCAGCGACCACTCCATGCCGTTGTCGTTCCACGGATTCTGCGGCGCCTTTTTGCCGAACTTGAGGCTCCACAGGAAGTTGAACACGAACAGCGCCTGGACCGTGAACAGCGCGAACGCGGCGTAGGAAATGAACACGTTGAGCGGCTGCTGCGGCTTCAGGAAATCGTAGACCGTGGGATCGTAGATGCGCCGCATCTGTCCGCCCATCCCGATGATGTGCATCGGGAAGAACGTCAGATTGTAGAAGATGAACGTGAGCCAGAAGTGGAGCTTGCCGATCCCTTCGTGCATCATCCGGCCGAACATCTTGGGATACCAGTAGGGGATCGCCGCGAACAGGGCGAACAGCGATCCGCCGAACAGCACGTAGTGGATGTGCGCCACAATGAACTGGGTGTCGTGGATCGGAATGTCCACCGGCGTCGCCGCCATGAAGATGCCCGACAGGCCGCCGATCGTGAACATCGACACGAACCCGATCGCGTTGAGCATCGGCACGTGGAGGTGCAGGTTGCCGCGCCACATCGTGCCGAGCCAGTTGAACACCTTCACGGCCGACGGCACCGCGATGAGCAGCGTCGACACCATGAACGTCGACCCGAGCGTCGGGTTCATGCCGCTCATGAACATGTGGTGGCCCCACACGATCCAGCCGAGGAACGCGATCCCGATGATGGCGAACACCATCGAGTGGTAGCCGAAGATCGGCTTGCGGCTGCCGTTGGCGATGATGTCGGACACCATACCCATCGCCGGCAGGATCAGGATGTAGACCTCGGGGTGCCCGAAGAACCAGAAGAGGTGCTGCCACAGCAGGGCCTGGCCGCCCGCCACCGGATCGAAGAAGTGTGTGCCGAGGACGTTGTCGAACAGCAGCATGATCGCCGCGCCCTGCAGTACCGGCAGCGCGAGCACGCCGAGGATCGCCGTGATGAAGAGCGCCCACACGGACAGCGGCATGCGGAACCAGGTCATGCCGGGCGCCCGGTGGTTGATCACCGTCGTGATGTAGTTCAACGATCCCATCACCGACGAGAGTCCCAGCACCACGATCGAAACGCACCAAAGCATCTGCCCGACCGTGACGCCCGACAGATCGGGCCGCGCCGCCAGCGGCGCGTAGTTCGTCCACCCCGAGCGGATCGGGCCGTTCGGCACGAAGAAGCTCGTGGTCATGATCAGTCCCGCGAGCAGCGCCAGCCAGAACGAGGCCATGTTGATGCGCGGGAACGCCATGTCGTGCGCGCCGAGCTTCAGTGGAATCAGGAAATTGGCGTACACGCCGACGAGCAGCGGCATGATGGCGAAGAACACCATGAATGTGCCGTGCATCGATACCAGCTGGACGTAGTACTCGGGCAAAATCACGCCACCGGCCGCCATCGACTCGGGCAGGATCCCGCCTCCCGGCATGGGCTTGCCCGGGAAGCCGAGCTGCCAGCGGATCTGCATCGCCAGGAGCCCGCCCACGAGCAGGAAAAACAGACTGACGAACAGGAACTGAATGCCGATGATCTTGTGATCGGTCGAGAAGATGTATTTGCGCCAGAAGCTCATGGGCGCATGATGGGCGTCGTGAGTCTCTGCGGTCTTATGCGCGACTGAGGTCATTCGGAGCCCCCCCCCCCCGCGCCCTGTGCGGCGGCTTGTTGTGTCAACCAGGCCTTGAACTCCTCGGGCGTATGGACGAACACCCGCGCCCGCATTTTGTAGTGCCCCATCCCGCACAGCTCGGCGCAGCCGAGCTCGAACTCGCCGGTCTTGGTCGCCTGGAACCAGGCGATGATGTGCATGCCCGGGACAGCATCCTGTTTCAAGCGCCACTCGGGCACGAAGAACGAGTGGATCACGTCTTCGGAGCTCAGCTCGGCCGCCACCGGCTCATTCACCGGCACGTGCAGCTGATTGCGGACTGTGAAGTCGTCCGACGTTCCGAGCTTCCCATCCGGTCCCGGGTAGGTGATCTGCCACTCGAACTGCTTGGCGTGCACGCCGATGTGATAGGCGTTCGGGGGCACGCTCTTCTTGTCCTTGATCAACACCCAGTAGTGATTGCTGACCAGTCCGAGCGCGACCATCGTGACGGCGGGGATCGCCGTCCAGATGACTTCGGCGCGCGTCGAGCCGTGGGTGTAGAACGCTTTCCGTCCCGGCCGGGCGCGGTAGCGAATGACGAACGTCACCACTCCGACCTCCACGAGCACGAGCGCGATTCCCGTAAGGATGAGAATCGCCAGAAACATCGTGTCGATCGGACCGGCGAACGTCGATCCAGCGTCGGGCAGCCACCAACGCATCGAGTCCCTCCCCCTCTCCGCGCGGCTTAGTGCGCGGCGAAAGTAAAGTTGGCCGTTTTGCTCTCGGTTCCCGCGATCGTCACCGTCGCGGTCTGGGTGCCGAACCTCTCATGCCACGCTTCGACGGTGTACGTCCCCGGCGGCAGGCCCTTGATCGAGAAGCTGCCGTCCGCACCGCTCACGGCGAAGAAGGGATCAGGCCGCACACCGGCGTAGGCATGCATCCAGCCGTGCACGTTGCACTCGAGATTGACCATCACCTCCGGCGCCGAGAAGGTCACGTCGCGCGTCATGCCGGCGTTGGGCTGGCTGACGTTGAAGCCGCGATTCTTCTTCGCGATCGCTTTGATGTTGTGCAGGAGGGGATCGGAGTTTTTGATCTCGAGGTTCTGTCCCACCATGATCCCCAACACGTGGGGATGATAGCGGCAGCCGTTCTGATCGAGCACGACGGCTGTGGACGGCGCCTGATACTTCGCGTTGGCGGGCAGCCCGGCGCTCACGTACACGAACACATTCGCCAGGGCGTTGGCGGCACCCGCCACGACGACCTCCTCGGTCGGCGGTGACGGATACTTCGCCTTGCACGCTGCCTCTTCACTCATGTCGATCGTGGGATTCTTCGCCGCAGTGCCCGTGAATTTGATCTTGCCCGTAATGGTCCCACCATCAGCTGACGGGTCGCTCGTCGCCGGAGCGGCTGGCGCGGGTGGAGCGGCAGGCGCTGCCGCGGCGTTTCCCTGATCTCCCTTGCTGCACACGGTGAGCAGAAACATTCCGCCCACCACGCTCAAGATTCTGCCGTTCATTGCTGCCTCCGGTATGAAGTCTTCTGCTGCGCCCGCCATACGACCAGCATGCCCAACCCGAGCGTCAGGAGCATGGCGAGCACCGGCGAGATGAACACCCGGGCCGGCACCGGTTCGTCGAGGGCGAGGAAATACCACGTGCTGACGGCCATGCGCGTACCGTGCTCTCCGTTAGACCCATCCAACGCGAAGAATGCCACGGGGATTGCCCGGCCGCTCCGGAACGGAAGCTGGCTCGCCGTGTCGAGCGAAGCAAGTGCGCGTGTGAAGACGACGCGCCACTGCCCGTGGTCGTAGACCGCCCGAGCTCCTACCCCGCCGCGCGGCAACGAATCGAACCGCTCGATGCCCCGCGCCAGCCCTGCCACCGCGGCACTGCGTGATGCGCTGGTCCAGCGCCATTGATAAACGGGGCCGCTGGAACTGCCCATCAGGAAGTACGGGCGTTCCATCCCGGTAGGAATCGTCACGGGAAACTCTACCACCATCTGATCAGGCCAGAGCGCCGGCTGCTCACGAGTGGAGTCATCGCTCTGCACGGTGGCGAGGACGCGTCCCAGGTGTCCGAGCCAGGCAGAGTCCGGACTCGCCGAACGATCGTCCCACGTCACGCGCAGGGCGATCGAGTCCCTGGTGTGCACGGCCTTCACCCACACGCCGGTGACGGCAGGCGCGAACCACCGGTTCTTGTGAATCACCTGGCCGACGAGCGGGAACCAGTAGGTATCGACGGCATTCCAGGCGGAATCATCCGGAGCCCTCGGCAGCACTCGCGTGACGAGCGGCGCGTGAATCACGTCACGCACCACCGGCGGCTCGCCGGGCGAGAGGCTGCGGACATACTCGGCCAAGCGCCACAGCTCCGTTTCGGTGAGGAACTTCTGATCGATCAGATCGCTGAATGACGGCATCGGCGTGCCGTCGAGGCCGGTGCGGAGCCGGTGATAGATGTCGGTCGTCGTTGGACCGCCGTTGAAGCGCCAGTTCTCATGTAGGTTCGCGGCGAAAATGGGATGGCCGGCGTCGTCTTTGAGCGTTGGGGCTGATGGCCCGTCGCCCCGGCCCTGATCGCCGTGGCATTTGCGACAGCCGATGGAGTCGTAGAACTGCCGCCCCACCCGCAATGCCTCCGCACCCGTACCGCCGCCCGGCTCCTTGCCGAATTCGAGCACCTGCGGGCGCTGCGTCGTATCGGCGAAGAACGTCGAGAACGTCTTGATGTACGCCAGTACATCGCGCCGCTGCCGATCGGACAGCCTGTTTTTCCATCCCGGCATGGCCGTGCCCGGCAGCCCTTCATCTATAGAGCGAAGGAGATCGGCGTCGGTCGGGAGTTGGCCGTTCGCGGTCGAGCGAATCTGATAGACGGCGCCCGTGAAATCACGCGGGGGCGGAATCATGTGCCGGGCGGCCGGCCCGTCGCCGGCGCCGTTATCGCCGTGGCAGCCGGCGCACCACTTCGTGTAGACCTGTTTGCCAGCCGACGTATCCTGGGTGGCGACCAGCGCCATCAGAAGAAGTGCGTGGATCACTTGCTTCCCCCCGCACTCACTTCCCACGTCCTCGGCTTCCAACCAGTCTGTTCATACAGAAACAGCACCACCGACCAGATTTCGTCTTCCGTCAGGAAGTCTTCCCACGCCGGCATGGCCGAGTTCCACGGCGTCCCTTCGCGCGGCAGCCCCGGGCCGCCCTTCGCGACGCGCCAAAACACGAAGCTCTCCGTGAGCTGCGCGATCGTGCCGTTGTCCTGGAAGTTGGCCGGCAGCGGATTCAAGCCGGACGCGTAATGGCCCTGGCCGTCGAGATGATCGCCGTGGCAGGGCACACAATTCTCATAGTAGATCCGGTGGCCGACGGCGAGGTGCGCCGCCATGTCACCAGAGCGGCGGAGCGGGTTGTCGAGTCCGACCAGCGTGATCGTCTTGCCGCGGAACGTGATCTGTGACGGCGGCGCGGGATGGATCGAGCGGAGGTTGGGCGGCGCCGCGACGCTGGCCTTCACCTGGCCGTAGGTGATGCAGCCGACCATCAGGGTCACAGCCGCGAGCACGGCAGTGCGGATCACCTTGAGCCGCGGCTGCACGAGCACATCGTGCAGGGGCTCCTTGAACGTGGTCCAGCGCGCCTCGTCGTCGCTCACCCAGATCAACACGCCGACCAGCACAGTCGCCATGTATTGCAGGACGACGCTCTTGGGTACGACGGCGCTGCCGGGCAGCGCCGGGATGATGAACACAATGAGGATGTACGCGATCACCATCAGCCCGACGGCCTGCCAGAACGGGTGGCGCAGGTACGATCTCATTTGTGACTCGACAGGAATTCGACGAGCGACTCGAGCTGCGCGGCGGTCAGCTGATTGCCGAACGTCTTGGGCATCACGCCTTTGAACTTCTCGTAGCCTTTCGCCGTCTTGGCGTCGGGCAGCAGGATCGACTCGCGAATCAGGTTGGTCGATAACCGCGAGCCGACGTGCGTCAGGTCGGGCCCGATGGCGCCGCCCTCGCCGTTGATCTTGTGACAAGCGGTGCAGCCGGCGCCGCGGATGATGGTCATGGGATCGGTCGATCCGCCAGCAATCCCTGGCGCTCCCCCCGCGCCACCACCGGCGGCAGGGGCGGCAGAGCCGGATGCTGGCGGGATGTCCGAGGCGGTTACGTCGACCGTTCCACCGTTCGACTCGAGAAACGCAACGAGCGCCCAGATCTGTTGCGGCGAGAGAATGCGCGCCATCTCGGGCATGATCGGCTCATAGCCGGACACGACGAAGGCGCGGGGACTGGTGAGCGACTCGTACAGATAGGCCTTGCAGTCTTTGCCGGGCTCGCGCTTGCCGCAGCGCGCACCGACGGGTCCCTGCCCCTTTTCGTCGGTGAGCAGGTTGGGCGCGCGCGTGCCGAGACCGTGGCACGCGGTGCAACCGCCAGCCCCGTGATACAGCTGGTCGCCGGCACCGACGAGTTGCTCCGGCGTGACGTTCGCGCCGAGGGTCAGGGCATGCGGTACCTCGGACTGCACCTGCGGGATCTTGTTCGCGATCAGCGTATACAGCGCGAGCGTGCCGACCACGATGCCGATGATTCGCAGGTTAGTGGCCCACATGCGGCGCCTCCACCGTGGACGGGACGAACGTCGATTTCTCGGCGAGCCCGCCAAGCCAGAAGATGAAGCCCACGAGCGACAGGAAGATCAACACGCAGGTGCTGATCATGATCGCGGCATAGCCCAGGGCCGGCGTCGCGGCGTACGGCGTCGTATCCTGCATGACCTGCCACACATGCCAATGCTGACGGATGCCGCTGCGCGCGAATCCCATCAGGCCCATCAGCCATGTGAACGTGACGGCGAGAATGAACAGCGCGTACTGCGAGCGTGGCGGCATCTTGCCCCACTGGATCGCGCCGAGCGACTGGGCGCCGCGTGCCATGAGCACGTCGATCGCCGTGACGAACACGATACAGGCGAGCACCGCGCCGACTTGGTAGACCGAGTAGCCGATGCGAACGATGGCCTCGACGAAATAGCCGCGGATGCCGAAGAACAGTACGATCGCCGCCGCAATCACGAACATGGCGGCCTGTATGCGCGTACCGGTCTTTGCCCACGGCACGACCGGACGGATGTTCGCGCGCCGGTACAGCAAAAAGGAAAGAAACGTGGCCAGGATCATGAGGTTGACGGCGGTGTTTTTCGCGCTCATGACGCCGAGCGCGCCGAGCAGCGGGTGATGCGACCCGCCCATCGCCGCCAGCTCGCGCGAATCAGCGATCATGGTGTGCGGCGTCCCCCACACGAGCGCGCCCAGCACAAGAATGAGAAGCAGCCACTTCGTGTACGGCTGGTAGCGTTCCGCACCCGGAATGCGACCCATTCCGATCCAGAGATAGTAGTTCCCCGTGAGGAAGAGAACGGCGATGAGAAACGCCTGGATCACCCACAACCAGCTCATGAAGCCGCCCATCATCGTGATGCCCATCGACTGATCGTACTGATAGATCTCGCGGCCCAACCAGTAGCCGGCGAACGGCAGGACGATCAGCGCGGAAATCGCGATGAAGTTGCCGACGTAGCCCATCCAGTCGTAGTGCGCACGCTCCTCGTCGGTCTTCGACGCGAGGAAGCGATAGCTGGCGTACGCGCCGACGATCGCACCGCCGAACACCACGTTGCCGATGAGCCGGTGAATGTTGATCGGCATCCAGGTGTGGTTCAGGATCGCGTGCCACAGTTTGATGCTGGTGGGTGACGTCTCGGGGGTGATGTCGCGCGGCGGCGTCATCATGTAGGTGAGCCACGAGTCGGCGATGAACATCACCGTCGTGCCCCAGATGTTCAGCAGAATTCCCAGCCCGAGGTGGACGATCTTGGAGCGCCCGTATTTCCAGCGGTCCCAGCCGTAGTAATACAGGTACAGCGTGAAGGACTCGAGGAAGAAGATCGAGACGTACACCCACATCGATGTCCCGAAGATCGCCGTCAGGTAGGCCCAGAACCGGGGATAGAGCGTCGAGAGCAGGAAGACGAGGACAGCGCCCCAGATCGCCGTCGCGCTGTAGGCGATCAGCAGGAGTCGCGTGAACTCCTTCGCGAGCCGGTCGTAGCGCTGGTCCTTGCCGAAAATGCCGATCGCCTCGGCGACCACCGCGAAGATCGGCACGCCGAGGACGAAGGCCGCGAACATAAGGTGGATCTCCGCGGCGATCCAGACCGCGGCACGGCTGCCGATGACCGGGAAGTCGCGGTAGGCGCCGGCCGTATCCGCCGCGGCCTGGAGGAGCGGCAGCGCCTCAGTCATCAGACTGGGACACGAAGAATGGTTTCCGCTTGGAGAAGTCGATGGGCATGGCGTCGCGGATTTCGCGGAGCAGCTCAGGTGTGATCTCGCGCAAGCCGCGCTCGCGCGCCCAATCCTCGACCCGCTTCGCCACGACCCCGCGTACGAATGACGGAATCCCGTCGAGCCGCGCCCGCGCCGGCGCCGACCATGTGAGCGCTGGCGTGAACTCGCTTCCGTAGCTGACGCTCGCGGGCTCGATCACCTCGGCTCCTCGAGGCTCATACGTGCACGACGGATCGGCGGCGAGCACATCTCCCTCGAGCGCGAATGCGCGCGCGCGACAGCCCCCGCACAGCTTCTGGTATTCGCACCGCCCGCATTTCCCTCCCAGGGCTCCTTCGCGGATCTGGCGGAACAGCGGCGACGACCGCCAGATCTCGCCGAAGCTTTGCGTGCGCAAATCGCCGGCGACCTCCGGCAGATACGGGCACGGCGTGAGCTTGCCGTCCGGGGTGATGCGGCAGTACTGCGTGCCGCAAGGACAGCGTGTCTGATAGTTGAGAATGGGCGATTGGGGGTCCGCGGCATGCACGTGCCGCATGAAGTGCGGCGCGCACTTGGCGCGAATCATCATCCGGCCGCGGTACTCCCGCTGCCACCGCGCCAGATCGGCCAACACGGCCTCGTATTCGGGGGGCGCCAGATCGGAGAGTCCGGCGCCGCGCCCGGTCGCGACCAGGAAATAGCAGTTGAATGCGACCGCGCCCTGCTCAGCCGACCACTGCGCCAGGCGCTCGAGCTCGGAGCGGTTCCCCTTGGTTGCCGTGGTCTGGACGATGAAGTCGAGCCGCTCCGCCCGCAGCCGGCCCAGCGCGGCGACTGTGTCATCGAGCGAGCCCGGCCCGTGGCGGAAGCGGTCGTGGTAGCTGGGTCGCAACGAATCGATCGAGACCGCCACGCCACGAACGCCCGCCGCCTTGAGGCCGGCGATTCGCTCGTCCGTGAGCAGTGTCCCATTCGTGCCGACGACCACCGTCGCCCCACGCTGCGCCGCGTACGCGGCGATCTGCGTCAGATCATGCCGCAGCAGGGGCTCGCCACCCGACAGAATGAGCAGCGGCGCCGGATTGACGGCGAGCAGCTGATCCACGACGCGCAGGCACTCATCCGTCTCCAGCTCCGACGTGGCGCTTTCGCGGGGACCCGCCGAGATGTAGCAATGGGCGCATTCGAGGTTGCAGCGCCGGGTGAGATTCCAAGCGACGACGTGAGGAACGTAGCTCACTGCAGCAGCTTCTCGACCGCGCGTTTCGCTTCCTCGGGCGTCACCGTCTTCATGTCGACCGGGCACTTCTGCATCTTGTCTTCGATATCGCGGATGGGACACCTGGTGACGCCTTGCGCCTTGGCTTCTTCGATGAACGCTCGCATCTCGGGTGACAGCGCGTCCTTGCCTTCCGCCTCCGCGCGGATCTGCTTGGCGCGCAGCTCGGTGAACATCACCATCATCGTATCGACGTCGAACTCGTCGGCTTCGATCATCGCCTGCTTGTTGTCGTCCATCACGTGAGTCGTCACGCGCCAAATACCGTGATTGCGCGCGAACCGCTCGACGGTATTGCGGGCGAGCGGGCGGGCGATGAGCGGGACCAGCTGTAGTCGTTGCCACCCCTCCTCGGTCCAGACGATGGGGTCGGTGGCAAGCCGGAGGCGCTTGGAGATGGCGCCCGTAACGGGGCATTTCGTCTCGACTTCCGGGGCCAGCGGCTCCGGGTCCGCGTCGTGCCCCTGCACCTTCGTCGCCTTCATCTGCTCGGTCGCCTTCACCTCGGCCAGCGCGATCTCCTCGGCGCTCCCGATGCCCATGATCAGCTGCATGTGCGTCGGCAGCAGCTTTTGGATCGCTTCATCGAGCCACTTGTTGGTGACGGTGGGAGGAGGTCCGGCGCCGCCCACCTTCTCGAGCACATACTCCTCGACCGCCCGGCGCGCGATGCCCTGCGCGAATGGCGGCACGCGCAGGATCCGGACTTCGGCCTCGGGGGCCCAGGGGAGGCCGGCCTGGCCGTCTTCCTCGATCCAGGGAATGTCTTCGGGGCGAACGCCGACGACACCTGTCAGGAGCACCGAGCACGGCGCAAGTCGCACCAGATTCTCGGACTGAGAGCCGAGTTCCGTGTCCTCGATGCGGTGCGCTCCATGGCGACCGATCACGAGCAGGCTCGGTTTGATCTCCTCGGCCCACTGCATGATCACCTGGAACGGCTTGCCGATGAGGATCTGCGTCTTGAGCGGCACGTCGGGGAACTGCTGCGCCATCACCTCGGCGCGCTTGAGATTCGCCTGGCAGAGCTTGAGCAGTCCCTTGTCGATGATGTTGTTGTGCAGCTCCTCCTGCTCTTCGAACT
Organism: Gemmatimonadota bacterium; assembly: GCA_003221895.1. Classification (GTDB taxonomy): domain Bacteria; phylum Gemmatimonadota; class Gemmatimonadetes; order Gemmatimonadales; family GWC2-71-9; genus 20CM-2-65-7. The sequence goes on along the minus strand of QHUJ01000114.1, from coordinate 16,639 downwards.
TGAACACCTTCGACGCCTGATACGACAGCACGTCCTTGATGTTATGGAACACGACGTGGTGATACTCGACGTCGAACGCGCTGCAGACGTACAGCGACCCGCCGAACTGGTTTGCCAGCTCGAGCGCCGACTTCATCGCCTTGTAGCTGTACGACGAGCCGTCCACACAGACCAGGAAGCGCCCGCCGGTGAGCGGCTGCTGATCGCGCACGATCAGCACGTCTTTTTCGACGCCGCGTAACACGCGAGCCGCTACACCACCGAGCTGCGAAAACTGCTGCCGCCCAAGGCCGTGCGCGCCGATGGCGAGCAGGTCGTATTGGCGGCCGGACGAGCCGACCAGCCGGGCGGCGGAATCTTCTTCTTCCGCCACGAGCCGTCCGTTCTCGCCGAGCTTCACGTCGCTGCGAACTTTGTCCCCGCCGTCATAGCCGGCGGCGCGATTTGGATCGAACCCGATGAGTCCCGGCAGCCGGCCGGCGCCGCGATTCACCTCGTTGACGATCTCTTCGTAGTTGATGCCCTCGAGCAGCTGGCGGGTCAGCGGCACCCCCGCGGCCTCGCAGCGCTTGCCGAGCAGATCGAGGAAGCTGTCGGCGATCAGCTGCAGGCCCTTCTCGATCAGCTTGTCGTGGATTTTGCGCTGTCTCTTGATCTCGTCGGGGGTCTGGAACTGCGCAGGAAGGCCGGTTTCGAGCTGGCGGAAGCGGACATCATGCAGGCGGGCGGCGTAGACGTGATTGCCGGTGATTCGCCCCGAAGACCTGCGGCACATCTCGATGGCGCGATCGACGGCCCAATCGGAGTGCTGCGAGTTGTCGACCGGAACGAATATCTCGCGGTACACCACTACCTCCCCGAGTGACGCCGCTCGAGCGGGTTGTGAACTTTAGATGTCGGTGTGGATGCCGTCAGAGTCAAGGGATATGCAGGCGCCTCCCGGTGCTGTCAAGGAACTTGTTCACAAGCCGCGGGGACGATTTGGGTGCCCTTTTCGTTCCAGACCGTAATGGCATCGACCGGACACGCGTCGCACGCGCGCAACAATCGCTCGCGCTCCACGGCGTCAGGATTCACGAATACCGCGGTGCCGGTATCATCGAGGACGAAGGCCTCAGGCGCTTCGGTGACGCAGTCGCCGAAGCCGACGCACAGGGTGCGGTCGATCCGGACCCGGAGCTCCCCGACACTGCGTTCTTCGAAGTCGCTCACATCCCTTCGAGCCCCAGCTCGGCGCGCGCGGTGTCCATGACGGCGGGGGTGATCTCGGTAATGCCCCGCTCCTTCGCGTAGTCACCGTAGATCTTCTTGACCATGCCGCGCACGAAGCTCGGAACGCGGGAGAGTCGTTCCTGGGCGTCGCTCGACCACGCGGGCCCGCCCGTGACCACCGCCTTGCTGATCGTCTCGAATGGCTCGGCTGGCACCGTGCGTCCGCCGATCTCGACGCCCAGCGACGAAACGAGCTGCGTCTCCATCGGGTTCGTCAGCATCGCGATCACGCGACCGCACGTGGGACACTTGAACGTGGCCGCGAGCGTCCCGTCGCCCGGGATCTCACGTTCGGCAAACGCCATCTGCTGGTCACACTCAACGCAAAGGAATTTCATCCCAGACGCTTGGCGAGGGGTTGAAGGGTATGCGCGCAATCACCGGCGCATTGAACTCTCGCGCGAGGTCATCACCAGCCGTCCCCGGGAATTGCGGTCCCACCATGTTTTCGACGATGCCGAGCAGGTCCGAACCCCGCTCGACTGCGGCGCGCATGGCACGGCGGACGGCATCGCGCGATTCCGCAGTAGGAATGGTCACGGTGAGCACCGCCGGCGGAGCGCCGAGGATATCACACAGTGCGAGGTAGCGCTCCATTCCGGGCGGCAAATCGAGCACCAGGAAGTCGAGAGGGCCCCACTTCACATCGCCCAGAAACTCCCGCAGAGCCGCGGCCTCCATGGCACCGCGCCACACGAAGCCTTCGGCGGGTGGCCCGGTGAAAGAGAGGGGAGCACCATCGGTCAGAAAGTGTCCCATGGACACGCATTTCACGCCGTCGAGGCCGATGGCGGGAGCGGCGGCCTCCGGCGGCGTCTGCAGCAGAGCGGGAATCGTGGGCCCATTGAAGTCGGCATCCAGCACACCAACCGCCCGCCCGCTCCGCGCCAGGGACCGCGCAAGATGCGCCGTGACATAGCTTTTTCCCACGCCACCCTTGCCGCTCATGACGGCCACGATGCGCTGGACCCCGGCCAACTGTTCGGCGACGCGCCGGCGCTGGGCACCGATCTGGTCGGCCAGGCCGGAGCGATCGGGATCGGTCAGCTGATGGTAGGTTCGCACGCGCTAAAAGCTAGCCGAGGAGGCCGGTGGTCGGTTAGTATCCCACCATGATTGAAGGGCTGAAACAGAAACTCCAGGAGGAGGTCGAACGCCTGAATCACGAGATCTCTTTCGTGCTACCCAAAGAGATCGAAAAGGCGCGCGCGCATGGCGATTTGCGCGAGAACTCCGAGTTCAAGGCGGCGCTGGAGCGCCAGCAGTTCGCGCAGGCGCGCGTGCATCACCTGCGGCTGCGGTTGTCGAAGTTGTCCGATGTCCGTGAACAGGATATTCCTCGCGACCGCGTGGGTTTCGGGTCGCGGGTCACCGTTGAAGATCTCGACACGAAGACGAAGGAAGTCTACGCGCTGACACTCGGGGAATTCATCGAAGGGGAAGACGGCAAGGTAGAGATGCCGGTATCCATGGCATCGCCGCTCGGGAAAGCGTTGCTCGGCGGGAAAGTCGGGCAGAAGGTCGAAATCACGCTTCCCATGGGCAAGCGCAAACTCAAGATCGTGAGCTTGGATACAGTGCACGACCTGGCGGAGCGGCATGGATAAGCGAAACCAGCCCTTGACTAAAACCTTTTGATGATGTCACTTAGACCGCGGAAGCAATGCCCATCCCTCAGGAGAACCGGACGCTGATTCGTTTTGTGACCGCTACGGCGGTCTTTCTGCTTTTCGCCCCTGCCGCGCGACTCGCCGCGCAGGGCGATCCCGACCGCACGGTCGCTGGCGGCGGCACCTTCCCGGCAGGTTGGCACGTGCGGACGGAGACGAATCGTCAGACCGGCCAGCCCGCGCCGCTCGAAAACGTCAAGTTCGCCGCCATGGGTGACGGCCTGCACACGACCGTCGGGCCCGCGGCGATCTACTGGCGCGATCGCGACACCATCTCCGGCAACTACCATGTCGTCGCCAAGATGACACAAATGACGAATCCCGCTCACCCGGAAGCATTCGGCATTCTCATCGGCGGTAAGAACCTGGCTGACTCGGGTCAGACCTACACCTACTTCCTCGTGCGGCCCATCGACGGCAAGTATTCGATCCGCCGCCGCTCGAGCTACGCCGCGCGGCCCACCGCCGTGGTGGAATGGACTGCGAGCGACGCGGTGACCAAGTCCGACACGAGCGGCAAGGCGACGAACGAGCTGAGTATTCAGGTGCAGGGCGGTAAAGCCAAATTCATGGTCAACGGGAAAGAAGTGTACACCGGCGACGCCGCGACTCTCGACGTCACTGGAGTCGTGGGCTATCGCGTCAACCACAACCTCGATGTTCACCTCGGCCCACTGGGGATTCATAAGCTGTGACCGCCCTGAATCCGGCGGCGGAAGACGACCGCTTCTCGTTCACGCCGTTCACGCGGCATCCGTTCTTCACGCACGTCAATCGTTGGATTCTGGAGCGAGTGATCTGTCCGGGCCGTCAGGTCATTGTCGACCTCGGGTGCGGTCCGGGCGCCGTCACTCAGCTCATCCTGGAGCGCGTGGGCGGCGCGCAGCCGCCGCCGCGCGTCATCGGGATCGATCCCTCGCCGACCGCCATCGAAAAGGCGCGCGCCGCGATCTCCTCCAAGTTCGCCGAGTTCGTGCAAGGCAGCGCCGAGTGGCTGTCGAAGCTCGTGAAGTCAGCCGACACGGTCGTTTTCCTCAACGCGATTCACTTGACGCGGGACAAGACCAGCGTGCTGCGGGAGATTCGCCGCGTGCTGAAGCCGGGTGGTCTCCTGGCGTTCAACAGCACGTTCTTCAACGGCGCCTACGTCGAGGGCACGAGTGGATTCTGGCGCCGTTGGATCGTGCGCTCCGTGCAGGCGCTGCGTGAGAAGGGGATCGACGTCCAGCATAACGGCCATGCCGCCGCGATGGAGTGGCTTACGGCCGAGCAGTACGGCGAAGCGTGCAAGGCGGCCGGCCTGCAGCCGACCACGATCGAGCTGTTGCGCATCAACATGACGGCGCAGAGTCTCGCCGATATCGGCCGCTTCTCGTTGTTCATCGAGGGTGCGCTGCCCGGTGTGCCGCTGGAGGAGGGATCTGAGGCGCTGCAGACCGGGCTCGCTCGCACGCTCGACGAGCTTAAGATGAACGAAGTCCCTCGTTATTGGCTCGAGGTCGTGGCTGAGGCAGTGTAGCAGCCCAGATCGTCAGACCAAGCACCAGCAGCGCCCCCACCGTTATCACATTCAGCGATTCGAGCACTGACCGCACCCGGGTGCCAACGAGCGCGGGTGCGCTCAGCGTGAGGCATACGAACGACGCCCACCACAGGATCCACACCGGTCGTGGCTTGCCGGGGCTGAGGCGCCAGATCAGCCAGTAGCCCACCAGCAGTGTCACGAAGTGCGGCTTCCACGCGAGCGGCGAAATGAGCGGCATGAGAACAAGGATGATCGCCAGCTCCCCGACGGTCCGCGGACTCGCGAGATCAGGCGGATTGCGGAGAAACAGGAGTGCCAGCGCCACGGCGGCGAGCGCGATCGACCCGTAGAGCAGGTGCACGACGCGCTGCGTGGGCCAGTCGGCGACTGCGGTATGTACGGGATCACGAGCGCTGCCTTCACTGGTGAGGAGTCGCTTGAGTGCCGCCAGCAGCGACTGATTCGAATAACCGGGCGTTGGGTCCGCCGTTTCCGCCGTGGCGACCGCGCGCCACGAGTGCCACCGCTCCAGCGCCCGCTTCGGCCCGAAGGTCGCCACGGGAAGGAAGAAGTTGATGACGACGAGAAACCCTGCCGTCCAGGCGGCCGCGCGCCACGCCCGTTTGTAGAGCAGATAGGGCAGGAAAAGTATTGGCACCGCGCGCAGACTCGCCGCCGCGGCCAACGCGAGCCCGCCCAGACCATGGTGCCGCTGCTGGAACAGATGGAACGCCAGCAGTATCAGGAACAGGACATAGAGATTGACTTGCGTGTGTTGCAAGTGCTCCTGCAGCAGCCGGGCGGTCATGAGCACCGGCACGAGCACGGCGGTCGACGTGAGCGGCGCCGGTTCGTCCCCTGCCAGGCGGGGCATCAGGCGTAGCGTTCCCCACAGCGCAGACACGCTGCCGATCTGCCACAGCAGTAACGCGCCGGCGAGTGAAATGCGCGCGAGCAGCGCCAAGCCTGCGGCGATGAAGAGGAAGAACGGTGGCCAGGTGTTGATCCGGAGCCCGTACGGATCCCCGCCCTGCAGGACGACTTCGCCGACCTGCGTATAGCCCGTGAAAATGACGCCGTCGAGCCGGCCGAGGCTGCGAACGACCTCCGCGGCGGCCAGGAGGATCAACAGGGCAGCGACCGCCTGCCGCCACCTCATTCGAGCACGAACGTCAGTCGCCGGTGTGCCTCTCGCAGCGCGGTCTCGACCACATCCGGCGTTTCGCCGCGCGCAAAAATGAAGCCGGGATAGCGGGAGCCCTCGGGAAACGGAATGAGCCGCTCTCCGGGGTGTGCGGTGATCTGCACGTCCTCGACGAGCGGAACGGTCTTCGCCTCGGCGAGGCCGCGCACGTCCCTCATTGTTCCCTCGCCGGGAATCGGAATCATCATCACGCCGGCAGCGAGCCGTTCGCGCTGCATCGAGGGAATCGACATGCCGAGCGCGTGCCGCAGGATGAGTTCCTCGAGAGAGACGCCGTGGTCGCCGAAGCGGAGGACGGCAGAGCAGCGACCGCCGATGGGCCGCGCGGCGAGCTCGATGAGCCAGGGACCGCGCTCGTTGTAGCGGAGCTCGGCGTGAACGGGGCCGTCCGTGATTCCCACCGCGCGCACTGCACGATCGGCGCAGTCCTTGATCGCCGCCTGCAAACCGGCGGGCACCCTCGACGGCGTCACGTAGATCGTCTCTTCAAAGAATGGCCCATCGAGCGGGTCGGGTTTGTCGAACAACGTCAGGACGTGCAGCCGGCGATCGACGACGAGCCCTTCGAGCGCGACTTCGTAGCCTGGCACGAACTCCTCGACCAGATACTGGCGCGCCCTGTCGCCGCATGCCGCCGCGGTTTCCGGATCGGCGAGGATAGCGCGCAGCCTACGATGAGCCGTCACGAACGATTGCGGACTGTCGGCGCGCATGACTCCCCGCGACGCGGACAGACGCACCGGTTTCAGTACACAGGGATAGGGGATGGATTTTGCGATGGCGGTGGGATCTTCCTCGAGACTTCGCAACTCGAAGCGCGGAATCGGCACGGCCGCCTCGGCCAGCAGCTCTCGCTGCAGGTACTTATCGCTCGCGGCGATCGCCGCATGAACGGGATTGCCCTTCAGCTTCAGCCGGGTGGCGACAGCAGCAGCGACCACCGCCGTTGTATCGTCGACTCCCACGACCCCGTTGATCGGGTACTGCGCGGAGAACACCCGCACCGCGTCTGCTGCTCGCTCCGGTTGCTCGAAATCGAGCGTGAGGAGGCCGGCCGGGTTCACGGCTTCGAGCGTGCTAGGCTCTTCCGACGCGACTGTCAGCTCGACGCCCATCTGCCGCGCGGCCTCCACGAACGCCGCGGTGCGGTAGGTCGTGGTCGGCAGCAGCAGCAGAAGTCGCGGGGCTATTTTTTGGAGGCCTGGAAGTAGGGGTTCGCGCCCGAGGTGTGGTCGGTGATGTCGACGATGCCGCGGACCTGCGGAACGAACTGGGCCAGCATTCCCTCGATGCCCTGCCGCAGCGTGACGTCCGCCATGCCGCAGCCCTGGCAGCCGCCGCCCATGCGGAGCATCACGACCGCTTCCTGCACGTCGATGAGCTCGACGTGCCCGCCATGGCGCGCCACCATCGGGTTCACCTGCTCGTCGAACACCCGCGCGACCTGCTCGTACAGCGTGTCATCGCTGACCGCGCTCGGCGACTTCGGGCTGGCGACGACGGGCGCCGCGTCCGCCGTCAACGCTGAGCGAATCGCGGCACCTACTGCCTTACCCACCGCCTGCCAGGGGGAGGACGACTGCTTGACCACGGTGACGATGTTGCCCGACACGATGAGCTCGTTGACACCAACGCCCGGAATGGCGAAGATCGCTTCGGCCAAGGGAGAGCCCTTCGCCTCGCCGGCATCGGTAAAGCGGCGCACGCCCTCCGCAAGCACCGGCACGTTCACCACGAACTTGCAGCGCTGGTCGTCGATCGGCTCGGCGGTGATCCGGATCTCAGCTGCTTCCATTGCGCATCTCTTTCGCCGCCGCGACCATGTTTTTCAGCGCGGCCAGCGTCTCTTCCCAGCCACGGGTCTTGAGCCCGCAGTCGGGATTCACCCAGATCTGCGCGTCGTCCAGCACCCGCCGCATACTCTTTAGTGCGGTGGTGATCTCGGCAGTCGCCGGCACGCGCGGCGAATGGATGTCGTAGACGCCGGGTCCGATCTCGTTCGGATACTTGTACTCCTCGAACCCCTGCAGCAGCTCGGAGCCCGAACGCGCGTTCTCGATCGAGATGACATCGGCGTCCATGCGCTCGATGACCTGCAGCACGTCGTTGAACTCGCTGTAGCACATGTGGGTGTGGATCTGCGTGCTGTTGTGCACGCCGGCGGTCGCGAGGCGGAACACGTCGACCGCCCATTGCAGATAGCCTGACCACTCGGCCCGCCGCAGCGGCAGACCCTCGCGCAGCGCCGGCTCGTCGATCTGAATAACGCGGATGCCGGCGGCCTCGAGATCGAGCACCTCATCGCGAATCGCAAGCGCGAGCTGCTTGGCCGTTTCGGCGCGCGGCTGGTCGTCGCGCACAAACGACCATTGCAGAATCGTCACCGGCCCGGTGAGCATCCCCTTCACCGGCTGTTGGGTGAGTGACTGCGCGTAGCGGCTCCACCGCACGGTCATCGCGCTCGGCCGCGAAACGTCGCCGAAAATGATGGGCGGCTTCACGTAGCGCGTGCCAAACGACTGGACCCAGCCGTGCTCCGTGAACGTGAACCCTGCGAGTTGCTCCCCGAAGTACTCGACCATGTCGTTGCGTTCGAACTCGCCGTGCACCAACACGTCGAGCCCGATCTCTTCCTGCAGACGGATGGTCTTCCCGATTTGTGCCTCGATGAAGCGCTCGTAGTCCTCTGCGGTCAGCTGCTTGTCGTTCAGCTTGCGTCGCGCTGCCCGGACCTCGCTCGTCTGCGGGAACGACCCGATGGTCGTCGTGGGATAGCGCGGCAGATCGACCTGCGCTTTCCGGCGCGCGGCGTACGGTGCCCCGCGCACGCGGTCCTTGTCCGTGACCGCGGCCGCGCGGCGCTGCACCGCGGCGTTGTTGATCCGCTGTGACGCGCGGCGCGATTTCACCGCCGTGCTGCTCTCCTGGATGGCGCGTTGATCGCCCTTCGCCAACGCGACGACTTCCTCCAGCTTCTGCTTGGCAAACGCCAGCCAGCTCTTGAGCTCGGGATCGAGCTTCGTCTCAAGATCGAGGTCGAGCGGCGTATGCAGCAGTGAGCACGAGGGAGCGACCCACAAATGCTCCCTTCCCACCTTCGCGGCTGCCCTGTCCAGCAGCTCGCGCTGCTTCGCGAGGTCGGCGCGCCAGACGTTGCGCCCATTGATCACGCCCGCCGAGAGCACGCGTCCCTTGGGCCAGGCCGTGAGCAGCTTGTCGAGCTGCTGGGGAGCGCGCACCAGATCGACATGCAGGCCTTGCACGGGCAGCGCGAGCGCGGTGGACACGGTGTCGTCGAGCCCCGCGAAATACGTCGCCACGAGCAGCCGCGCCTTCCCGGCGCGCTTGGACAACTGGCCGTACGCGTGCAGGAACGCGGCGCGTTCGGCCTCGTTGCGATCGAGGGCAAGCGTCGGCTCGTCGAGTTGGATCCAGGTTGCGCCGGCCTGCGCCAGCTCGCTCAGGACCTCGGCGTACACCGGGAGCAGCGAGTCGAGCAGCGAGAGGCGATCGAATACATCGCCCTTCGCCTTCGCGAGCAACAAGAACGTGACCGGACCGATGAGTACGGGCGTCGCGTTGATGCCGAGGGCCTTCGCTTCCTGAAACTCCACGATCGGCTTGTGCGACGAGAGCTGGAACGACTGACCCTGCTCGAGCTCCGGGACGATGTAGTGGTAATTCGTGTCGAACCACTTCGTCATTTCCATCGCGGTGACGTCGCGGCCTTTGCGCTGGCTGCCGCGCGCCATCGCGAAGTACGTATCGAGGTCGACTTCTTTGCCTCTCCACCCGTAGCGCGGCGGCACAGCGCCAACCAGCGCGCAGGTGTCGAGCATGCGGTCGTAAAAGGAGAAGTCGTTGACGGGGATGCGGTCGATGCCGACGTCGCGCTGCAGCGCCCAGTGGCGGCGTCGCAGCTCGGCGCCCGTCTCCAGTAACTGATCGAGAGCGACCTTGCCGCTCCAGTAGCCTTCGGTCGCGCGCTTCAATTCGCGCGCAGCGCCGAGGGGGGGGAAACCCAAATTCGAGGCGATAGTCATATGAAGAGGGGGAATTTAACTCGCTCTCCGACGGATTCGTACGGGTACGTTCGTCCGCTCGGCAATTGGCCCGCTTACTGCGCACCCGGCCCCGCAGGGGAACCGTGAACTCGCACCGATGCAGGGGTCCAGCGTGCGTTGGGACCTGTCGTCATCTGCTGGCGGGGGGGGGCTCTGATGCTGCTCGCGGGTCTTCTCGTAAACGGTTGCCGTATCAGCAGGTTACTGAGCCAGTCCAGCGAGGCAACCGGTCTGCCGCTCGTCGCCGGTGGCTTACGCGCGGATTAGGGATGCGGAGGAGCGGGAGGGTGCGGCGGCGGACCAGGGTGGGGCGGCGGGCCGTGACGCGCCTGCGCGGCTGCGGCACGCGCCAGGCCCGCCGCCGCCTGCGCCGGCGTCGCGCCCCGCGCCATCTCGGACTGCACACGGCCTGGTAACGCAAGCAAGTCGCCCGGAGCCTGCCCCGCGCGTAGCGACGCGCTCACGAGTGTAACGGCTTCAGTCGGCGGCACACCCAGCGCGGCGAGGGTCCCGGCCACGCGCAATCCAACAGTGACGGCAGCGGCCGGCCTACCGGTGCGCGCCAGCTCCGCGATGTCGCGGCCCCCCAGGCCCGCCGTGATGGCGAATCCACCCGCGGCAACTTGCACGGTGTCGGGAGGGCTATTTAGGCCGGCGCTCCGCAGCGCGGCGGCGGCCGTGTCGAGTTGAGCGTAGACAAGGCGCACCGCAGTCGCCACTCGCTCTGACGGCACACCCTTGGCATTTCCTTCGATCGCCTTTTGGATCAGCGGGTCGACCGGCAAGCCACGGCTGGCCGCCGAGCTGCCGAGATCCTGAACCAGGGTCACGATTTCGGGGGACGCGCGCCCTGATAACCGCGCGGCGATCGACTGCTGCGCAGCGAGCGCGGTCGTTGCGCCCGCGACGAGTCCAAGCACCAACAGACCAAGGCGTCTCATAGCGTGAGCACGCTGTTCCGACGCCCGAAGCCGTCGTCGATCGCGGGCGCAGTCGGGTCCGGTACCCAGCGCACGCCGTCCACGACGAAGGCGTACTGGTGTTGACCGGGAGGCAGGGAAAGCGTGGCGACCCACACGTCGGCGCTGCCGGAGCGAACCAGCGGCGTGGCCGACGGATCCCAGCGATTGAAGGTCCCCGCGACGCTGACCTGATGCGCTCCGGGAGCGACGAGCACGAACCGCACGGTGACCATCGCGCTCGAAGCGGCTGCCGGCGGATTCGCGGGCCGGCCGAACCACAGAACGAGGGCGGCCGCGGCCGCGAGCGCGGGCGCGAGCAGCCAAGTCAGGCGCCGCTGCCGTCTACGCTCGAGCGTGGCCATGACGCGCCAGGTTACGGCCGGAAGCGATAGCGGCTCGCGATCGACCGCGGCGAGCAGGCGCAGCGCTTCTTCGCCTTCCTGGCGCAGTTCGGCCGGCAGGTCGGCGAGCGTCAGCTCGCCGTCCAGCAGCTGCTTCACCTGCGGATCAAACTCGCTCTTCGTCATGCGTGGTCTCTCAGTTGTTCGCGCAGCTTATCGTACGCCCGGTGCATCCGCATCTTGAGCGACGGGACCGACGTATTCAAGCGTTCCGCGATCTGTATGTACGACAGTCCTTCCACGTGCTTCAAGACAAACACTTCACGCTGCTCCGCCGTCAGCCCCATCAGCGCCTCCTGCAACGCGCGCCGCCTTTCCGCCGTCTCGGTTCCGGCATCCGACCGATCCCCCGTCGGCACCGAGCTCGCCGCCTCAAGAGATACGTGCGACCGGCTCTTGCGCTGTTCGGCGAAACAGCGATTGCGCAGGATGAGAAAGAACCACCCGACGAACTTGTTCGGGTCCTGGCACTGAGCCAGCTGGTCGTACGCCCTCACGAACGCGTCCTGCACTGCGTCCTCGGCTGCGTCGCTCGACCCCAGCATGCGTGCCGCGTACCGCGCGTAGCGGTCGCGATAGCGCTCCACCAGGACGGCATAGCGCTCGCGGTCGCCCGCAAGCACCGCTCGCACGACTTCGCCGTCGGAGGGGGCCCCCCTCCGGGGGTCTCCCGTCTCAGCGTGCAACCGTTTTCCTCCGGTAAAGAGTGTCAGCACGGACACATAGTAACGTTACCTCCGCACCCCGCGGGCAATCTTTACCACGCTATGACCGCTATGCCAGAGCAGGAATCACCCGTTCTCCCCGATGCGCTGCTGCTGGAGCGCCTCGTCCAGCGCGACTCCACGGCATTGATCGAGTTGGAGCGCCGCCATCACGGCTCCCTGTACGCTCAAGTCTATGGGATGCTGGTAGACGCCTCAGTGGCGGAGCGGGTCGTGCGCGAGACCTTCGCGCACCTCTGGTATGCGGCCGCACGGTTTGTTGGAACGCGCAGCGCATCGAGCTGGCTGCGGGAAACCGCGCGGGAGCTCGCGCGGGCCGAGCGGGCGCTGCGCGATCGTATGTGCACCACGTCAGATTGGAGGAAAGATGAAGAGGATTCTGGTGTTCTTTCCAGCGATGCTGCTGCCGGCGCTGCTCGCCGCGCAAGCGCCCGCGCCGAACGATCACGCGTCGGATATAGCGAAGGCGAAAGTAGCGGCAGCGAGGGCCCGCCACGCGACGCATGTGCGTGGTGAGCCGGTAGGCCTCGACAACCGGCCTGTCACACCGGCCACGCCAGCCACCCGCGCCACGCGGGCCACGCCGGCGGTGCCGAATCCCGATGGTGGCCCCGCGACGCGCGCTATTCCGGCGCATCCAGCGACACCGGCAACACCGGCGTCGCCGTCAAACCGTCCCGATCATGCCGGTGGAGGCAATCCACACCGGCCGTAAGTAACGACTTTCCTTAGTCTGTATCTTACCGGTCCCATGAACCTGGGACCGGTTCTCATTTTCCCCGCACTCACGATGGTCCCGCTCGCGCTGTGCGCGCAGAATCAGGCGTCGCTCGGCGTGGGCGCCGGCGTCGTCCGTTATGCCGGTGGCTCGAGCTTCAGCCCCTTCACGCTGTCTCCCGCCGGGCAACTCCTCTCCCCTGCTTTTTTTCTCGGAGCGGCCGGCGGCGTGTCGCTGCTCGACAGCGGCGCTCGAGCCGCGCAGGGCCGGGCGGATCTCTGGGCCGCATTCCCACGTCGCACCAGCGGGTTTCGGGGAGCAGCGACCGTTACTATCGCCGGCAGCACCCGATCCGACGGTGTCGGCTCCGCGTCCGGGACGGCGGTGCTCGAGGCGTTGTGGAATAAGGTGGGACAGCACGGGTCCGGTGGCGTGGCGCTCGGCGCCGGATGGGCCACGGGGGTCATTGAAGGATTCTCGGGTGTGGGCGCGTTGCGTCTGCGCGCGCGAAGCTGGTGGCAGCCGGACCAGTCACCTAGTCAGTTCACGTTCAATGTCGACGGCACGCGCTTCGACAGCGCGTGGTATACCGACTTCGTGGGCGGCTGGACGCTCGATCAGCCGCGGCTCACGGCATCACTCTGGGCGAGCGCGCGCGTGAGCAGCGTCTACCCGTCGAGCGGAGCGGCCAGCGCCGCCGTCCAGTATTTCATCAAGCCAGCGATCGCCATCGAAGCGTCAGGCGGCAACTACCTCGCCGACCCGTTTCAGGGACTGCCCCGCGCCAGCTTCGTCTCCGGCGGGGTTCGCATCTATACGGGACGACATCCGACCGCCACACGCGGGTTGTCACAGGCTACGCCCGCACTCCAGCCGCTGATCGCGCAACACCGCGGCGATACCGTCGTGGTGCGGTTTCGCATGCCGGGCGCCACCGCCGTCGCGATCGCGGGCAGTTGGAACGAGTGGACGCCGGTCGCACTGCGGGGGCTTGGTGCTGATATCTGGGAGGCAGCCCTGCTGCTTCGAGCGGGAACGTACTATTTCAATCTGGTGGTCGATCGGAAGGAATGGGTGGTTCCAAGCGGAGTCGCCGTCGTGCCCGATGGAATGGGGGGCATGATGGCGGTCCTGACCGTGCTGTGACTTGCGGATTCCCGGCCGGTTCCCTACGATGGCGGCGGCGTTTCCACGCTCGCTTCTCTCTCGAGGGGGTGCCGATGGGGAAGATCAACATGCAGAAGGTGGTGATCGGCGGGCTGATCGCCGGTGTCGTCCTCAACGTGGTTGACGGTCTACTGTTCGGAGCTGTTCTCAAGACGCAGATGGCCGCGGCGATGCAGGCGCTCGGAAAACCGCCGATGACCAGCGCGCAAATGCCGTGGTTCATATTCCTCGATTTTGTTGCCGGGATAGGACTCGTTTGGCTCTACGCAGCGATGCGACCCCGCTATGGGGCGGGCCCGGGGACAGCAGTCAAGGCCGGCGTCGCCGGTTGGTTCTTCGCGGGACTGCTTCCGACGCTGTTCATGTGGCCGATGCACCTGATGCCCGATAACATCGCGATTCTTACGACGGTCGTGGCGCTGGTGGAGTGGCCGATCGCGTGCGTCGTCGGCGCGAAGTTTTATCTGGAAGGCGCGGGAGCTGGCATGGGTGCCGGAGCGGGTATGGGCGCCAGGATGTAGCTCGCGGAACTGACATGAGACAAAAACCGCCGGGAGGCATCAGCCGCCCGGCGGTTCGTATTTCTACTGGCTCTCAGTAGTTGAAGCGCAGCGTAACCCCGATCGTCCGCGGCTGGTTCGTCAAGTACCCGACGCGCGCGCGCCGGCCACGCTCGCGATCGAGCGCGAGCAACCCGCGTTCATCCGTCAGGTTGTTGCCGAAGACCGAAACTTCCCAGGAATTCTTTGTCAGCCCGACCCGCATGTTGAAGAGACTGTAGGCCGGGAGCAGCGGATTGAACGTAAAGAATTGCTGGGTCAACGGACCGCCGATCGTATTCGCGCCAAAACTCGTCATGTCGAGCGTGCCGTATCCAGGCGACTCGTCATCGATCAGCGTATAGCGGGAGCCGACGTACTGATAGCTGCCGCTTACGAACGCCCGCCCACTGCTGACAAGCGGCCATCCGTACGTCAGCGCCGCTGAACCCTGTACCTTTGGTACGCCGGGCAGCCGGTTACCCGACACGATGCCTGGCAGGGTGTCGCCGGCGCCGGTCGTCAGCGTCGATTGGAGCTTGCCGTCGGCATAACTCGCCGAGAGCGCGATGTCCCAGTGATTATCGGGGCTCGCCGTGAATTCTGCCTCGACGCCCTGGCTGCGCGACTTCGGGGCGTTGAGAATGAGCCGTGAAGAGCAGGAGCCCGCGGTGATGGTCAGCTGCAGATCCTTGATGTCCATGTAGAAGGCGGACACGTTGAGCGATCCTTTGCCACCCAGAACGCGCGCTTTCGCGCCCAATTCATAATTCCAGGCCTTCTCGTCCGTCCACGAATTGTGCCCGCTGAACGTGATCGAGTCCTGCGTGGTGCAGGCCGGGTAGTTCAGTGGATCGTTGATGCCGCCGAGCCGGAAGCCTTCGGCTGCCTGCGCATTGAGCGTGAGCGCGTCCGACGCTCTGTAGCTCGCGATGAAACGTGGTGCAACGCCGTTGGCTTTGGTCTTGCCCGGTTGGGTGACCAGCTTCAGTCCCGTGCTGTCGTTCGTGAGGATCCCGTCGAAGATCTGGTCGCGGTTCTCGTCGAAGTTGTAGTAGCGGAGGCCGCCGGTGAGGTCGAGCTGGCCGGTGGTGACCGTGGCTTCCCCGAAGCCGGCGACTTGTTTCAGGTCATAGTCCAAGTCGGACCAGAAGAGGTGATCCTTGGGCGCCTTGAGACCCGCCGTGGTGCAGGCGGGAGATAGATTGCACATGGAGAAGCCTTCCGCCGTAGCGCCGTCCTCGAACCCCGGGACTGCGAGGTCCTGGCCATAGTGGCGCTTGTTATTGCTGTAAAACCCGCCAACGACCCACTTCAGGCGGTCCCCTTCGCCCGCTAGACGCAACTCTTGTGTCCAAACTTTCGATTTCGTGTTGTCGTTGAATGGCGTGTCGAGCGTATAGATGCTCTCTGAAAGGCCGAAGTTGCCCCCGGTGACGCTCGCGCTGAGGGCGGTCCCGTCGCGCACGACCATGATGTAGCGGTTGGTCCACGACGTCACCGACGTGAGACTGACTCCGCCACTCAACGTGTAATGCAGGTTGAGGTCGGCTAAGGAGAACTCATCGGTGTAAGGCTCCCGTTGCTGCGTGAATAGCTCGCGCGGTCCCAGTGTGACCTTGGGCCGCGACGTCGTATACGGATTCGCCAGAATGTTGAACGCATCGATGCGGTTCCAGCCATCCATCTGCACCTTCTGGTACAGGAGCCGCGGAGTGATCGTGAGCTGCGGACTCGGCTCGAAGCGCCACGCGACGCGAGCACCCGTGCGGTTGCCGCCGTTCACGTTCTGATCGGCGATATGGGTGGGCTGCACCGCATCCATCCAGCCGCCCAGCTGGTTGCTGTAACCTAGAATCCGGATCGCGGACTTGCTGCCGATCGGCGCGTTGTAGCCGAGCTTGGCGTTGTTCCCCGACGCGCCCCCGCGGATCGTATTGATGCCGACCTCGCCGAATGTCTGCGTCTCACCGAGCTGGGGCTGCGTACTGATGTAGCGGACATTGCCGCCGAGCGAACCAGAGCCGAACAGCGTCCCCTGGGGACCGCGCAGTACTTCGACGCGGGACACGTCGAAGAGGTCGACGTCGGGCGTGAAGAGCGAAAGGGAAATGGGGACCTCGTCCAGATACGAGCCCACCTCCTCTTTGACGCCGGGCTGGTCGCGCGCGATCTGTCCAGACGAGACACCGCGCATCGCGACCGTGCTCTGTCCCGGCCCGAGGTTCTGCACGCTGAACCCCGCCACGTTCGCCGCGATCCCCTCGATGTTTTCGGCACCGCGCAGGCGCAACGCCTGCTCCGTTGGCGCGGCGATCGAGAACGGCACCTTCGCCAGCTCCTGCTCGCGCAGCATGGCCGTGACGGTGACCGCTTCGAGGGTCACAGGCTG
>QHUJ01000098.1 GCA_003221895.1 Gemmatimonadota bacterium | reverse complement strand
CAGAGTCAAGAAATACGCCAGGATCACGAGCGCCAGCAGAAGCATGATTCGTTTCTCCTGGGCCGATATCCGCGCGTCGGCCGCCTTGAGCCCGACCAGGCTCATCGCTCCTGGCAGCGTGACAGCCAGAACGATTGCCAGGGTAGCCAGGTTCGCGGCGCTATCGCCTGCCATCAAGTAAAAATAGTCCAGACGAGGAATTTGACCCGTGACCAACGACGCCATGGCGTAGACATCCACCACATTCGTGATGAGGACCACCCAGAATAGCAGAAACGGAATCCACAGATACTTGCTTTGAAACATCCGTATGACTGCGTACACGCCGATCGCGGAGAGATGGAACGCCGACGCCAGGAGCAGCGATAGGCGTCGTGGCATCGCCTTCGGGGAGAGGAACGCGATCACGAGGAAGACGCTCGAAATCATCTGTCTCGTGAGCTGCGTGGTCAGGACGAAGGAGAAGAACAGGAAGACCATGGCATTGCAATAGCCCCGCTTCTCCTTGGAGAACTCCCGCAGTCCGAAGCGCTCCACGCCGAACAACAGTATTAGTCCCGTCACCGTCGTTAACACGAAGATCAACCCGCTCGGCGTCAGGCCAGGCAACGCAACGCTGATGATTTTTATCAACAACGGAAATCCCACCTCATAGACCGGTATCTTGTTCGTCCATGGGATGGGGTTGTCGGGTCGGTAGATCGCGTAGTACCACTCGAAGTCGTCGGACTCGGTGCGACCAACCATCCGGGAGGCCCAGATCGACGCGCCAGACAGGATCGCGATCACACTTACCGCGATGCGCATCCGGGTGCTCAGTCGCCTGCTGAAAACAGTCAGGAACAGGAGGGAGCCTACGTATGACGCAAACGGCGAGAACAGGTAGATGACGCTCAGGAGGACCAGCGCCGCTACCGCTTGATGCCCCACAGTAGACCGCGCCCGCGCTGCAGCACTCTGGGTTCGAAGTCGACCCGTGACAGCGCCGCCAGCGCCCCTCGCAGGCAAGTCATATAGGGCTCGTAGACGTAGCGAATCAGCGCTGGCGGCAATGGATAGTCCGCCAGGCTCACTTTCCTACGCTCCGTCAAGCGCAGACCCTGAAAGTGATACATGACCGCACCGCCATACGGAAACCGGGTCGCATTCCAGGGTGCGAGCGCCCATTCCTGATGCTGGAGCACATGCACCTGATCGGCGAAGCGGCTTGGCCAATCATCCAGGTACTTCTGATCCCCGAACTTGCCATTCTCATATCTGGCAAAGCACCATTCGATGCAGCGCTCCTCCCACCATTTGCGCACCACCTCTCCGCCCTGCGTGAAGGTCACGAACTGCACGCAGTACTGGCCGTTCGTCGCGGATTTGTCGTTCTCCGGAGCATAGGCGTGGTCCGTGATCAAAACCTGCTTGCCGGACGCGTCGAGCTCCTGAAACAACGGTGCGGGATTTTTTCTGAACCAGACGTCCGCGTCGACATAGGTGACGCGCCTCGCGTCGGGTGCCCTGTCAAACACGAGTCGTGGGACGACGGGCGTCAGGGTCCAGCAGTATTCGGCACGCGTTCGGCCCAACTTGACGCGGAGTAGCTCTGGAGTCTCCACATCGGAGAGCGAAAGCAGCTGGACGTTCGGCAGCTCAAGCCGTCTCAGCACCTGTTGCGCTTCGTCATCCATGCAGAGAATCCACAGCCTGTACTCACCCGCGTGCTGCTCGAGCGAGTCGTGCAGGGCCAGTCCTTGCGGCAGGAACCAGCTGTCGAACAGGGTCACGAAGTGTTCCATCACCACCGCCGGAGGTGACGGACGACCTTCGCAAGTGCCCGTCCCAGCACATGCAGCGCCAGCCGCGGGTATCTCGCACGCATCTGTGCGAGTGATGCCCGGCGACACGCCTCGAAGAGTGGGTCGCCGAACATGCAGAGTCCTCGCTCGGCAATGGCGAGCGCATGGCCGTCCTGTTGCTTGATCGTTGAAAACACCCAGCCGAGGTAGCTCTTCCGTCTCGAGTCAGGAGGCGCCGAGAAATCGTTCAAGTACGTCACTTCGGACCAGCCGGGTGACATCTTCAGAATGGCCGCGACGAACCTCCGCTGCAGCGCGCCAAGCGAGTGGAGTCCCGCGGCCTCGATTCGTTGCGAGCCCCAGATTCTCATATCGCTGACAAAGAATGGACGGGATGCCATGAACCGCATGAGCGCAAACAGCTTGTCTTCTCCCTGGTACGCGTCGATGATCCCCGGCTCGAAATCCGCAACGATCACCTGGTCGATCGCGTCACTGCCGAGTGATGCAAACACTCTCAGATCGATGCCTTGAGTGTCGGATTTGTACCAATCGATTCGCCGGACGCCAAGCTCGGTAAGTGTGTCACTCAACGACACCGCAGGTAATGATACGGTACGCTGTACCTCGAACAGCTCACGGAACGCCCACGGCGCCAGCGCTGCGGTATCGGGGCGAAGCGAGCTCGAACAGAAGGGAGACTTGGTCAGGAAAAACGCTGCCGCGTCCACCGGCTTCTCCGCGACCAGCCGATTCAGCTTGACCAGCCGCCGCCACCCACTGCTCGAGGAGTCATCCACTCGGAACTCGCGAGTATCCGGGTCAAACGCGACACAGATCGAATGTGGCGCGAGCAGGCGCCACTCGGCGGGGAGCGCTCCGGATGCGCCGATATCCACACACACCGGTGGGTCTTCCGCCACCACGTCGGTGCGCAGGATCCTCGTGATCAACTTCCTCACAGGACCGTCGACTTCACGCGCTCCCCCGCAGGCGACGGAGCAGATGCGCGAGCAGTCGACGAGGACTGCGCCGGGAGCCGCGTCGCCGCATGAACTGGATGAACGCCGCTCGGCCGGCTCTCGATTCCTCCACCGCGACACCGCCCACATGGATCGGAGTGGGCGCGAGCTCCACGTCGTAGATCCTCGTGTCGATACCGTGTCGTCCCGACAAGTCATTCCCGACATTGTGCACGAGCGAGCGGCCTGGATAGAGAGTCAACTTGTCCTGGAGGAAGGCGGAGGCGTGCCAGCGTATCGCCCAGGAATCATTGGCGCCGGCGATCTGGTCCTTGAGCATCCGTGTGTACTTGTAGGAGCCATCGAGATCGAATTCTCGGGTCAGCCCCCGCCGGCGCAACTCCGAGATCAGGTGATGACCATCCGGATTGAACAATCGCCAGCTCCGCCGCCAGCAGGCCCAACCCCAACAGTCGGCACCTCGGAGGAAAAACGTTTCCGGCAGCGGCTGCTCGACCGGATACACGTACCCGTGTATGCTCGCAACACGCTCATCAGCCTCGTAGTAGTCCAGCGCTTCGTTCATGAACCGCAGAAAGAACCGGCTCGTGACGAGATCGTCCTCCATCACAATCACGCGGTCACGCTCGCGCAAGACCTGCGTCACTCCCGCGGTGATCGAGTTGGCAAGGCCAAGATTCTGGTCGCGCTCCACAACCGTTACCGATCGAAATCCCACAACCGTCCGCAGATGGCGCCTGACGGCGGTCACGTCGCCGAGCTCGGCTTCGGTTCTCGGGCCGTCCGAAAACACTATGAGATCAGAGTTGAGCGCACCATCGTTGTTGGCCAACGCCTCGAGCGTCCGCTGCGCGTGTCCGAGTCGGCGATGGACGAACAAGGCGATGGGAGCGAGCGGCCCGCGCACACCAGCACCCGTGGCGGCTGGTTCCCGCGAGCCCGCGGGGTGCGTGCCTGTCATCGGCCCGCGAATATCCTGAACGCCGGTGCGCCGATCCGTACGGCCACGAGGTTCTGGAACGCGAACACGTTTTCCGTGGGGCGATCCGTGATCGGAATCCAGCCGTCAGGAAGGAGGCGATAGAACGCGAAACCCGGAAGCAGAGCGAAAAAGTCTGCCAGAAACACGCGCGTAATGACGTTCATCTCGTTGAACTCAAAGTGCACAGTGTCTACCTTGTGTTCGCGGATCACCTTGGAGGCTCCCCGGAACACCTCCAGCTCGTGCCCCTCCACGTCGACCTTGAGGAGCAGGATCGCACCAATGTTGTGCTCGTCGATAAAGTCGTCGATCGTCGTCATCTTCACACAGAGCGATTGATAGGGCTGCTGTCGCAGCTTCTCAAAGACGTCCTTATGCAAAGAGGCGTGGGACGAGCCGGCTCCCCCCGCGTAATCGTACAACTCGGCCGTTCCCGGCCTCGAGCCCACGGCCGCAGGTACCACCGTGACTCTGCCCCCGAGGGTCGCTTCGAGGTGTCGCAGGTTGCCGGGGTGCGGCTCAAAGCAGTAGATCTGAGCCGTCGGAGCGATGCTGAGGATCGCGCGGCTGTAGTCCCCGACGTTCGCCCCCACGTCGAGAATGACGCCTTTCGCGCCGCCGTCCGATCCGTAATAGCAGGCCAGAACCTTCTCGAGGAAGTGCGCCTCGCCGCTCTCCTTGGCGTTCCGGTAGTTCAGAATCCCAAGTCCTCTGAGGCTCAGATTAAACAGGAATCGGTTCACTCTCTCGAATCTGGTCCGCGCCAAGAACCGAGCCCAGAGGTCGGTGATCTGAGCGCCGATCAGGCTCATGCCCTGAACGCTCGGAGCTGCAACAACGACGACACCTGCATGACGAATATTTTCGGTGCTAGAACCAGATTCGAGAACACGGCGGCCACGAGTTGCGCGCTCACGCTCGCGATGGCTGCGCCAACGGCTCCGTACGGCGGGATCAAGAGCAGGTTCAGCATCACGTTGGAGACCGCGCCGAGGACCGTTCTGTACAGTGAGATCATGTTCTGTCTTTCATTTACGATCCAACTGCTTTGTGCGATCCCCAATGCGATCGGCACGCTCGTAAACACATGGATTGCCATAACGGGCGCGCTCGCGGCATAGGCGGCGCCATACAGAAATGCGACCAGCCGTCCTGAGGCTAGTGCGACCGCGGCGCTCAGTGGGAGCATCACCCACCACATGAGACTGAACAACTGTGCGATTGCCCGTTGGTACGCCACGGGATTGTTCTGCTTTCGGCGCGCGATGGTAGGTCCGACGCTTGCCGAGATCGCCATGGGAATGAAGTACCAGGCAGTCGACACCGGTAATGCCGCTGAAAAGATGCCGAGCTCATGTTCACTCACCATGCCGCGTAGCATGATTTGATCGATCCGCATGTAGATGACGATCGCGAGCCCCGACAGCAGATAGGGCCAGGACTCGCGCATCAGCTGCTTCGCCCACACAGGTTGCCAGCTCCAGTGAGATGGTGCGGGGTAGCGGCGATAGGCGACCCACAGTGCGACCGCGGCGAACATGACCTCGACGAGGGCGACGACAGCGAACGCGACCAGACTGGCCCGGGCGAGGATGAGTACGGCCTTCAGTCCGTTCGCCACGAGATACGACACCCCTTTGGCTGCGACCGTCCGTTTGCTCTGTATCTGACTCTGGAACCAGAGATCGCATGTGTCTCCGGCCTGGAAGATGACGGTGCCCGCGACTATGGCCGTAAGCACCAGCGCTCGCGTGTCGCCCGGCCGCAGGATCGCCATACCGAGAATCGCGGCACCGTAGGCGGCGAACCCCGTGATCAGCCTGAGACGCAAGGTGGTTCCGAGGATCGCTGGGGCCGCCCGCGGATCCCGCGCCATGTCTCGAATGGCGACGGCGTCAAGCCCCAGTTGACATATCACGCTGAGGAACGCGACGAACGCCAGCACATACGCGAGCTCGCCGTACCGACTCGGCCCCAAGTAGCGGGCGACCCACGCCCCCACCAGAACACCCACGACGATTCGCATCGCTTTGTCAGCGAACAGCCAGCCGGTGTTATGAATGACGGCGAGCAGATTGGTCCGACCCTCAACGCGCCGGCGTAGAAACGCCGGCGCTGCCCGGAGCCAGGCGGGGGACGGTGTGCTCATCGCGGTAGGCCTCTCACCCGCGACGGCCTCGCTCGAGCATGGTTGGACGCGCGGGAGCCGACGTGTCCCGCTCCCCGCCGTCACGAGAGCCGCCGGTGACCCACCGCCTGAGAAAACGCGGCGTGGCTTCACTCACCAACCGGAAAAACTCCCGCGCGTCGTCATTCTGCTCGCGCTGCGCGCCGGAGATTGCCTGCGCGAGGAACGCGATCAGCGTTCCGAGCATCCCGCCAAGTAGCCCACCCACGAGGCCCCGCAAGACGGACCGGTGGGGCTCAGACACCAGCGGCAGGCGGGGTGCCTCCAGCACCGTGATTACCGGCGTGTCGCGAACTTCGCGGATGCGAGCCTCCTCCCGGTCCTGTACCAGCACCGTATACACCTGTTGGCGGAAGGCCACCTGGCGCTGGAGTCGGTCGTACTCGAACCGGAGCTGCGGCGAGCTGATATCTCGGTTCCCCTGGAGAAAGGTCTGTAACCGGTCCTCTGCTTCTCGCAGGGCGCGTTCCGCCTCACCCGCCTGCGCTTCCACGAACTGTCGCTCCGCCGCCGCCTGCGATTTTCGCGTCGCGATGTTGAACTCGCTCACCCCGCGTACCAGGCGGTCCGCGAGCGCCAGCGACACACTCGGCCATCGGGTCGTCACGGCTACCTCAACGGCACCCAGTGCCCTCACCTCCCGGCTCGTCGCGATCGCTCCCAGCGCGCGCACGGCCCCGTCGGCGCGCAGCGCATCCGTGCTGCCTTCGACGTGCAGCAGATCCATCACCGCGACCCGCCGCCCCCCTTGTTCGGCAACGACCACCGTGTCTTGCGCTATCGGGTCCAGCAAGGCCCGCGACCGAAGCAACTCGACGTACACGGCGGGACCCCACCCCCCCCCGCTTGGCACCCGGATACCGAACTGGCTCGCTACCAGCGCTAGCCCCGAGGCACTACCCTCCGACACCTGCGGGAGAAACGTCGCCGAGGACCTATACACTCGTGTGGTCAGCAACCCTGTCGCGAGCCCCGCCGCTCCACTCGCTAAAACCAGAACGACGATCGTGCGCCGCCAGCGAAGCAAGACGCTCACCAGCGCCAGCACGGAGATCTCGCTGTCCTCCTTCAACACCGGCATGGGATCGGGAGACGTTCCGGTCATCGCACCCTCGAATGAGGTCCTGGCCAATGGGGTAGAATGGTCACAATTCCCACACGATTGTCGGCGATCGTAGCTCCCGATTGACCGCGAGTTGGATTTCGCGCGAATGCTGAAAAGTGGTCACCAGGACCGCATCCGGCGCCAGCGTATTGATCGCGCTCGGCGGCTCCACCAGGAGCCCTGCCTGGCGTAACCCCTGCTTCGCGGCATCATCGTCCACAACGCCCACCACGTGCAGGCCCACCTCGCAGGCGACACGATGGGTCGCTTCCATGACCTCGCCGGCGCCGTACAAAACGACACGCTTCACGCCCCGCCTCCGCAAGTCGCCGAGCGTCGAGCGGATCTGTTGCTCGACCCGCTGCAGATGGCTCAAGACCCAGGAGTAGTGCTCGTGGCTCAAGCGTCGCTGGTACTGCTCACCGTCGTCCGTCACTATGTAGGCGTACGGACGCACCGTACGATTGAACACGCGGACGTAGCCGGCCGCGATCATGTCGTTGAGAAACCGGTTCACCGTCGCGAGCGCCAAGCCGAGGCGACGCGCAAGCGCTCGCTGCGAGATGTTCGAGCTCCGCTGGAGCTCGAGGATCAGTTGCTGACGGAGCTCAGCGCTCGGTCGCTGATCGGCCCGCTTCAGGATTCACGCTCATGGACATGGGAGTGTTCCGTTCATCGCCCGACTTTCATGCTATGAAACGTTCGTTCGAGCGCCGAACATCGTGGACAAAAAAAGAGAATCCCCGCTACCGCCGGCTCAATTGCGTGGCTTGCCGGCAGTCACTGCGCGACAACCCGCAGCGGGGTTGCCTTGACCGGCTCGTGAGACCTGGGCGACACTCCGTCCCCCGCCAGCTCTTCATCACCATTGCCGCCGACAGGCCGCATGCTTACGTCGAGCTCCAACAACTGCAGCTCGTGCGCCCCCGCGTAGGCGCGAAGGGCCCGCAGTACATCCACGGGTAGCTTCTTGGTGGCGATCAGAATGCGTCGTACCGCGTGGTGCTCGGCGACATAGGCCAAACTATCCAGCCCGCCGAGTACCGGCACACCATGGATTCGCTCGCCATGCTTGCGCGGATCGTCGTCCAGGAAGCAGAACGGCTGAAGATGTCGTTCACTGTTATTGAGCAGCTCTCTGACCGCGAGCTCGCCGCCGTCGCCCGCTCCATAGATCGCGACCCGCTCCCCGTCGGAGCGCAGCCGCCGCCGCATGAACTCGAGGGAACGGAACGAGAGCCGCGCCGACAGAATAAGCGCCGCGGTGAG
>QHUJ01000097.1 GCA_003221895.1 Gemmatimonadota bacterium | reverse complement strand
CGAGCTGCTCGCCTGGAACGACACTCGGCCACCGCTCATCATTCAGCCGGTTCGCTGGAATCGAGACACAATCAAGGACCGGTTCGATGAAGCAGGGCTCGATATCACTGACGCACCGTGGAATGCCGGGCTCCAGATCCGGCCCGGCAAACACGTTTCCCGTGTCCCGTTTGCCGTAAATCTCCCGGGCTTTGCCGCAGGTGGCTGGATCGTGCAAGACCCGGCGCATGCGCTCATCGCGCGCTTTGCCGCGATCCCGGCGGGCGAATGGGTGTACGACGCATGCGCCGCACCCGGTGGGAAGGCGGTGTCGCTCGAAGCCGCCGGAGCGCGCGTTATTGCGGGTGACACTCGTCACGACAGACTGGGGCGGCTCACGGACACGACCAGGCGCGCGGGAGTGGCAATTCGCTGCGTCGGCGCCAATCTTGAGGCGGCGCCGATTCGCCCGGCGAGCGCCGCTGCGGTCCTCGTCGATGCCCCGTGCACCGCGACCGGCACGATGCGCCGCCATCCCGACGCGCGCTGGCGACTCCAGCCGGACGTGTTCGCGCGAGCCGCGGCGCGGCAGTCGCGCCTGCTGGACGCCGCCGCGTCGCTGGTGCGCCCGGGCGGCCTGTTGATTTACGCCACCTGCTCTCTGGAACCGGAGGAGAACGCGCAAGTCGTGGACGCCTTCCTGAGCCGCCATCCCGAATTCCGCCGGGCGCCGTCGCACTCGATGCCGGCGGAGCTGCTCACGCCGGCGGGCGACTTTGAGTCGCTGCCCCAGCGTCACGGAATCGATGGCGCCTACGCGGCACGGCTCGCGCGCGAGGACGATCGCTGATGCGCATTCGGCGACATTTCGAGCCGTTTCAGGAATTCACGATCGGCCGCCGAGTCTGGGCATGGGTCGGGATCGGCGTGGGTGTGGTGCTCGCCGGTTACCTTACGGCGTATCTCATCCTCTTCCCCGCTCCCCTTCTTCCGGGCCATCAGGCAGTGCCTCGCGTCCTCGGTCTCACCGTGGCGGAAGGGCAGGCCGAGATTCAAAAAGCGCAGCTGCAAGTCACCGATGGCGGCGCCGAGCCGCATCCGACCGCACCGCAGGGCGTGATCATCTGGCAAGATCC
Organism: Gemmatimonadota bacterium; assembly: GCA_003221895.1. GTDB lineage: Bacteria > Gemmatimonadota > Gemmatimonadetes > Gemmatimonadales > GWC2-71-9 > 20CM-2-65-7. The sequence continues at coordinate 5,768 of QHUJ01000097.1, read as the reverse complement.
GCCGCCGGGAGTCATCGCGCCCGAAGGCACGAAGGTCACCCTGGTGTCGAGCGCCGGGCCACCCAAGATCCCGGTGCCCGACGTTGCCGGGCTCGATGCGAGCATAGCGCAGAAGCTCGTGGGCGCCACCGGCCTCTCAGTGGCGCAAATCGAGTCCGTGCAGACCGCCTCCCCCACGGGTCTGGCGGTACTCACCCGACCGCCAGCCGGTACAGCGCTGGCGCCGGCGGCGGGCGTGACCCTCGTGGTAAGCCGCGGCGCGCCCACGATCTCGGTTCCGGACCTCCTCGGCATGGCTTCGGGAGACGCGCGCACGCGGCTGGAGACGGAAGGACTCCAGCTCGGCACTGTGACACGCCGGCGGACCACTGACGGCTCGCCCGGCACGGTCGTCGCCCAGCGGCCGGCGGCCGGGACGCTCGCCGCTCCCGGCACCGTCGTGGATATCGTGGTCGCGCGGAGCCCACAATGAAGAACGGCGGGGGGATCCGCATCGCGCCGAGCGTTCTGTCAGCGGATCTCGCGAGATTGAAGGACCAGGTCGCGCAGGTGCTCGAGGCGGGAGCGGATTGGCTGCACGTGGACGTCATGGACGGGCGCTTCGTCCCGAACATCACCTTCGGCGAGAACATGATCGAGACGTTGCGCAGACTGACGGACAAGCCGATCGACGTGCACCTCATGGTAGAGGAACCCGAGAACTACATCGAGTCGTTCGCCAGGGCGGGCGCATCGGTGTTCACGTTTCATCCCGAGGCCACGATCCACGTGCAGCGCCAGCTGGACGCCGTCAAGAAAGAGGGCATGATGGCTGGCCTGGCGCTGAATCCCGCGACGCCGCTGGCGCATGCGGAGGAAGTCGTCCGCGATCTGGACCTCTTGCTAATCATGACAGTGAATCCAGGTTTCGGTGGCCAGAGCTACCTTGCAGGGTCGAACGATAAGATTCAGCGCGCCCACGCACTACGCACCACGCACAACGCAGCGTTTTTCCTGGAAGTCGATGGCGGCATTTCCAGGCAAACCATCGCGGCGGCGCATCAAGCCGGCGCCGACACGTTCGTCGCCGGAAATGCGGTGTTCGCGAGCCCCGATCCCGGGCGGGAGGTGCAGGAGCTGCGGCGGCGCTGCATGGTGACGGTATGACGAATCGGCAGCAGTGGACCCTGGTTGCCGGAGTCGTGATGACGGCGGTGTTTGGCGTGGCCTTGGCCATCAAGCTGCGGCCCCAGCTCAATCTCCTCGAAGTCGGATCGACGGCGCCCGACTTCCAGGCCGTCGAGCTTTCCAGCGGACGGCCAGCCACGATCGAGAACTATCGCGGCAAGGTCGTGCTGCTCAACATCTGGGCGACCTGGTGCCCGCCGTGCAAAATCGAGATGCCCTCGATGGAGCGGCTGCACCAGAAGCTCGCGGGGACCGACTTCCAGCTCGTCGCCGTCAGCGTGGATGAAGAGGATTCCAGTGTCGTCAACAAGTTCGTAAAGGAGTACGGGCTCACATTCCCGGTGCTGCACAATCAGGACGGGTCGATCCGGCAGATCTATCAGACGACGGGCGTGCCCGAGAGCTTCGTCATCGATCGCGACGGCGTGATCGTCAAGAAGGTCATCGGGGCGGCCGACTGGGACGCGCCCGTGAACGAAAACCTGATCCGCCGCCTGCTGGATGCCCGCTAGCCCCTTCCCGTTCATCACGCGCAACTGGCCGATCAAAGGCGCGGCACTGTTTCTCGCGCTGATGCTCTACGTCGCCGTGCAGCTGCAACAGCCGGTCACGACGAGCTTCGACGTCACGCTCAACGTGCAGCTGCCGCCGGGACGCGCGCTGATGCAGAAGCTCCCCAAGGTGCGCGCGCAAATCTCCGGCAAAGGCACCCAGATCCTCAAGCTGCGCTCGCTCGCCGGCGACATCACGCGGCGCGTGCCGGACACGGTGACGGCCCCTACCTGGGTGGTCCATCTCGATCCCACCGACGTCGAGCTGGCGCTGCCCAAGGGGGCCGACGTGCGGGTCATGGAAATCCGTCCCAGCGAGATCACGCTGGCGCTCGACAGTGTGGCGCGCAAAGACGTGCGCATCGTATCGCTCGTCAACGTGACGCCGGAGTCGGCGCAGGTACTGCGCGGCGGTCTCTCGATGACGCCCACGACCGCGCGCCTCGTCGGCCCCGGGAAGAGCCTGGCGGTGATCGATTCGGTGACGACGGTGCCGATGGAGATCAGCAACGTCTCCGGCACCTTCAGCCGCAATGTGCCCATCGACACGATGCCGCTCGGCTTCATCCGCATCGCGCCGAAGCAGGTGACCGTGACTGGTGAAATGGATGCCATCGTCGAGCGCTCGTTTGCCGGGATTCCGGTTGAGACGGGCGCCGGAGCAATCACGAACTACATCGTTACGCCGGCAAAGGTGTCGGTCTCGGTGCGCGGACCGGAGGACCGGGTGCAGGCATTGACGCGCGACTCGGTGCGCGTCGTTGCGCACCTCACGGCATCGATCTCGGGGGCCGCCGGCGGCGTCGCCAGGATCACGGTCATCGGCCCGCGCGGCATCACCGCGCACGCCATTCCTGATTCGGTTACGCTGCGCCGTCGCACCCCGACTCGCCGTGGCTGACGTCGTCCTCGGCATCGAGACGTCCTGCGACGAGACGTCGGCCGCGGTTCTCGTCAATGGCGAGCTCGCAAGCCTCATCATCCTGTCGCAAGACGTGCACAAGGTGTTCGGCGGCGTCGTGCCGGAGCTGGCGAGCCGTGCGCACCTCGCCGCGCTGCCCGCGGTCGTGGATCGCGCCATCGCGGAAGCGGGCGTCGCGATGCCGGCGGTAGACGCCGTCGCGGTCACTGCGGGCCCCGGCCTCGCGGGCGCGTTGCTCGTCGGCGTCGTGTATGCCAAGTCGCTCGCCTACGCGGGCGACCGGGCGCTCATCGGCGTCCATCACATGGAGGGCCATCTGTTCGCGCCGACACTTGAGGACCCCGACCTCGCGCCCCCGTTCGTCGCCCTCCTCGTCTCGGGCGGCCACACCCTGCTGCTCGACGTTCCTGCGTGGGGCCGCTATCGGCTGCTGGGCGAAACGCGCGACGATGCCGCGGGCGAGGCGTTCGACAAGGTCGCGACGCTGCTCGGTCTCGGGTATCCCGGTGGCCCGCCGATCGAGCGGCTCGCGAAGGAGGGGGATCCCAGCCGCTTTCAGTTTCCGCGGCCGATGCTCAACGAGGCGGGGGGCTTCGAGTTCTCGTTCTCCGGTCTCAAGACGGCCGTGCTGCACGCGGTGCGGGCGTCGGACGACCTCGACCGCGACCGGCCGCACATCGCGCGGGGCTTTCAGGACGCCGTGCTCGATGTGCTGGTCACCAAGCTCGCGCGCGCCATGGACTCGACCGGCTATTCCACGGCCGTGCTGGGTGGGGGCGTGGCCTGCAGTCGCGCGCTGTCGGCGCGCGCTGCCGAGCGCCTGGCGGGGAAAGGGCGCGTCGCGGTCGCCAGTCCCCGCCTTAATGCCGACAATGCCGCGATGATCGCTCGCGCCGGCTGGCACCGGCTGCGCCTGGGCGAGCGCAGTGACTGGACGCTCGACGCCCGCGCCGATCTTCCACTCCCCGGTCTCGAAGCCGCCGAGATTACGACATGACTGTCTATCCGTTCGTTCTGCACCTCGGGCCGCTCGAGCTCACCGGCTACGGCTTGATGATGATGGTCGCCTTCCTTATGGCCGGATGGGCGATTCAGCTCGATCTCCGGCAGCGCAGCCTCGATGAGGATTACGCGGCCGACATCATCATCGCGGGCGTGATCGGGGGGTTGGTGGGCGCGAAGCTGTGGTACGTCCTGCTCACTGCTGATGCCGACGCGCTGTTTCGCCGCGGCGGGTTCGTGTGGTATGGCGGGTTCCTCGGCGCCGTGGTCGCGATTCTCCTGAACGGCTGGCGGCGACGCGTGCCGCCGCGCTTCACCGCGGAGATCTGCGCAGCGCCACTCGCGCTGGGGTATTCGCTGGGTCGCGTCGGCTGCTTCCTGGTCAACGATGACTACGGCATTCCTTCGAACTTGCCCTGGGCGATGAAATTCCCGCAGGGGCTGCCGCCGACGACTGTCGCCAATCTGGAGGCGATGCACGTCCACTTCCCGCTGGGCACCGATCCGATGCGGCTCGTGGCCGTTCACCCGACTCAGTTGTACGAGACGGCCATCATGTTTCTCGTGTTCCTGTGGCTGTGGAAGCGCCGCGAGCACGGCCACGCGGTGGGCTGGTTGTTCGCCGGCTATCTGGTCTTTGCGGGTGCGGAGCGTTTTCTCGTGGAGTTCGTCCGGTCCAAGGATGACCGCATCCTGGGCGCGTTCACGCTGGCGCAGGGGACCAGCATCCTGCTCATGATCGTGGGAGGCCTGCTGATGTACCTCTGGCGGACTCCGACCAGCCCCCAGACGCTGCCCGAGTCGCTACGACCGAAGGAGATCGCTCTGCGCGCGTGAGGGCTTGGGTCGCGTGGACCACCCCCGGATCACTGCCACGATGGCGAGCACCAACAGCACGCCCTGTACGGCCAGGGACTCGAGCGTCGGGTAGATCCCGAACACGGGCAGGCGGGGCGCGTTTTCGATGACCGTCAAGGAAATGACCTGCGCACTCTGCAGCTCCGCGATGCCCTTCCCCGCAAACACGAACGCCATGTAGTACAGCATGATGCCCGTCACGGTGAAGAAGGGCTTCATCGCGACGCGGAGACCAAGCTGGTTGATCGCAAAGTAGACGAGCACCAGTCCGACCGATCCAGCCGCGATGCCAGCGACGACAGAAACGCTTCCGCCGCTCGGACCCGCCGAGCTGAATAGCGCCTTGTAAAACAGAATCGTCTCGAAGCCTTCGCGATAGACAGCCAGGAACGCGACCGCAGTGAGCGCGACGCCGGAGCCGGACGACAGCGCGGTTTCCATTTTGCCGCGCACAAACGCCGTCCACTTGGCGGCTTCGACCTTGGAGAGGAGCCAGTAACTGACGTAGAAGAGCACGACGGCGGCGAGTAGCATCGTGGCGCCTTCGATCGTCTCGCGCTGTCCCGGCGTGACTTGAAACAGCAGCTCCACGAGCACCCACGTCAGCAAGCTCGCGGCCACCGCGAGCCAGGCACCACGCGCCACGTCGCGGCGGCGCTGCACCGGCGCGCCAGCTTTGACGAGGAAGGTCATCAACGCCGCCACGATCAGAATCGCCTCGAAGCCTTCACGCAGCAGCAGGAAGAAGGAGGCGACGAAGAGACTCATGGGCGACGGCCGGTCCGCCACGACGCGCTCGGCTCGCTCGAGCCCCTCGAGTAGCCGCCCGCGGATCGCTTGACGCTCGGCCTGATCAGCTTTGACCGTGCGCGTGCGCAGCCACGCGAATGCACCTTCCAGCTCGCTCGCGAGTCCCGGATTCTTGGCCCGCACCGACGTTTCGACCTGCTCGAACGTCATGTAGGCATCGACCGCGGTCTGTTCCGACCGCATCGACAGCGCGGAGTCGATCTGGCGGCGCACGGCGGCGAAGGTCGCGGCAGTCGCCGATCCACCGTACTGCAAGGCCGCCACGTACGACGCCACCGCCCAGCGATCCTCGGCCGAGAGGTCGCCGGCAAATTCCGGCATCGCGGTCCGCGGCGTACCGACGGCGACGCGCCGGTAGATATCGACGAGCGACTTGCCCCCCATGACCGCGGGATCGGCCAGATTCGCGGGCGGTGGACCCTCGAGTGTCTTGGCTTTGGGACCGTCTCCCTTGCCGC